>JANPMI010000230.1:0-2528 GCA_031422725.1 Chitinophagaceae bacterium | reverse complement strand
GAAGTAGATGTTACTGCCAACCAGGAAAATTATTTGGAGATTGTTTTACAGGACAAATCAGCCCTGGAAGGTGTTATCGTAAAAACTACATCCAGGAAACAGGAAAATACAACCGCCTTACTCACTTTTCAAAGAAGCAACACGGCAATGTCAAGCGGATTAGCTGCTGACTTTATCCGCCGCACACCCGACAGAAACACCGGTGAAGTATTAAAAAGAGTGAGTGGCGCAAGTATCCAGGATGGAAAATTTGTTGTGGTTCGGGGATTAAGTGACCGGTATAATTCTGCCGTTATTAATAATGCACAACTACCCAGTACAGAACCTGATAAAAAAGCATTTTCTTTTGATGTTATCCCTGCCTCTTTAGTAGATAATATTATCATCAATAAAACAGCCACACCAGAATTACCCGGTGAGTTTGCTGGTGGCCTTATCCAGATAAACACAAAAGATGTTCCTACCAGGGATTTGTTAACTGTTAGCATTGGTCTTGGTTTCAATACACAATCAGTATTTAAAGATTTTACCAGTAATGAAAGAAATAATAATGATTGGTTGGGCTTTGATGATAAAACAAGAAGCTTACCAGGCGGTTTTCCAAAAACACAACAGGAATTCCGTAGCGGAAGCACACAACAGCGACTTGCATGGAGCAGCTTGTTAAATAGTGATGTGTACAATGAGGTAAACAATAAAGCTTTACCCACACAGACCTATAGCATTACCTGGGGCAAGAGTACCAAATTCAAAAATGGCGGTGTATTGGGTACCATTCTTTCTGTACAGTACCGCAACAGCATGTTGAAATATGATGTGCAAAGAAGATTACATGAACAGACCGGGGATGCAGTAGTGGAATTGGAAGATAATCAGAATAAGTACAGTGTAAATGTAGGGGCATTGGCCAATATCTCTTATGTAAAAGGCAAGCATAAAATTTCTTTTAAGAACCTGTTCAACCAGCTTTTTGAAGACAACTATTATACAAGGGGCGGATTCAACAATGATAGAGTTCAGGATATTAATTTCCGTTCTTCTGTACTTAATCAACGGTCATTATACAGCGGACAGTTGGAAGGCGACCACCAGCTTACCAGCAGCGGTATCAAATTAAAATGGAACGGAAACTTTGCTTATAACGCTAAAACACAACCCGACCTTCGTACCTCTTCTTATTTCCGTCCAAAAGGAACAAACAATCCATTTGAATACAATGATGATGATACCCGCCGGTTTTTTAGTGATTTAGAAGACTTTAGCTATGGTGCTAACGGAAGCCTGACGATTCCATTTACCATGAGTAAGAACAAGCAGACATTTAAAACAGGAGGTTCTACTCTTATCCGCATCCGTGATTTTAAAAGCAGGATATTCCAATATCAGCCTACTTCTCCTACACAATTTGACGCTACAAAAGCAGCCCTTCCTTTCAACCAGATTTTTGCACAGTCAAATATTGCCAACAACGGATTTGTGTTGAATGACTTTACCAATAACCAGGATAAATATTTCGGAGTGTCGGTGCTGAATGGCATGTATGGAATGTTTGATAATAAGTTTGGTGAAAAAGTAAGATTGGTGTGGGGTGTACGGGTAGAAAATTTTCAACAATTCCTTACTACAAAAGATGTAACGGCTAAGAGAGTGGTGGTAAATACAGAGAAATGGGATCTGTTACCTTCTTTTAATTTCACTCTGTCCCCTAATACAAAAAACAGCATCCGTGTATCTGGTAGCCGCACGGTGGCAAGACCTGAGTTCAGGGAAATAGCACCTTTCTCGTTCTATGATTATGAAGCTAACTATGGAGTGAATGGTAATGTTGATTTGAAAAGAACCTCTATCCTTAATGGAGATGTTCGCTACGAATTTTATCCAAAAGGTGGAGAAGCCATTACTATTGGTGGTTTTTATAAATACTTTGATGACCCGATTGAATTACGTCTTGATCCTTCCAGTGTACTCGACAGAAGAAACTATGGCTACAGCAATGTGGACAATGCCTACACAGTAGGTGCTGAATTTGAAGTAAGAAAGAACCTTGACTTCATCAGCAAATCGCTGGATAATTTTAGTGTATTTGCCAATCTTACTTATAGCTATTCAAAAGTTACATTATTGGGTACTACTGCTGGTGGCCAGGCCACTTCAGTTAATCGTCCGTTGCAGGGTCAGTCACCTTATCTCGCCAATCTTGGATTGCAATACAACAGCAAGCAGGGCGGATGGAGCGGATCGGCCTTATACAACCGCATTGGTCAGCGTTTATCATTAGTAGGTAACCAGGATTTTCCGGACATCTATGAAAGACCCCGTAACCAGGTGGATTTTCAAATAGCAAAGAAAGTAATGAAAAACAAAGGCGAGGTAAAACTTACCTGGGCTGACCTGCTGAACAACGCTTATTATTTCTATGAAAATGTGGACAGCAAAAAATCTTTCAGCAGCAGCGACAGATTGTTTAATTCTTACAAACCCGGCTCAACTATAACATTGGGTTTTACCTATGATTTTGATCTGGGAAA
>JANPMI010000229.1:0-9597 GCA_031422725.1 Chitinophagaceae bacterium | reverse complement strand
AATTGTTGGATCTGAAGCGTCCAGGTGCAATAATTCAGGGGCTCTGAAAAAAGTATCAGACGGATGATAGAGTTGTTCCACTATTAATTCGGCCCGGTGAATCAAACGGTTATTCAGGGCACCCAGAGCAGGTATTTTTAGTATGGCAAAAGTGCCCGGTGTGTTCTGAATATACACTACAGGATCTTCTATTGCATTGTTTACGGTTGTAATTAATGGGGTGCCACTATAATCTCTTTGTATATAATTGGCAGATGCACTTGCACCAGGATCTAATGCAGAATTACCGTTGAAACCAAAATAGGCAACTGTGGCTGAATCAACAATGGTGCCTTTATCATAGTGATAATAGATAGCCAGTTTTGTATTATTGCTGGCTAAGTTAAATCCCATAACTGCTTCGCCGGTATTCATAGATTGCACGGCAAATCCTTTGAATTTGGTTCTGAAAATAGAATCATTGAAATAGGCTCCGTTATTTAATGAGTCATATCCCAGCAAACGGGTACCAAAAGCATTATTCAACCGTATTCTTAACTGGTTTGTTGTTGTATCTCTGTATGCCTTAACAGAGTCGTCAAGTACCTTCGGCAAAAAAGTACGGCTACCAAGAAGGTTTGAATAGGTAAAATTGTTCTTTCTGATCAGGTAAGATGAATCATTTCTGAAATCAGAGCTCTGATCAATCTCATAGACATTAACCGTTTGAGGAATGGTAGAATCTCCGTAGGTCTCTAAATAATTTAAAATAAATACGACGGAATCAATACGCAGTTTAGCAGGGTCAGAATTTGCAAAGGCAAATTTGTAAAATATAGGCTTTAATTCAACGAATATTCTTGCATCAGTTTTACCAAAGAAAGGATCGTTATTGATACGGCCCATAAAAAACTCTTCATTGCGGGACAGGTACTGGGAATCATTGGCCAACCCAAAAGTATCATTGAATGCCTGGATGGAAAGGCTGGTATCAAAAGTATTAATGTTATCAATCGGGGGAATAAGGCCGCCGCCCAGTTCTGTAGAATCGCTAATTTTTCTGCAAGCTGAAAATACAATAGCAACGGTAGTTATGATTGCAATAAATAATAAAACGGGGTGTCTGTTCTTCACAAAGTAGATTTATAATCAGGTTAGAAATCTCCTCTCCTGCCCGGAGAGGATTAGGTGAATTTATTTGCCTGCAAGGTCGCCATAGAGTTGTAAATAGTCTGTTAAATCTCCCTCTGGATTGAAGGGCAACGTCTTCTTACCCCGCACTTTAGTAAATTCATCCACCAACTTTTTCTCAATTTTTTCTGCGCCAAATGTGATAGCATCAGCAAAGCTGGCACCACCCCTGAACATGGCCGTATTGGTAGCGTCTTTATATATTTCCAGGTCCTTTTCTTTTAAAGAGGCATGGATGAGTGCTTTTTTCACAAAATCGTTACCAAGTTTTTCTTTAAACGTATTTTGCCCAATGGTGTAAACAATTTTGCTGTGTGCAAAAACGGGTTCTTTCTTATACACGGTTTTTAAATACGCAGGAATAAGTCCGGTCATCCAGCCACTGCAATGAATAATATCAGGAGGCCAGCCGAATTTCTTTACGGTTTCCAGGGCACCTTTACAATAAAAAATTGTTCTCAGCCCGTTATCATCATACCATTTTTCATTTTCATCATTGAAAACATATTTGCGTTTAAACAAATCCTCATTATCCAAAAAATATACCTGTAGCCTGGCACTGGGCAAAGAAGCTACTTTAATCTGAAGCGGCATATCTTCATTGTCAACAGATACATTAATACCGGAAAGGCGTACCACTTCATGGAGACGGTGGCGGCGTTCATTAATAATACCGAAGCGGGGCATGATGCAGCGGACTTCATAATTATTGTCATTAGATTTGATAGCCAGTTTATTCGCTATTTCAGAAAATTCTGTCAGCTCCAGGTAGGGCGACATCTCGTTAGCTATAAATAAAATTCTTTTCTTTGCTGACATTGACTTTCCGTTTAATTTATATCTCTTGGTAAAAGGTGGCAAAGGTAGTTATTTTACGCTGAAACAGGATGTTTATAAAGAGTATAGTATATATTGCTTAAAGCATGATCTTATTTAAAAAAACAGCAGACCTGCGTAAATGGCTTGATGCTCAGCAAAACGGGGGGGGTGATATTGGTTTTGTTCCTACTATGGGAGCATTGCATAAAGGCCATATTTCACTGATAGAAACCTCTATAAAAGAAAATGCTGTTACTGTATGCAGCATATTTGTTAACCCTGCGCAGTTCAATGATCCGGCTGATTTTGAAAAATATCCCATTACGTTAGAAAAAGATATTGGCATGCTGGAAGCTGCGGGATGTGATATACTGTTTCTTCCTGCTGTAAAACAAATATATCCGGAGGGTGTACACTCCCGGGTGAATTATGAGCTTGGATATCTTGAAACCGTATTGGAAGGAAAATTCCGTCCCGGTCATTTCCAGGGAGTGTGCATGGTGGTTCATCGCTTGCTGGATATTGTGCTGCCTGATAATTTGTATTTAGGTCAGAAAGATTACCAGCAATGTATGGTGATAAAAAAATTAGTTGAGTTGATTAAACAGGAGGAGAAAATAAATGTGGTCGTCTGCCCCACTCTCCGGGAACCTGATGGACTTGCTATGAGCAGCCGTAACCTCAGATTGGGAAAAAATGAACGGGAGACTGCTCCTGTTATTTATCACAGTCTTAGTTTGATTCAGAAAAAATTACAAAAAGGAAATACTACAGCTATAGTTAAAGAAGCACACTCAATGCTTGAAAAAGCAGGTTTTAAAATTGACTATGTGGAAATAGCTGATGCCAGAAATCTTTCATTGGTTACGAAATGGGACGGCCGGCAAAAAATAACTGCACTCATTGCTGCTTATCTCAATCAGGTACGACTGATTGACAATATGACCCTTAATTAATATATTTGATCGCATCTCTACTTGTAGTTCTATTACATCCTTTTATTTTCCGATCTTCATGAATAAACATCTTCGCACCATATTTCAATATCTTTTCTTCCTGGGATTAGGTGTTTTATTTGCCTGGCTTTCCCTTAAAAATCTCGATAAGGAAAAAATCATACAGATCAGGTTAGCTTTTCGCAACGCAAAACACTGGCTCATCATTCCTGTATTTGGTATTCTTTTTTTAAGCCACTTTGTAAGAGCCCTCCGCTGGAGATTACTGATAGAACCCCTTGGCTATTTTCCTTCTAAAGCAAATTCTTTTTTTGCAGTAATGATTGGGTACCTCGTCAACCAGGGAGTGCCGCGGCTGGGTGAAGTAGTAAAATGTACGGTGCTGTCCCGTTATGAGAACATTCCCGCAGATAAACTTATTGGCACTATTATATTAGAACGCATCATTGATGCCCTTACCCTGTTATTGATTTTTGGAATTACCCTGGCAATACAGCCGGCATTATATTCACGGATATTAGACGCTTTTTTTAATTCATCCCCGGAAAAAGAAGAAAAGAAAATTTCTTCCCTCCTTATCAGCCTCATCCTGCTGGCAATTATTTTTCTGGCAATTGCGTTGTGGATGTTTATAAAGAAAAAAACTTTTGCTGATCTGGCAGTATCGTTCAAAAAAATCTGGAAAAGTATTCTCCAGGGTGTTGGCGCCATTAAGCACCTAAAAAAACGTAAGCAGTTTATATTTTTTACAATTGCACTCTGGACACTTTATCTCTCCGGCGGCTATATTGGTTTTATGGCGTTACAGGAAACACAACATTATGGCATTAAAGAAGCCTTTACTGTTTTATCGGCCGGCAGTATCGGGATGATCGCTTCACCAGGTGGCATCGGCGCCTATGCCTACCTGATTGAAAAAACAATGCAGCTATATGGCCTTAATTATTCCATTGCCCTGGCTTTTGGCTGGATATTGTGGCTTGCTACTACGGCAGTAATTGTAATTGGCGGATTGTTTAGTTTTGCAGCCATGCCGTATTATAATAAACAAAGAAACAGTGCAAAGAGCTGACCTTATACCAGAAAAAATTTTAACGGCTGCGCAGCTTGTACAAAGAGTTGCCCAGTGGCGCCTGGTTGGCAAAAAAATTGCCTTTACCAATGGCGTTTTTGACATCCTTCACCAGGGTCATATTTTTTCTCTTTCACAAGCTGCTAAAGAAGCTGATTATTTAATTGCAGGATTAAACGCAGATGCTTCAGTAAAAAAACTGAAAGGCGAAAACCGTCCCGTAAATGATCAGGAGTCAAGAGCATTGGTGCTTGCTTCATTAGTAATGGTGGATGCCGTTGTACTATTTGAAGAAGACACCCCGCTTGAACTGATCAAAGCTATTATGCCGGATGTACTGGTTAAAGGTGGTGACTATACCGTAGAACAAATTGCAGGTGCAAAAGAAGTGATCGCTAACGGCGGAAAGGTTGTCATCAATCCAATGTTGGAAGGATTTTCGACAACAAAAATCATTGAACAATCAAAAAAATTATAAACCGAAACGCTTTATGAGAAATAGAGTACTACTATTTGTTCTTATAGTTACTACTTTACAGGTTTCATGTTCCCGGCTTTTACTTACAAAAGAAAAATTTGAAAAAGTGGAAATTGGCATGACTGTCAGGCAGGTAAAAGAAATACTGGGAGAGCCGGCAGTCATTAAGACCGCTGACGATAACTCTATGGTTTATTTCTACTATGTCCATAATGATGTATGGACAAAGGATTATGCAAGTGTGCATTTTGATAAGGCTGGTTGGGTGTCTTTTACCTCTTACGAAAATCCAAGTTAAAACTTAATATATAGGATATTCCTGCATTCTTAATTTTACTTTAATTCTTGTATCTTATTCCTGAATATTTATTACTATGGCCCAACACGACAAACGAAAAACAATTGCCCGTGACATCAGCTGGCTTTCTTTTAATGCCAGAGTATTGCAGGAAGCTGCTGACTCCACTGTGCCCTTGAGAGAAAGAATCCGGTTCCTTGGTATTTTCTCCAATAACATGGATGAATTTTTCCGGGTACGGGTAGCTACGCTGCGGAGAATGATACAATTAGGCAATAAAGCCAATATGCACCTGGAAAATAATCCACAGCAAATTGTTGATGAAATACAAATGACGGTGCTGAACCAGCAGGGAGAGTTCAACCGGATATGGGAAGAAGTGATGGCGCAACTGAAAGAGCAAAAAATATATATCCGTACAGAAAAAGAACTGAATACAGAACAGCAAAATTTTGTCCGCAATTATTTTGAAGAAGAAGTGAGTTCTGATGTAATACCGCTGATGATTGAAAACATTCCGGATTTTCCTGTATTGAGGGATAAATCAATTTACCTCGCTGTGGTGATGTGGAAAAAAGAAAGTGCTTTAAAAAGAAAGTATGCCCTGATTGAAATCCCCAGCCGCACATTGGGACGATTTTCTATTTTACCTTCGCCTAAACCTGATGAAAGCCATATCATCCTGCTGGAGGATGTAATCCGTTTTAACCTGCCTGATATTTTCTCCTACTTTGGTTATGATCAGTATCAATCGCATATTTTCAAAGTAACCAGGGATGCAGAATTAGATATTGAGGAAGATATTTCTACCACGATTATTCAAAAAATTGAAAAGGGGATTAAGAACCGCCGTAAAGGCAAACCTGTTCGTTTTGTTTATGACAGGGAAATGGATCCGGGATTGCTCGAATATCTTGTAAGGCGGCTCAATCTTTCTAAAAGAGACAACCTGATACCCGGCGGACGAATACACAACTTTAAACATTTCATGGATTTTCCCGAACAGGTGTTTAAAGAAAAAAGACAACGCAAAAAACCATTTGATCATCCGTTGCTCACTGTGCGCCGTGTTACCGATGTAATAATGGAAAAAGATGTGATGCTGCATCTTCCCTATCATTCATTTTTGCCATTGATTGATTTGATCCGGGAAGCGGCGTTTGATCCCGATGTAACAACGATTAAAATCACCTGCTACCGCCTGGCACAGCAATCAAAAATTATCAATGCCCTTATCAATGCTGTTCGCAATGGCAAAGAAGTAACCGTGATGCTCGAACTGAGGGCAAGGTTTGAGGAAGAGGCTAATATTGAATGGAAAAACAGGCTGGAAGAAGAGGGTGCCAAAGTACTGGTGGAAATTCCCAATATGAAAGTGCATTCAAAGATTTGTGTTATTAAAAAAAGAACAAAAGACAACAACTTTCTCCTGTACGGTTTTGTAAGTACCGGCAACCTGAATGAAAGAACATCAAAAGTATATGGCGATCATTGCCTGCTGACGGCCAACCAAAAAATCATGGCAGATGTAAACCGGATCTTCAGCTACCTGGAGCAGCCCAAATCCGGGATGAATTTTTTACGGGATTGTAAGGTTATTATTCCCAGCCCGATGTTTGTAAAAAAAGAAATGCTCAAATTGATTGATGAAGAAATAAAACAGGCAAGAAAAAAGAAACCCGCTGCCATTACGTTAAAAATGAATTCGCTGAGTGATGAAGACATGATTCAAAAATTATATGATGCTGCCAGGGCCGGCGTGCAGATCAGGCTAATCATCCGTGGTGTTTTCTGTATGTTTTCAGAAAATAAAAAATATGAAAAACCTGTACGGGCCATCAGCATCGTGGATGAATACCTGGAACATGCAAGGGTGTGGGTATTTCATAACAGGGGCAAAGAAAAAGTTTATATATCTTCGGCCGACTGGATGAGGCGAAATTTAGAACACCGTGTGGAAGCCACTTGTCCCATCTGGCATGAAGAATTAAAACAGGAATTGAAAGATATATTAGACATACAGTTACAGGATAATGTGAAAGCAAGATGGTTAGACAATGAATTGAGCAATGATTATGTCCGCACCACAAAAAAGAAAATCCGATCACAGGTAGAAACTTATAACTACCTGTATAAAAAAACACAGATAAACCGTGAGACTGGCAGCCATTGATATTGGAAGTAACGCAGCAAGATTATTAATAACAGATGTAATTGCCGGCCCGCAGGGTGTTCCTGACTTCATTAAAACGGTACTGGTCCGTGTGCCGCTCCGGCTGGGCTTTGATGTATTTGATAAAGGCACCATATCTCCTGCCAAAGTGGAAAAAATCGTCAAGACGATTAAATCTTATAAATTACTATTAGATGTGTACGAAGTAAAGCACCTGAAAGCCTGTGCCACTTCTGCTATGCGGGATGCATCAAATGCCGCCGACATCATCAAAAAAGTAAAAGCAGAAACAGGCATCCTGATCGAAGTTATCAGCGGACAGGAAGAAGCTTCTTTTATTTACGAAAATCATATTGCTGAAAATATGACAACCGAGGAGTCATATTTATATGTGGATGTGGGCGGTGGCAGCACAGACATTACTTTCTTCAGCGATGGAAAATTAGTTTTCAAAGAATCGTTTAATATCGGCACTATCCGTTTACTGAAAAACCAGGTTACCGAAGCTGCCTGGGATGAAATGAAAGAATTCATTACTAAGAAAACTAAAGGATATCATCATGTTACCACCATCGGTTCGGGTGGAAACATCAATAAAATATTTTCCATTTCGAAACGTAAAGAAGGTAAACCCCTGACACTGGATTTACTCAGAGACTATTATAAAGAATTCAGTAATCTTTCGCTGGCGCAACGTATCAGTTTGCACAAACTCCGTGAAGACAGGGCTGACGTTATTGTTCCCGCCCTTCTCATTTATATCAACGTTATGCGCTGGGCCGATGCGCAGGAAATCTTTGTACCGAAAATAGGCTTAGCGGACGGGTTGATACACAGTTTATATGAAGAAGTAAGACTGAAAGAGATCGAAATTTGATTTTGTCTACTTTTGATTTTAAATCATTTCCATGTCAGTTAACAAAGAAATCAAAAAAGTAACCACCAATACCCTGCAAAAGATGAAAGCAGCCGGTGAAAAAATCACCATGCTGACAGCCTACGACTTTTCTTTTGCAAAAATCATTGATGGCGCAGGCATTGATGTTATTCTTGTTGGCGATTCAGCTTCCAATGTGATGGCCGGACATGAAACTACTCTTCCTATTACACTGGACCAGATGATTTATCATGCTTCATCTGTTATCCGTGGCATTAACAGGTGCCTGGTGGTAGTTGATATGCCGTTCGGCTCTTATCAATCCAATTCAGATATCGCCTTAGCATCTGCTATCCGCATTATGAAGGAAAGTGGTGGCCATTCGGTAAAATTAGAAGGCGGAGAAGAAGCTCTTGACAGTATTAAAAAAATTGTTTCTGCCGGTATCCCCGTCATGGGGCATTTAGGATTAACACCGCAGTCCATATATAAATTTGGTACTTATACTGTAAGAGCAAAAGAAGAAGATGAAGCCAATAAATTAAAAAAAGATGCTAGGCTTCTGCAGGATGCAGGTTGCTTCGCCATTGTACTGGAAAAGATACCCGCAGCACTCGCCAAAGAAGTTTCTGAAAGTATTTCTATTCCCACTATCGGCATCGGCGCCGGTGGTCATTGTGACGGCCAGGTATTAGTGATGCATGATATGCTGGGTATTAATACAGAATTTAAACCCCGTTTCCTCCGTCAGTATTTGAATTTATCTGAACAGGCTACCTCAGCCGTACAGCAATACATCAAAGATGTAAAAGCAAAAGATTTTCCAAACGAAAGTGAACAATATTAGAACAGATGATAACTGAGACATGAAAGATAGCAGTTCGTTCTGATTCAATAGTGTACTTACCGCTTTAAAACACTATCATCTATCAGTTTTCAACTATCATCTACCTTCTCTTTCCTACCTTTGCACACTTAATTTAATGCTATATGGATTTTCTGAAAACCCTGGGGGTAGAAGCAACTAATAAAGGTGTAAGTACCGGCACTCAATGGATAAATTCAAAAGGAGAAACAATTGACTCCTTCTCTCCTGTTGATGGAAAAAAAATTGGCTCTGTAACGGCTGCAGATAAAGAAAGCTATGACGCAGTGATAAAAAAAGCAGCAGAAGCTTTTACCACCTGGCGGCTGATGCCTGCACCGAAAAGAGGCGAAATTGTAAGACAGATTGGTGAAGCACTAAGAAAGAATAAAGAACCGCTGGGCAAACTTGTTTCGTATGAAATGGGAAAGAGTTTACAGGAAGGCTACGGCGAAGTGCAGGAGATGATTGATATCTGTGATTTTGCAGTCGGTCTTTCAAGACAACTACATGGGTTCACCATGCACAGTGAACGTCCCGGTCACCGGATGTATGAGCAATATCATCCGCTGGGAATTGTGGGAATTGTTTCTGCTTTCAACTTTCCGGTTGCTGTTTGGAGCTGGAACACTATGCTGGCCTGGGTATGTGGTAATGTATGTGTATGGAAGCCTTCTGAAAAAACGCCACTTTGTGGCATAGCTTGTCAAAATATTATTGCTGATGTATTTAAAAAAAATAATATTCCGGAAGGTGTTTGCGGGTTAATCAGCGGAGGCCGTGAGGTCGGCGAATGGATGGCGGCCGACACAAGAATACCTTTAATATCCGCCACTGGTTCTACGAGGATGGGCAAAGCTGTCGGTGCCACTGTTGGTGCAAGACTCGG
>JANPMI010000228.1:0-2342 GCA_031422725.1 Chitinophagaceae bacterium | reverse complement strand
GATGGAAGCTATATCACCTGGGTCCTGGCCAATACGGTGCTTCAGCGACCGCAGTAAATTTAAGTAAGAATGTTTACATTAAAAGCAAACCCATGCATGGTTATCCAGCGGCTGCAGCGGACACCAATGGCACATATCTTTCTTTCTCTTCCCTGCACACCAGCCTCTATCCATACTCCTGTTTCGCCGGAAGAACGATCTCCCGCAATTCCATATTCTGCCATCGTAAGAATTATTACTTCTTCCAGGTTGCGGAGATATTTTCCAATGTCGGTATAAAATTTTTCCAGGTCAAGAATAGGATAGCCAACAATCTGTCCGGGTCCGTGAAAAGTTATATCACCGCCACGGTTGGTATTGAAAAACTGGATATTCTTTTCTTTTAACCCATCATCATTCAACAACACATTTTCTTTGTTACCACTTTTTCCTAAAGTATAAACAGGAGGATGCTCAACAAAGAGAAGATAGTGAGCAGTTGTCAATGGGCATTCTGCAATGCTTGTCACCGGTGAAGCTGGCTGCTGACTGCTGGTTAACGACTTCCTTCTCACATTTTCCTGCAACAACTCTTCCTGGTAATCCCATGCAGCCTGGTAATCCATCAATCCAATATCTCTGAATATAATTTTCTGTTTATCCATAGACGAATGGCAAATTTACCAACAAAAACCCATCCGTTACCTTTGCGGTTATGCAGGATGAATCAGAAAAAGAGAATCCGGAGATACAGGAAAACAGCGATGATTTGTACGAACGGTTCATTATAAACGTTGACAAAGGCCAGGAACCTTTGCGCATTGATAAATTCCTCGTAAACCGCATTGAAGGGGCTACCCGCAATAAAGTACAACAGGCAATCAATACAGGCATGGTAACCGTAAATGGAAAAGAAACCCGTTCCAATTACAAAATAAGACCGCTTGATTCTATTATTGTGTATTCCGACATGAGCCCCGAAGAAATCCGGGTGGTACCCGAAAAAATGGAATTGAATATTGTGTATGAAGATGCAGACCTGATGCTCATCAACAAGCCGGCAGGCATCGTAGTGCATCCCGGCAGTGGCAATTATACCGGCACATTACTCAATGGGGTGTCTTATTACCTGCAACAGCAAAATCCAGACACCACCGAAGAAATATTACCACGGTTTGGCCTGGTACACCGGATTGATAAAAATACCAGCGGCTTGCTGGTCCTTGCCAAAACAGATATTGCCATGCGGCAATTGGCTAAACAATTTTTTGATCATACTATCAGCAGGAAATATGTTGCTCTTGTTTGGGGTGATGTAATAAACGATACCGGAACAATCATTGCCCATGTAGGCCGTCATTTACGTCTCCGGAAATTATTTGAAGCTTATCCCGAAGGCGATCATGGAAAAGAAGCTATAACCCATTATAAAGTGCTGGAACGTTTTGGTTACGTCACCCTTGTTGAATGTGTGCTGGAAACAGGCCGCACCCACCAAATACGGGTACACATGAAATACCTTGGCCATCCGCTGTTCAATGATGATGTTTATGGGGGTGATAAAATTGTAAAAGGAACAGTGTTTACCAAATACAAACAGTTTGTAGATAATTGTTTTAAAATCTGCAAACGGCAGGCCCTTCATGCAAAAACGCTGGGGTTTGTTCATCCAACCAGCGGAGAAGAAATGTTTTTTAATGCAGCATTGCCGGAAGATATGGAGCAGGTAATTGAAAAATGGAGAAAGTATTCGCAGTCAGTCGGCAGTTTGCAGTAGGCAGTTTGCAGCCCTCAGTAAGCAGTCCTCAGTAAGCAGTCGGCAGTTGGCAATGGACATACACTATTAACAATTCGAAAACCAATTTTATGGCATCATACAAAGACATGATAGTTTTTAAGAAAGCATTTGAACTGGCAATGGACATACTTGAGGTTTCGAAAAAATTCCCAAAGGAAGAAACCTATAGCCTTACAGATCAGATAAGACGAAGTTCCAGATCAGTCTGTGCAAATTTTGCTGAAGCATATAGAAAAAGAAAGTACCCTGCTCATTTTCTAAGCAAACTTACAGACTGTGATAGTGAAAATTCAGAGACAGACGTTTGGATTGAATTTACTTTTGCCTGTAAATACATTACTCAGGATGAGTATAAAAAACTCTCTGAAAAAAATGCTGAAGTGGGTAGAATGTTAGGCCACATGATCCAAAACCCGGAAAAATATCTGTAATAGTGTCTCTTGCAGACTGCTGACTGAGGACTGCTAACTGCCTACTGACTAAAGTCAAACAAAGTCGCCGTAAACAACCCTCTCTCCCTTTTCTTAAACACCACATCCCAGTTGCCGATATACCGAAGTAATTT
>JANPMI010000227.1:0-11054 GCA_031422725.1 Chitinophagaceae bacterium | reverse complement strand
CCATTACTAAATAATGCAAAGCAAGTTTTGATTTAGAAATACCACCGGCTGGTTTCATGCCGATCATCTTTCCGGTTTTATAATAAAAGTCACGGATAGCTTCCAGCATCACCAATGTTACGGGCATAGTAGCAGCAGGAGCAATTTTTCCGGTTGATGTTTTAATAAAATCTGCTCCGGCATGCATGGCAATATCGCTGGCCCGGCGAACTTTATCAAAAGTGCCCAATTCTCCTGTTTCTAAAATCACTTTTAGTCTTGCATCACCACAGGCTTCTTTGATGGAAGCTATTTCATCAAACACAAAATTGTATTCACCTGCATGAAATTTGCCGCGGCTGATTACCATATCCACTTCATCAGCACCTTCATTAACCGCATATTTGGTGTCTCTTATTTTAATATCTTTCGGTGCTTGTCCGCTGGGAAAAGCAGAAGCAACGGAGGCAACTTTTATTCCTGAATCACCCAATGCTTTCTTCGCCACTTTCACCATTGAAGGGTACACACAAATAGCAGCAACAGTAGGGATGTCCGGCAAGGCATCATGCGGATGCATGGCTTTGTAACAAAGCTGTTTTACTTTTCCGTCCGTATCTTTTCCTTCCAGGGTGGTAAGGTCAATCATGTTCAGCACCAGCTTTAACCCGTTCATCTTAGATTCTTTCTTAATACTGCGTTTGGTAAAACGGGAAGCTCTTTCTTCCACACCTACCTGGTCTATCCGGGGAGATAGAGCAAAATCTGGAATCGTTTGTAAGGATTTGGCAACAGCCATACATCGTGTTATTAAGGAAGCCAAAGGTAACCAAAGTTTACCGGAATAGGTAGCCCTGCCAGCCCCGGTCAATAAGCATTTGGACACGGATTTACCTCTTATAATATCTCAATTTTTCTTTGCCCTAATTACTTTAAATTCGGCACCTGTTTCCGCAGGTATTACACAGAAAAATCATCTAATAAATAAATTAAACTGTAATGAGAAAAACCACACTCTTTTTCAAACTGGTTTTTGTATTCTTCTTTTTACCCGCAGCATCCATTGTTCAGGCACAGGTTACTTTCCCGGAAAACGGGGTGGCTGACCCCAGGCATGGACACTATGCCTTTACGAATGCTACGGTTTTAAAAGATGCGACTACGACATTAACTAATGCTACACTTGTTATTAAAGACGGACGCATTACTGCTTTAGGATCCGGACTTAAAGTTCCGGCTGGTGCAGTGGAGATCGATTGCAAAGGAAAATACATCTATCCTTCGTTCATTGATATTTATACAGACTATGGCACACCACAAAGACCAGCAGGAACCGCTGCTGGCGGATTTAATTTCAATCAGGCTCCACAATTGGAAACAGCAGTAAAAGGCCCTTATGGTTGGAACCAGGCAATCAAGTCTGATGTTGATGTTTATAAGTTGTTTGCAGTAAATGAGACAATAGCCAAACCATTGCGGGAAGCAGGATTTGGTACTGTGCTTTCACATGTTAAGGATGGCATTGCACGGGGCACTGGTGCGGTGGTATCACTTGCCAATGAAAAAGAGAATCTTGTTATTATAAAAGAAAAAGCTTCTGCTCACTATTCATTTACTAAGGGCACATCAACTCAATCCTATCCCAGTTCAATGATGGGTACTATTGCATTGCTCCGGCAAACTTATTTGGATGCACAATGGTATAAAACCAAACCGGCAGCAGAAGGTTTTAACATGACCCTGAAATCATGGAATGAAAACCAGGACTTACCACAAATTTTCGATGCCAATGATAAATGGAATAACCTGCGGGCCGACAGGATCGGTGATGAGTTTGGTGTTCAGTATATTATTAAAGCAGGGCAAAACGAGTATCAGCGTATAAAAGAAATGAAAGCAACGAATGCCACATTTATTCTTCCGCTTAACTATCCGCAGGCACAGGATGTGGAAGACCCCAATGATGCAAGGTTTGTTTCATTAAATGATATGAAACATTGGGAGCTGGCACCAACAAATGCTGCTGCATTTGAAAAAGCAGGCATTCCATTTTGCTTAACTACTGCTGATTTGAGGACTGTAAGCCAGTTCTGGACCAGTCTCCGCAAAGCAATGGAGTATGGATTAAGTGAAAATAAAGCGATGGAAGCATTGACTAAAAATCCGGCTATCGCATTGGGTATTTATGATAAAGTGGGAAGTCTTGATGCAGGTAAGCTGGGAAATTTCTTAATTACCAATGGCCCCATTTTTAATGAAAAAACAATCATTTTACAAAACTGGGTACAAGGAATTAAATATGCAATAAAAGAGGATGCTGCAAGTGTTGCTGGAACTTATGCTCTTAATGTAAATACTCCGTCAGGCACAGAGAAATATACATTAGATGTAAAGAGTGCAACCACTGTTACGATGTTTGCAAAGGATACATTGAATTCCAAGTTCAGTTTTGACGGTAAACAAGTAAAAATCAACTATGCACCAATGGCCCGTCGTCAAAGACCAGCAACTACTCCCGGGCAAATTCCTGACACAACAAGAAGACCAGGCGGTGGAATACCGGGTGGTGGAGGTTTTCCAAGAGGAGGCGGCACCACGGACCAAACTTTGCCCGCATCGGCAACAAGACTCAGCGGAATAAGCAATGGAATCGAGTGGAATGGTACAGGAACTGACTCATTGGGTAATCCATTAACCTGGACAGCTACCCTGGTAAAATTGGCGGAAGTAAAACCAGACAGTGTAAAGAAAAAGGAAATACCAGTTGTAGGAAAAGTAGTGTATCCTTTTGAACCATTTGGATGGAGTGAAAGTAATCAGCCAAAACAGGAAACTATTCTTATAAAAAATGCAACGGTATGGACAAATGAAAAGGAAGGAATATTGGAAAATACCGATGTGTTAATTAAAAATGGAAAAATTGCTTCGGTGGGCAAAGGTTTGTCAGATGCTTCTGCAAGAGTGATAGATGGAACTGGCAAGCATGTAACTGCCGGTATTATTGATGAACACTCACATATTGCAGCAGCTTCCATTAATGAAGGCGGGCAATCGGTAACATCGGAAGTACGTATTGCTGATAATCTGAATCCGGACGATATTAATATTTATCGCCAGTTGAGCGGCGGTGTTACTTCTTCACATATACTTCACGGCTCCGCCAATGTTATCGGGGGGCAGACACAGCTAATCAAACTTCGCTGGGGTGCCAATGATGATGATTTGAAATTTAAAGGTTGGCCCGGCCAGATAAAATTTGCATTAGGCGAAAATGTAAAACGTTCCAATTTCCAGATACCGGGTGGTAATAACCGTTATCCTGACACAAGAATGGGAGTGGAGCAAGTGCTGATTGATGCATTTACCAGGGCTAAGGATTATCAAAAAGAATGGAAAACATATAATGACGCAAAGGATAAAAAAGGACTTCAAACTCCGAGAAGAGATCTGGAACTGGATGCGTTGGTTGAGATAATGGAAAAGAAAAGATTCATCACCTGCCATTCTTATGTGCAAAGCGAAATCAACACGGCTATGAAAGTGGCAGAACAGATGGGATACACAGTGAATACATTCACCCATATTCTTGAAGGCTACAAAGTAGCTGATAAAATGCTAAAGCATGGTTCATTCGTTTCTACTTTCTCAGATTGGTGGGCATACAAAATGGAAGTGGAAGATGCTATTCCTTACAACGCTGCCATTATGCAAAAAGTGGGATTAACGGTTGCCATCAACAGCGATGATGCTGAAATGGCCAGAAGACTGAACCAGGAAGCCGGGAAGATTGTAAAGTATGGCGGTGTAACGGAAGAAGAAGCATTGAAGATGGTTACGCTTAACCCGGCTATCATGCTGCATGTTGGTGATAAAACAGGAAGTCTGAAAGTGGGCAAAGACGGTGATGTGGTTTTGTGGAGTGACAATCCGTTGAGTATTTATGCAAAATCACTTTATACCATTGTTGATGGTACTGTTTATTTTGACAGGGCAAAGGATGAGCAAATGCAAAAAGAAGTGGATGCAGAACGGCTTCGCTTAGTAAGAAAAATGAATGGTGAAAAAAGAAGCGGCGCACCAACTATTCCGGCACAGCCGAGCTACCAGATAATGCATACCTGCAGCGATCATGGACATAGTCATGGATTGCTCATTATAGATGCGGATGATGTTGATAATAATTAAAACTGATTTATATGAAAAAAATATTTCTAATACTGGTATCGTTGGGAGCCTTGCTTAGTGCGAATTCACAGGCTAATGTTAAGCCGGCAACTGTGCAGAAAGCCCCGATTGTAATTAAGAACGCAACAGTGCATACCGGCGAAGGAACGGTAATTGAAAACGCAACCATTGTAATAGAGAATGGAAAAATAACTGCCGTGGGCAAAGATGTAAAAGTGCCAGCCGGTGCAGATGTAACAGATGCTGTTGGTAAACATGTATATCCCGGTCTGGTACTTCCCACAAGTAACCTTGGCCTTATTGAAATAAGTGCTGTAAAAGCATCAAACGATACAAAAGAAATGGGCGATATGAACCCCAACATCCGTTCTATTGTTGCCTATAATACTGATTCAAAAGTTATAAATACACTTCGTTCCAATGGTATTCTTGCTGCCAACATAATACCACAGGGAGATTTTTTGGCAGGTTCATCATCCATAGTACAGTTAGATGCCTGGAATTGGGAAGATGCAGCCATCCAAACTGATGGGGGTATGCATTTATATATGCCGACATTAATGCCCAGACCAACTTTTGGTCGTGGCGGCGGTGGAGGTGGCTTTGGTGGGCCTAACGCCGGTGTGCAAACTGATCCGATAAAAGAAGGGCTGGAAAAAATAGAGCAACTGAAATCTTTTTTCAAAGAAGCAAAAGCATACCTGTCAGCATCGGGCGGAAGTGAAACCAACCTGAAGTTTGAGGCAGTGAAAAACCTGTTTAGCAAAAAACAAAAACTGTATGTGCATGCCAACACGGTAAAGCAAATGCTGGTGGCACTGGATTTTATAAAAGAGTTTGGATTTGATATGGTGATTGTTGGTGCAAGTGAAGGCTGGCAGATTGCAGATTTATTAAAACAAAACAATGTGTCGGTGATCTTAGATCAGTTGCACAGGCTTCCTACCAGTGAGGATGATGATGTGGACCAGCCGTATAAAACAGCTGCTGCCTTGCAAAAAGCAGGAGTGTTATTTGCCCTGTCAGATGATGATTCTCAAAACCGTGGCCGTAACCTGGCATTTAATGCAGGCACTGCTGCCGCTTATGGCCTTACTAAAGAACAGGCCTTAGCTGCCATTACATCAAGTGCCGCCAAGATTATGGGAGCCGATAAAATCGGCAGCATTGCAGTGGGGAAAGATGCCAATATCATTATTAGTTCCGGTGATATATTAGACATGCGGACAAATAATGTTACCGATGCTTTTATACAAGGCCGGAAAATAAACTTAGATGACAAGCAAAAGCAATTAAACGAACGTTACGAAGAGAAGTATAACATTAAGCCAAAGAAAGGATTTTAAATTCTGTCTAAAAACTGGCAAAAAGAAATTAATGCTACCCCATTCAGGCAGGGTAGCATTTTATTTATGTTCATGATGATCATCGTCCAATTCTATTTTCTCCCCGCAATGCGGGCACCGGTGTGTTTTAGATAGCCTGTTTCTTCTGAATTCTTCCAGGAAGCCGGCAGAAAGGATACCGGCAGGTATGGCTAAGAAGGCGACACCGGTAAGCATTATTAATCCGGACATTACTTTTCCGACGGTGGTCATCGGGTACATATCACCATACCCCGTGGTGGTGAGTGTAACTACTGACCACCACAAAGTGGCCGGTATGCTGGAGAACTTATGCTGATTTTCCGGGTGCAGATGCTCGGCAAAATACATAATACAGGAAGCAATTATTATCAGGAAACTAACCATCACAAAACTGATGGCCAGTTCTTTCGCCCTTCTTTTGAATACGTTGGCAATCAATTGAGCTGATTGTGTGTAAGCAGTAAGTCGGAATAACCTCAGAATCCTTAGTAACCGCAGAATCCGTATTTCCCGTAAGTCAAAACCGATTCCTATGAAATGTGCAAGAATGGAAGGAGCAATGGCAATCAGGTCAATTAAAGCCCCCGGCGAAACCATATATTTTAACCTGCCCCAAATACTGTGTTTATACTTCTCCTCATGGTTGCTGCTCCAAACCCGTAAAATATATTCAACAGAAAAAATAATTACAGAGACGAGATCAAAATATTTGAAAAACAGTATTTCGTGTTGTTCGTCACTCAATGAGGGGACCGTTTCCAGAATCACGGCAATCACATTCAGGATGATCAGGGTGATGATAAATACATTGATGATTTTATCCCAGTTCTTATCACCCACTATTTCAGGATGCAGCAGTCCGTGAACCTTTTTTTTGGTGGCATGGTACATGGGAAAAGTTTTGGCAGCTTGCCTACCGGCAGGCAGGCCTTAAAGTTAGATAATAAAAATCCCCCTCGACGTTTATGCGAAGGGGATTTTATCAGATTCTAAAAACAAATATTAATTTGAAGGCATCATGTCTTTACTGATAGCCATTACCCAGTCAGCCCATTTTTTTGCTTCATCGGGAGTTTGAGCCAGTTTCATACCAATTTTTTGTGATTTTTCAATCCACTTTTGCATGTCTTTGGTAAGGTCCTGCATTTTAGCCGGGTCATTCATTCCTGCTTTGTAGTTGGCAATAAATGTGGCGTAGTCGTTAGCAAATTGTTGTACTTCAGGATCGGAAAATGTTGGAACACCTGTTGTAGCAGTGGTTGTAGTCGGGGTGGTCGTAGTAGGTTCAGTAGTGGTGGGGGTGGTAGTGGTTGTCTCTTCCGTTTTTTTGTCATCTTTCTTTTTGTCTTTGCAAGATGTCATAACACCAACAAGAGCCAATACGGCAAACAATTTTTTCATTTTTTTGGTTTTAGGTTTTTAATAAAGGAGAGCAAACCTATAATTTATTTTCAAAAAAAGCTATGTTTTTTACCAAATGGTTACTCACAACAATTAAACGGTACAAAAAAAGCGGCAATTACTTAGTAATTGCCGCTTGCAGAAAATCATAACTTGTTTATCTTAAGGCCATTTGGCGGGGGTACTGCTACCTTTTTTTCTCCGGGGATGTTAATCAACCTTCCTTACCATGGCATTGTTTATATTTCTTACCACTGCCGCAGGGGCAAGGGTCATTCCGGCCAACCTTTGGTCCTACTTTAATGGGTTCCTGCTTTACCGCTACATCCGGTCCACCGCCCGGGTCGAATTTATCCCTTTCATTAGCTGCATAATCCTGGCCGGCATTATCCACTTCATCCTTATTGGCCCGCATTTTACTCATATCCGTTTTTTGCTGACGGCCTTCTTTCAGTGGTGCATTCTCCTGCTGAATGGGAATAGATGTGTGACATAAAAACGAAACTATATCTTTATTAACGTCATTGTTCATATTGCTGAACTGGTTATAGGCTTCCATCTTGTAAATAACTAATGGATCTTTTTGTTCCAGGTAAGCTGTCTGCACACTTTGCTTCAAATCATCCATTGCTCTCAGATGCTCTTTCCAGGCATCATCAATAACAGCAAGAGTGATTGTTTTTTCCAGGGCATTCGCCAGTTCGATCCCCTGGGTGCTTAGTGTTTTGTCAAGATTTGTCAGCACATTTAATCCTCTGCGGCCATCGGTGAAAGGCACTACCACATTTTCAATATGGCTGCCCTGAGTCAGGCGGATATTTTTGAAAACAGGGATAGCCTGTTTCTGCAATTCTCCTTTGTGGGTATTATATCTTTCTGTTGCTTCGGTATATAGCTGATCAATCAATCCGTTCACATCAGCTTTTTTGAATTCTTCTTCATCAATTTTTGTATCCAGGCCAAAGTTGACGATGCAGGCCATTTTAAATCCTTCAAAATCTTCCTGTTCCCGGAAAGAATCTATCAGGCTTCCGGCTACAGCAGAGAAAGAAGTATCAATGTCTAAGGCAAGGCGTTCACCAAACAGGGCATGATTTCTTTTTTCATACACCACATTTCGCTGCTTGTTCATGACATCATCATATTCCAGCAAACGTTTACGGATACCAAAATTATTTTCTTCCACTTTCTTCTGGGCCCGTTGAATGCTGTTGCTTATCATGCTGTGCTGTATCACATCACCTTCTTTGTAGCCTAACTTATCCATTAAGGAGGCGATACGTTCACTGCCAAACATTCTCATCAGGTCATCTTCCAGCGAAATATAGAATTGTGAAGAACCCGGGTCACCCTGTCTTCCTGCACGGCCACGCAACTGCCTGTCCACCCGGCGGCTTTCATGTCTTTCAGTTCCGATGATAGCCAAACCACCTGCATCTTTTACGCCGGGTCCGAGTTTGATATCAGTACCACGACCCGCCATATTGGTAGCAATGGTAACAGCACCCGGCAAACCGGCTTCGGTTATTACCTGTGCCTCCCTGGCATGTTGTTTTGCATTCAGTACATTATGAGGAATTTTTTTCTGCTGCAGCATACGTCCCAGCAACTCACTTACCTCTACCGAAGTAGTACCCACCAGGCAGGGACGACCAGCATTGCGCAATATTTCTATTTCATCAATGACAGCTTTATATTTTTCTCTCTTGGTTTTATACACCAGGTCCTGTTTGTCAGTTCGTATCATGGCGATGTTGGTAGGAACATTCACTACATCTAATTTGTAAATGCTCCACAACTCTGCTGCTTCTGTTTCCGCCGTACCTGTCATACCACATAGTTTGTGATACATACGGAAATAGTTCTGCAGGGTAACCGTAGCATAGGTTTGTGTGGCCGCTTCAATTTTTACATTTTCTTTTGCTTCCAGTGCCTGGTGCAGGCCATCACTGTAGCGGCGTCCTTCCATAATACGGCCCGTTTGTTCATCCACAATCTTAATAGCACCTTCTATTATCACATACTCCACATCTTTATTAAACAAACTATAAGCTTTCAATAACTGCTGAACAGTATGAATCCTGTCTGCTTTCTGCGCATAATCATTCAGTATCGTTTCTTTCAGTTGTAATTTTTCATCTGCCGGAGCAGCGTCTTTTTCAACTTCAGCCAGTTTTACACCAATATCAGGAAGAACGAAAAACTCAGGATCTTCCCCTGTCTTTGTTATCATCGTCAGGCCTTTTTCGGTCAGCTCCACCGAATTATTTTTTTCATCAATGTGGAAAAGCAAATCTTCATCCACTATATGCATGTTGCGCTGCTGATCCTGCAGGTAATGATTTTCCGCTTTCTGCATTTTTACTTTTATACCCGGCTCACTTAAAAACTTAATAACAGGTCCGTATTTAGGCAAGCCACGGTGTGCCCTGAATAAATAAAGGCCGCCACCTTTGGGGTCATCATCACCTTCCGCAAAACGTTTTTTTGCTTCATTCAGGCAGTTGCGAACAATACGTTCCTGTTCCTGCACCAATTGCTGTATCCTTGGTTTGTGAATATGATATTGCTGATCATCGCCTTTTGGAACGGGGCCGGAAATAATCAATGGCGTTCTTGCATCGTCAATTAATACAGAGTCCACTTCATCCACCATAGCATAATGATGTTTACGCTGCACCATTTCTTCGGGGGTGTGCACCATGTTGTCCCGGAGATAATCAAATCCAAATTCATTATTAGTGCCATAGGTAATGTCGGCGAGATAGGCTTTCCTTCTTTCTTCACTATTGGGTTGATGTTTGTCAATACAATCCACGGTTAATCCCAACCATTCAAATATTGTTCCGTTCCATTCCTGGTCACGACGGGCCAGGTAATCATTTACGGTTACAATATGAACACCTTCACCGGGCAATGCATTCAGGTAAGCAGGTAAAGTGGAAACAAGAGTTTTGCCTTCTCCGGTTGCCATTTCTGAAATTTTTCCTTCGTGTAACACCACCCCGCCAATCAGCTGCACATCATAATGCACCATATTCCAGGTTACCTGTCCGCCGCCGGCTGTCCAGGTATTTTTAAAAACTGATTTGCCTTCATTGATGGTGATATAATCTTTTTTTATACTTAAATCCCTGTCAAGTTGTGTGGCGGTTGAAACAACTTCTGTATTTTCTTTAAAGCGGCGGGCTGTTTCCTTTACCACAGCAAAGGCTTCCGGAAGAATGTTGAGGAGCACCTCTTCAATTTTTTTATCCCTGTCTTTTTTCAGCTTATCCACTTCCTGGTAAATACCATCTTTACCCATCAGGTCATTGAAGGGAAGTTCTTCCGCCGCCGTGTTTTTGGCCGTTATCTCTGCATCAATTTCACTAAGATGTTCTTTTATCCGCTGACGAAACTCGGGGGTTTTGTTACGAAGCTGATCATTGGTTAACGACTGGTAAGAAGTAAAAAAATGGTTGATTTTGCCGACATAAGGCTCAATTTTTTTTACATCTTTCTCCGACTTGCTGCCGCCAAAAATTTTTGAAATAAAGCCAAGCATGGTTGGGTATTTAGGAATTTGTAATTAGTCCCGCCCCTGGCGGGAGGATTAAGTTGTCAAAAAGGATGCTACCTATTTTTGTAAGCCAATTTGACAGCACTTGCCCCGTTTTACCGGGGCTGGCAAAGATAGGCCATAGGAGGGAGTTTATTAGCAGCCATTTATATCAGCAAGATGTGTAAAACTATGGTACTGGTATTACTTCCATTTTCCAGTTGTTCAGATGTTTTTTTGCAATTTTTGTGCGACCAAACCTGGTTAAAACTCCGCCGGTGCCGGCGGCATAAAGCATCCCTCTTCTAAACCCTGCCCGGTCAGGCGGTACCCCGGGAGAAACATAACTGTAAAGGATCAGTACACCAAATGCAAGCCCCGCTCCAACTGTAGTAGCGGTGCGAAAAACCTGATTGCCCACAGAAAGTTTCCGCAGCGTATTGATTTTATCAATTTTTATTTCTCTGCTGTTGGCAGAAAAGAAAGAATTTCTTTCTTTCATCACAATGGTGGAGTCGTTAATGGAAGTAATCCGGCCTTTTGTAAAAACATACACCGAATCCGTCAATTCCGGTTTGGAT
>JANPMI010000226.1:0-9370 GCA_031422725.1 Chitinophagaceae bacterium | reverse complement strand
TGAATGTTTTCATTTTCATAGCTACATATTTTATGGCCTTTATGACCCCGAAAGATTCCCCGGGTTTATTTGACTGCAATTCTTTTCCTAACTTTCCTTTTATGAACCTCAACAAAATTCGCCCCGATAAATACCTGAAATACCTGTACCTGCCCAACCTGTTTGCCCCTAAGCGAACCAAGGAGATTTTATCCGTCAACCCCACTATTATTCCCCACCGGGAAGAAGCCAAAGAGGTGACGGTAAGTATTTATGATTACAATGCTGAATCGCTGGAAGAAAAAAAATTGTCGGCCACCGGCGATTGTTTTTTGTATAAGACCAGTGGCCGTACCACCTGGATAAATATTGACGGTCTTCGAAAACCAGACGTAGAAGCTATTTGTACCCATTTTGATATTCATCCTTTGGTAATTGAAGATATCCTGAGCATTAATCAGCGTCCCAAATTAGATGAAGAGGTGAACAGTATTTTTTGCCTGCTCAATATGCTTTATTTTAATGAAGAAACCCATGCGGTGGAGCAGGAACAGATAAGTATAATATTAGCCCGGGATGTTGTTATCAGTTTCCAGGAAGATGCTCACAGGGATGTGTTTACTTCTCTGCGGGAAAAATTGAAAACCACTAACAGTAAAATAAGACAGCGGGGCGCCGATTACCTGTGTTATACATTGCTCGACATGATAGTTGACCACTACTTTATTGTAATGGAAAAACTCGGCGACCATATTGAAGAAGTGGAGGAACAGGTGACCAGGGGAAATAGTCCGAGGGCCCTTGCCAATATTACACATCTCCGGAAAGAACTGATTGTATTGAAAAGAAATTTTTCTCCTGTACGGGAAGTGGTGAATGGTTTTTTGCGCAGCGAAAGCGAACTGCTGGAAGACCGCCATACCAAATATTATAAAGACGTTTATGACCACATTGTTCAGGCCAGCGAACTTTCAGAGAACTATCGTGATGTGATGGTGAGTTTACAAGACCTTCACATCAACAACGTCAATTTAAAAATGAACGAGGTGATGAAGGTGATGGCAATCGTTACCTGCCTGCTGGCTCCACCCACCGTTATTGGCGGTGTTTTCGGCATGAACTTCGCCAAAATACCTTTTGCGGAACATAATCTCGGTTTTTTTGTCACCGTAGGTGTAATGCTGCTGATTCCAATTGTAATGTTATACATCTTTAAAAGACGGGGGTGGTTCTGAAACTGGTTGCTGGTTCATGCCCATAGTCTGCCTGTTATACCAATTAGACATTAAACGTACATCTATGGATAAATGTTAGGCTGAGTTTATCGAAGCCTTATAATCACCCTTCGATAAACTCAGGGTGACAGTATTATTTTAATGTCTAATTGGTATTATATCACCTTTTCTTATATACCGGAACGGTGCTGCAGGGCTCTCCGTACATAATGCTTTTGGCAACGGGCCGCAGCAGTTTTGTAATTTCCATATATACATAATCAGCAATGGGTGTTTCGCCGCATCCTTTTATCACTACTCTTTTATCAGTAAACTCATTCACATTAATTGCCGACAGATTTTTAAGGAAAAGATTTTTATGCAATTCTTTTTCGTCGCCCATTACTATTTCTTTCGCCACCGGTTGCAGGTAAGTGGCTACCAGCATCCATGCCCAAACAGGAATGATGGCATCTGCCGAACAGGTAAGGGCTACATTTTTATTGCTGAATACTGACCAGTCCAGGTTTTTTAAGGCTTCCCGGAAATCTTTTTCTTTTAAAATCATCTGCATAAACAAATGATCTTTCATATCGAACACCGCCACTTCCTCTTTTGGATAATATGTTTCCAGGTCAATGGTTATTAATCCACTTTCGGCAACTTTATTTACAAAAGGTTCACTCATTGTTGTTTTCATTTTAACCCACCCCTTTCAGAGATGCTGTTTCTCATGTTGTCTTTTGCCACTCCGGGGAGGGGATGGAAAATCCAATTGTTGTGGGTAGTAATACAAAAGTAACAAATAGCTGTTGCCAGTTGTTTGCGGAATCCGCAAAACAAAATCCCGTCCCCACCATGCTGTGAGGACGGAATTACAGTTAGTTCAGGTTCTCTTTATAATGCTTAAAACTTATCTGCCCTGTTATCTTTGATAGTAGCGGCATTTTTTAATGCGTTTATAGGATAGGCCGGGCTTTGCGGGTTTTCAGCATTTTGTTTGGTTTGCTGATACAATCCTTTCCGCTGATCTGCCACAGTTCCTTCTGTGATGGCTGTTGCAGAAATATTATCAACCCTGATAACATATACACCATTTATTCCTTCTAATGCTTCAGAAACAACCTTGCCTTTGTTAGCCGGATTAAAAGCTGCGCCGCTTATTCTGGGCTCATAACCTATAGCCGAAACAGAACCTCTTGAACTCATACGAAGACTGTCAATTGTTTCCACCTGTTTATTGCCCCAGGCGGCAGCGGCAGCTTCCAGTGTAGTTACTTTACCCACTTTCTGTTTTAATATAGTTGCTTTTTTTGCGTTTATCAATAGCGGTTCTACGGCTGTTCTTGCTGTGGCAACAGACTGTGTTCCCTCTTTCAGCACTTCGGTAACTACCGCCACTACATAATTCTCATCAATACGTTCAGGCTTCAGCACTTCACCCAGTTTAGCTGCATATATATTTTTTACAAACGATCTTGATGCACCCACACCCCGGATATCGGCACTGGTTGGTGAAATGCCTGGGGCAATACCTTTCAAAAGTCCTTTGGGTTTTAGTGTTTTTTCAAACGTTTCATCAAATGATTTTTGATCACGGCTGTCGCCGGCAAACTGGTTTGCTAAGTTGCTGGCATTATTATCTGTTTCCGAACTGGCAATTATTTCTTTGGGGAGATACGCAATTTTATAGGCCGCTCCGCCCCCTTTTTGTGAAAGCACTTCAATGTAGTGATAGCCAAATTCTGTTTTTACGATCCCTTTATATCCAACAGGATTCAGGAATATAAAATCGTTAAACGGTGCCACCATTTGTCCGGAGTAAACATTTTCATAAATTCCTCCTTTGTCCTTGGTTCCGTCTTCAGAAAGTTTGGCGCAAACCGTATCAAAATTGGAACCGTTCCGAATGGCTGTTTGAATACTATCTATTAGTTTTTTTGCAGAAGCCGTATCTCTTTTAGGATACATTTGTCCGCTTTGCGGATCCCGTTCGCTTGTGGCAATCAGAATATGGCGAATTTTTACTGTATCAGGCATTTGCTTCACACCTTCCACTTTTGCCAGCACATAACTCCCTCCATCCAGATAAGGGCCATACACTCCGCCGACCGGTGTTTTAAATATTGAATCTTTTACCCCTATCTGAATTGTTTTTCCGCTGATGTACCCGTTATAATAATTATTCACCCCTTCCCCGGCTAAAAATTGCTCCAGGTTCTGTGTGCTGTCAAATGTTTCTTTCAGTGCAAGCACTTTGTTTCTTGCCTCTGTGCTGTCAGCCGCCGATGGTGAGGCGCTGAATGTTACATAATTAATACTACGGCTTTCTACCTGCTTGTAATCGTCTTTGTGTTTGCTGATATAGGCTGCTATTTCTTTATCATCAATTTTAACTGCGCTGTCAGGTATGCTGGTATATACTTCTTTTACCACCGATATTTTCGCCATCTGGCTATTGTCGCTGTTTTGTTTTTCTATAAACCAACGGGCAAAGTTGGTGCTGTTGGCCAGCAGGGATACAAATTTTGTTTCCTTACGCTGCTGTTCTAATTGATAGATGTAATTATTGAAATTATCCTTTTGCGCCTGCTCTTCAGGAGTTTTTACTTTCTTCTTCAGCATCTGGTCAATCGTTGACTTTGCTGTCACCGGGTTGAACTGTCCGGTTGC
Organism: Chitinophagaceae bacterium; assembly: GCA_031422725.1. GTDB lineage: Bacteria > Bacteroidota > Bacteroidia > Chitinophagales > Chitinophagaceae > JJ008. The sequence continues at coordinate 5,504 of JANPMI010000226.1, read as the reverse complement.
TTCGTCTGTAAATTGTTTTTTCAAATCCTCCGGCGCATTAGGACCATATAAAATATCTCCAAGTTCTTTTTTGCCAATTTGTATTCCCAATTTGTCAAACTCTTCAGTTAGTATTATTCTGTTTACTTCCTGATTCCAGGTCTGATCAATTGCCTGCTGCCTTAAAGCGGCCCCGTCAGGATAGCCCTGCTGCTTCATATTCTCTTCTGTCTGATCTACTTTTTTACTAAAATCTTCAAAGGCTACTTTATTTCCATTCACCCGGCCAACCGTGCCGCCAGTTCCACCCACGGCTCCGCCACCTCTACCGGAAAAATAATCGGTTAAAATAAAACCAACCAGTGCCAGTGCAATTAATACAACAGAAACTTTAGCTCCTTTATCCCTGATAGTTTGAATAATAGACATAGTGTACCTCGTTTAAAAAGGATGGCAAAAATAGGGGAAAAATGGTGGAAAATATCCGGTAAAGGGCCGTTTTAAAGCCTTTTTAAACAGATTGCACCTCCATTGGGCTATTTCTTTTTGGGATGAACCAGTTTCATTTCCTTTATTAAATGGCTGGCCCCGGCGTACTTGTCCACAATAAACAAAACATAGCGGATGTCAACCATGATATTGCGGCAAATAGAGGGGTCATAATTAATGTCACTCATGGTTCCCTCCCAGGCCCGGTCAAAGTTCAGGCCGACCAGGTTTCCGTAGGCATCCAAAGCAGGGCTGCCGGAATTACCGCCTGTGGTATGGTTCATAGCGATAAAACAAACAGGCATCTTTCCGTTGCTTCCGTATTGGCCATAATCTTTGCTTTTATAGAGAGCTATTAATTTTTCCGGCACATCAAATTCATAATCGCCTGGCTTGTATTTATCCATCACCCCATCTAAGTAGGTGTAATAATCATACTTCACAGCATCCCTGGGATTATAGCCTTTCGCTTTTCCATAAGTCACCCGCAGCGTACTGTTGGCATCCGGATAGAATTTTTTTTCTTTAAACACATCCATCTGCGCCTGCATATAGGTTCGCTGCAATTTATTAATACCATTGTTTACTTCGACAAGTTTTGCCTGCACTTTTGTTTGATATGTTTTTAAGAGATCCTGGTAAAGTTTTATTACCCACCGGTCTTTCAGATCGGCCACCAGCTCTGCTGCGGGCTTCTCCAGCATTTTCATCGTCCTCTTGCCATCAGAGAATGGCGTTTCGTCATATACCCCTGCGGTTAGTTTTTGAAAGCTTCCCGCAAAACTGGTCAGCCATTCTTTCAACAGCGGTGAAATGTATTTGTCTTCCTGGTCCTTTATATACATGCCCATCAGCACTTCAAAAAGTTTCTTGTCCACTTCCGGGCTGTACTCCTCATATAATCCTTCCAATGTATTTTTTACCTGTGGCAGCCGTTGCTGAAATCCCTTATCGCCGTCTTTTTCATAAGCTGTTATCAACGCATTCAGTTGTGCGGCTATAGTAAACAATTCTATCTTGCTGATAATCTCTGTATAATAGTCTCTCCCAAAACCAAATGGTTTAAGCTGAACATACATCGCTTCAAGATCTCCTAACAGGGTTCCATATGTTGATTTCCACTCCGGATTGGCGTTTACTCTTTTTTGAAATTCCGCTTCATAGGTTTTCTTTTTTCCCAAAGCATTGGTGCTGGTTAATCCAAGCACTTCCCCCTGCCATTTTTTATACGAGTTTTGGATACCTGCATACTTGGCTGCATACTGAATTTTAATTTGCTCATCTTTCCGCATATAGCCATCAATAACCGTTAATGCTTTTTCACGGATACCAATTTTAGCCGGATCGTTTACATTCATAATTTGTTCTACGGCTGACGAATGCAAATACTGTGTTGTTCGTCCGGGAAAACCAAATACCATAGTGAAGTCTCCTTCTGCCACCCCATCTAATGAAATAGACAAGGTTTTTTTTGGAGTATAAGGAATGTTGTCTGCAGAATATTCAGCTGGTTTATTATCCTTTCCGGCATAGATGCGGAACATGGAAAAGTCTCCGGTATGACGGGGCCACACCCAGTTATCTGTATCCTTTCCAAAATTACCAATAGAAGAAGGCGGAGCTCCCACCAGTCTTATATCCTTATAAGTCTCGGTGATAAACATATAATACTGGTTGCCCTCAAAAAAGCCACGGACAAAACCATCCTGGTAGCTTTCCTTTTTTGCGGCTTTTTTTATCTCATTGATGTTTTTATCAATCGCCGATTGTCTTTCGCTTTCGGTCATAGAGGGAGTAATACCTGTTAATGCCTGTTTGCTTACATCTTCTATGCGTACAATAAAAGTGACAAACATTCCCTGGTTTGTAATTTCTTCTCCATAGTTGGCCGCCCAGAAACCATCTCTTATATAATTACGTTGCAGGGTGGAGTGGTTTTGAATAGCATCAAACCCGCAGTGGTGATTGGTTAATATTAATCCTTTGGAAGAAATAACTTCCCCGGTACAACCCCCGTTAAAACTAACGATCGCATCTTTCAGGCTTCCATTATTAATACTATAGATATCTTTAGCACTCATCTTCATGCCGAGGCTCTTCATGTGTTTTTCATTCATCTGCTGCAATAACAGCGGCAGCCACATGCCTTCGTCGGCTTTAACCAGGGTTACAATAAACAAACAAGTGGCAACGAGTAAGTGTTTCAGATACTTCATACAGTAATTTTTAGAGACTTTAAAAGTAAGTCTTTCTGTTTTATAGTATTTTCCGTTTGTAAAATCTTCTGAATCACATCAAACCGGAACGACAAGCCAGGTTTTTTATCCCCCACAGGTTGTGAATGGAGTAAAAATAATGTGTATAAGGCCATGTGGAACGGGGATATGAAATGGGATGATTGGAAATGAAAATCTGTGCTATTCAGTAATCGGGTTAAATGACTTATTAGCTAACCAACTATCCCTGCCTTATTCACAGATTAATTTTCATCATACATCAAAAAGTTATCCTTCCAATTAATTAACAACCCTGTGGAAAGAACTGTAAGAATAGCTGCCGGCGGTAAAACAATATGTGTATTACCCTGTTTACAATGTTAATTACGATAAAACGGTAATTTTGTAAAATATATTTTCCACCAATCCACAGCTGTAATAATAATAAACTCTTTTTTATAAAAATATATTAATACTATTATTGTATTAATACAGGTGTTGACAAAAATTATTTTGAAAAGTTGGTTGGGTTGGTGGAATATTGCTGAATCAACCCTTCGATAGTTCGACAAGCTCACTACCTCAGGGTGACAAAAACAAAAAATGAACAACGACACTTCGACAAGCTCAGTACTGGCATCGGTAGAAAAAAATGGTTTCCTGGATATCAACCTCGATCCAACGCTGGATCTTTTTGCAGAGATAGAGCGGCTCAAGAAAGAAAAAAATGCCGTGATACTGGCGCACTACTACCAGGAGCCGGACATCCAGGATGTGGCAGATTATATCGGCGACAGCCTTGGATTGGCGCAACAGGCAGAAAAAACAACAGCGGACATGATCGTTTTCGCAGGTGTGCATTTCATGGCGGAAACCGCAAAGATTCTTAATCCATCAAAAAAAGTGGTGATACCTGATTTAAAAGCCGGTTGTTCACTGAGCGACAGTTGCCCGCCACCGCTTTTCAAAAAATTCAAAGAGCAACACCCCGATCATGTCGTGGTAAGTTACATCAACTGCAGTGCCGGGATCAAAGCGTTGAGTGATGTGATTTGCACCAGCAGTAATGCAAAAATAATTGTAGAAAGTTTCCCGAAGGAACAAAAAATAATCTTTGCACCGGATAAAAACCTTGGGGCTTATATCAACAAAGTAACAGGGCGGGATATGTTGCTATGGAATGGCGCCTGTATGGTGCATGAAATTTTTAGTTTGGAAAAAATAACTAAACTAAAAGTTCGTCATCCAAATGCAAAACTAATTGCGCATCCTGAATGCGAGGACCCTATTCTTCGCATGGCAGATTATATCGGCTCTACTACAGGGCTTTTAAAATACACACAGACAGATTTATCACAGGAATACATAGTGGCAACAGAGACTGGTATCCTGCACCAGATGATGAAGGCTTCGCCGGAAAAAACATTTATTCCCGCCCCACCCAATAACAGTTGCGCCTGCAACGACTGTCCGCACATGAAACGGAATACCCTGGAGAAAATCTATCTCTGTATGGAATATGAAACACCGGCAATTGAGATGGAGGAAGCATTAAGATTAGCTGCAAAGAAGCCGATTGACAGGATGCTGGAGATAAGCAAAGCGGCGGGATTGTGAAAAATTGTTCAGAACGGCAATAAGTATAGAGGTGTTTGGATAATTATCTTTTTTTTAATTAATCCTTTTTTCAGAGTTTGATAGCTTATACGTTTGCGGGAACCCGGCACCCGGAATACTAAGCTTCCACGGTGCAACGTAGCTATTAATTTTACCGGAGCGGTATTTAGTAACCACACATTTCTTATATCCTGGATTCCGATTTTAAGGCCGGGATGGAAATATTTTAGAACGACATTTTCAACCACTGGATATTTTAAATAAATTTAGGGAAAAGTAACGGTACAATTTTTCATTGATTATCAACCTGAAAATGTACCCGGAGTTGCGTATATTTAAGAGTTGTATGCAACTATATATGAAACCTCTAAACATCATAGTGTTCCTTTTTGTGACACTTTCCTCTTGTGGACAGACAGTATCAACTGACAAGCAGCAGCCTGCTAATAAACCGACAAGTCAAGAAGCTTTGGCGGTTTACCAAAGCATGACTAGTGAGATTTGTAATTGCACATCGACTACCATGAAAAACAGTAAACCATCGACAACGTTGGACTCATGTTATAAAGTTGTAGTTAATAAGTTCACCGATACCTTAAAGTTTATGGGCTACGACCCAGCATCGCCTGTTGGACAAAACAAGCTGCTAAACGAGATAAGACTTTATCAATGTCGAGACTTGTATAGTTTAATGCAAAAAGAATGGTCAAACGAAGAAGCAAAAAAACTGCTTTTTAAGGGAGAATTTGTATCTCAGAAAAAAATAACAACAGGTGAATATGAAATAATTTTCAAAGACAGCAAAACAAAAGAGCAAAAAGTTTTCAAAGCCAAAAATGCCTTTGACGAGAACTCAGTTAAACAATATTTACCAGGTTATGAGTTGACAATCGAATATGAAATTGTAAAAAACTCAAAAACTAAGAAGGACGAGTTCTATATAAAAGAGACCGGTACAGTTAGTAGCGTAGGAGCCGTTCCTGTGACAAACCAAAAATAGCTGCATACAACATTCGGTTTGGCAATATGGCGGGGCGACGAATATATTCTCAACTTTTTGTTTGTCTCGTCCTGAAATAGGTTTACACAAAAAAGTAAACTTATGGACATTAAAAAACAGGCCGTTCTGGAATACCTGACACAAGGATTCACTTACCGGCAGCTTGCAGAAAAGTATGATGTAAGCCGTTCTACTATCAACAC
>JANPMI010000225.1:0-27040 GCA_031422725.1 Chitinophagaceae bacterium | reverse complement strand
AGGATGTATCTGTTGCCGGTAAAATTTTCATCTTTCTTATCTGGATAACAGCCATTGCATCTCCCTGGTTGCTGCAGATGGATATGAGTTTCTTCAGACGGTTTGGGTTTTAAACCCAAAAAGGTTTTCCTTAAAATCAGCGTCACCGGGAACAATAAAGTTGACAGCAATTATTCCGTCTATTTATCCGGCAGGTGAGTTGTAAATTCAGCTACATTTATTATCTTAACAATCCAAAACAATACAACATGAGACAACTACTGCTTCTGACTCTTATTGTAATTCTTATTGGCTGTAAACCCGGTTCAAAAGAAAAAACCGGAAATGAGGTGAACAATGACAGCAGTGTTATAACGGCTCCCCCGAAAGATTCCGGTACTTCTACTCAGCCTGAACCTACCTCCCAAACCGGCAAAATTGATATTGAAAGTTTTGGTGATTTAAAGTTGGCACAACACTACAAGGAAACGATTAAAGCTATTGGCAATCCTGACTCAAAATCAAAAGCTGTAGAATGGGGTGCCGATGGCCTGCTGCATGAAGACTGGACCTGGGCAGGTAAAGGACTTGTGCTGAATATGTCATCTGACAAAACAAATGTGGAAAGCTCTCTCTCCATTTTTTCTATCACCGCAAAATCACCCTGCTCTTTTAAAACAAAAGCCGGTGTTGGAATCGGCAGCAGTTATACTGAAGTGCAGGAAGCATATAAGAAAGATATTGATGCCGAAGCGACAGATAAAACACAGATTACCGTTGGCTCGGTATACGGGGGTATCATCTTTACTTTCAAAGATGATAAAGTAACATCTATCTTTTTGGGAGCAGCGGCTGAATAACCTCACCCCTTCCCTCTCCCGGCGGGAGAGGGTGTACATAGCACTAAAGCACAAAATCACTTTAAACCCTGTTGTAATCAGCCCGCCAGTTTTGTATAGCCTGTTTAATTTGTTTTTGGGAAAGATTTTCTTCCACTGCCTTTTTGGCCAGTGCAGGCATTTCTGCATCACTTGCAAAGCGAAGGCCAATAATTTGTCCTATGCGAAGTTTGCTGTCAAAAGGCTTGCCTGTTAAAATAAAATGACGGAAATTTTCTTCGGCACGGATGGCTCTGTCCTGTGCCCTGAGTGCAAATGCCCGGGCATACCAAAAGAGTACTAAAAGTACAAATGCAACACATACAAGTAATGCTGCTGAATAATGAGTATGTGCATCGGCATGTATCAGGTTAACAATACTGCCGCCGAAAATAGCAATTACTAAAAATCCGGCTATATAATGATACAGCGGGACGAACCTTGTATGGTTTTTAAAATTTTGAGCAGACATGACAATTAGTTTGTGGTTTGTAGTTTATTGTTTGTGGTTGAGACCCTGAAAATAAGGTATTTCTTCCCCATTCACTATTCACCATTGACCGTTCACTACTTCAACTCATCCAGTACCTTATACATCTTATTCACCACACCTGAAGTTTTGCCATTGTAATTATTGACTAAGAAAGAAAAAATATATTCCTTTCCATCTTTTGCTTTGTGATAGCCACAGAAACCTTTTACATCGCTGATAGTGCCGCTTTTCATTTTCATTGCGTTGTAGTCAGGCAATGAATTGTAGAAATAGGAGAACCAGTCCTTTGTTTTTGCATATTTTAAAATCTCTACCTGGGCATGAGTGGTTACCCGGTTAAGTGGTGAAAGACCGGAGCCATCATAGATATTGAGTTCATCTTCATCCAGCCCTTTGTCTTTCCAGAATTTTTTGACGATTGCTACACCACTGTCTGTTGAACCAAACCCTTTTTTTTCGTAAGCAAATGTTTTTATTAATGCTTCGCCATAAAGATTGATGCTTTTTTTGTTGAACCAGTAGATGATGGAATCTAAAGAGGGGGAATAGTTAGTGTAAATTGGGGTAACACCCGAATAAACCTTGGACTGATTTTCCATGTAATATCTTGTTGGAGTACCTAAGTCCTTCCCTTTTACTCCTTTCATATTCAAAAAATGACCGAATAATAGAATAAAATTTTGAAGAGCATAAGGGTCAGATGCTGAAATTTTAAAGGATGATTCACCAATTGGTATTGTGCCAGAAATCAAAGGTTGATTTCCTCCTTTTGGAAAATAAACATAAGCATTATCACCAGTCCCTTTCGCAGCTGCTTTGAGTTCATTAATATAGTGTGGGTTAGTTTCCAAAATTTCCACTTTACTTCCTACTTCATTTCCTGACCGCAGGATGATGTCATATTGATTTTCCTGCCAGTTTAATACATCAGCCCCAGCCCCATAATAATTTCCAATATCTTGCCATATCCAACCATCGGGAATTGAATTAGCAGAAAAATCTTTATAATTATAAATTATATCTCCAATAATTCTTTTAATTCCGGATTTCTTTACAGCGTCTACCCACTTATGTAAAAGAATAGAATCCTTAGTGCTCTCATAACGCCAACTCCCCAAAGTTGGGTCTCCACTGCCCCGCATAAATAAATCTCCTTTCAAAGTATCACTATTAATTTTTCCTGTATATCCCAATTCCGTCTTATACCGATACTCCTTCCCCAACAACTCAAAAGCTGTAACGCTGGTAATAATTTTTTGTGTTGAAGCCGGGGCCAACCCTACTTGTGAGTTTTTATCAAATACCACCTGCCCATTGCTTGCATCAATCACATACAAAGAACTGATGGCATGTTTCAACTGGCTGTCACTCTCGAACTGCTGAAAGGCTTTTTGTATTTTCTGGGAAACAGTCTGTGCATAAGAGCCAGCAACCAAGAACCAGCAACCAGTAGCAAGAAGTATCTTTTTCATATATCATTCAACATTATGAGTTCAAATTTAGCCATCTCCTACCTTTACTCCGAATTTTGAGTGTATGAATACTGTTAATGCTTCCATCATCACTATCGGCGATGAACTATTGATTGGTCAGACTATTGATACCAACAGTGCTTTTATTGGTCAGGAGCTGAACAAAATTGGTGTATGGGTTAAACGAAGAGTGGCTGTCGGCGATGTGTATGATGATATCTGGCAGGCCTTGGATGAAGAAAGCAAGCATTCGCAGCTCATTATTATTACCGGCGGCCTTGGTCCGACAGCAGATGATATTACCAAAGCACTCCTCTGTAAATATTTTGGCGGCAAATTAGTATTGAATGAAAAAGTGCTGGCACATGTCAAATACTTATTTGAAATTGTATTCCGCCGTACCGGCCCGATGCTGGAAAGAAATCTGAAACAGGCAGAAGTGCCGGATACATGTACTGTATTGCATAATGCAAGGGGAACAGCACCAGGTATGTTGTTTAAAAAAGACGGGAAAGTTTTCATTTCATTGCCGGGGGTACCTCATGAAATGAAAGGTTTGATAGCAAACGAAGTTGTTCCATACCTTTTAGCAGCGTTTAAGATGCCGGCGATTGTTCACCGAACCGCATTCACAGCCGGACAAGGCGAATCTATGCTGGCAGAACTGCTGAAAGATTTTGAACCTTCTCTCCCATCTCATATTAAACTTGCATATTTACCTAATTACGGCATGGTGAAACTACGGTTGACCTCGCAGGGAAATAATAAAGAAGAAGTGGAAAAAGAACTGACTCCTTATTTTGAAAAATTGCAGGATCTGGTGAAAGAATATCTTGTTACCAATGAAGATGAAGGGTTGGAAACTGTGATTGGAAAAATCCTGAAAGCAAAAGGAAAAACAATGGCCACTGCTGAAAGCTGCACTGGCGGTTACATTGCTCATTTAATTACCAGTATTCCTGGTTCATCTGCTTATTATAAAGGAACGGTGGTAGCTTATGCCTATGAAGTTAAAGAAAGCATATTGGGTGTAAGGCATGAAACACTCGAAACATTCGGCGCCGTTAGCGAACAAACAGTGAAAGAAATGCTGAATGGTGTAATTAATATTATGGATGTTGATTATGCCCTGGCAGTTTCCGGTATCATGGGCCCTGATGGCGGCACGGAAGAAAAACCAGTCGGAACGGTGTGGATTGCTGTAGGAAATAAAGAAAAAGTGGAAACCTTGCAACTTAACCTCCGGTTTGACCGGCAGCGAAATATCGGAATGACGGCTGCCAATGCGCTGAATTTTTTAAGAAAATTCATACTGAAGAACTAAGACCTGCCGGCAGGCGGGTTAGCAGGATTTAAAATGATTAAAGGGAAACAATTACCTTTGACCCGAACAAACGATTGCTGCTATCATTGCCCATCCGTGTTACTACAGTTGATGTGTGCGACGCAACGAAGACGATAGTAGCAAAGCAGTTGACAAATAAATAAAAACATTATGGCTGTTGTTGATTTAGTAATGCCAAAACTGGGTGAAAGCATCATGGAAGCTACCGTGCTGAAATGGTTCAAACAACCCGGTGATGAAGTAAAAATGGATGAAACTATCCTTGAAATTGCTACTGATAAAGTGGACAGTGAAGTGCCAAGCACAGCGGCAGGAGTAATAGAAGAAATTTTGTTTAAAGTAAATGATGTGGTGCCTATCGGAACAGTAATTGCAAAAATCAGGACCAGGGCAGGTGAAACAGTATCATCAAATCCGGTTATATCAACTCCTGTAAAAGAAACAGTTGCTCAACTAACAGAAGAAGCCGTAGTTGTAGAAACTCTCCAACCACAAACCGCAAACTATAAACCACAAACGAATAATGGTTCATCCAACCGCTTTTATTCTCCTCTTGTACTAAATATTGCAGCCGGAGAAGGTGTAAGCATGACCGAGCTGGAAAAAATTCCGGGAACAGGCAATGAAGGAAGGGTGACTAAAAAAGATATTTTACAGTATGTGAGCAGCCGCAAGTCAACAGTCCACAGTCAACAGTCCGCAGTAAGAAGCCAGCAACAAGTATCAGTCGTTAAAGAATCCGCCCAACCCGAAACCGGAAACACTCAACTAACAACCTACCAGGGTAATGTTGAAATAATAGAAATGGACAGGATGCGGAAACTGATTGCAGAACACATGGTTCGCAGTAAACAGACCAGTCCGCATGTTACCAGTTTTACCGAAGCGGATGTAACCAACCTGGTGATGTGGAGGGACAGAGTAAAAAAAGATTTTGAAAAAAGAGAAGGGACAAAAATCACTTTTACTCCATTGTTTGTAGAAGCTATTGTACGTTGCATCAAAAAATTTCCATTAATCAATTGTTCGCTGGATGGAAATAACATCATTATCAAGAAAGATATTAATATCGGTATGGCTACGGCGCTGCCAAGCGGCAACCTGATTGTACCGGTTATTAAAAATGCTGATCAGCTGAATCTTGTAGGTCTTGCCAAACAAGTGAATGGCCTTGCTGATGCTGCCCGAAATGGCAAACTTAAAGCAGATGATACTTCAGGCGGCACCTTTACTTTTACCAATGTGGGAACTTTTGGCAGCCTGATGGGAACACCTATTATTAATCAGCCACAAGTAGCTATTCTTGCTGTAGGTGCTATTAAGAAAAGACCGGTGGTTATTGAAACTCCACATGGTGACAGCATCGCCATCCGCCACATGATGTATTTAAGCATGAGCTACGATCATCGTATTGTAGATGGAAGCCTGGGAGCTACTTTCCTGACGGCGGTAGCGAAAGAATTGGAGAATTTTAATGGGGAAAGAGAGTACTAATGTGTTAATCTTCCAGTTGACGTTTCCTGCCTGAATTTTTATTCGCCTATTTTTCCGGATTGGAAGGATACCCATATTTTTTTTGTGAGAATTCCATTTTATCTTTCCTTTTCCGGATTATATACATATTGTCATACTCCGTATCACGAAGGTCAGCAGCAACATTTTTTTCGCCGGTCAGTTTGTTGACAATATCATCTACTGTATTGGAATGACCTACCACCAGTACATTACCTTTCCTGATAGCTTTGAGTTTCTCAATAAATGAGTCAAGGGAGTCTTTTGAAGAGTTGTAATATTGTATGGTCATGTTATTACGGGCATCACTTAAAGGCATTGCCGTGGAAACAGTCCGGTGGTAATTAGTCGAAAAGATATTTTCGATATTTTTTTTACCCAATTCATCCCTCAAAACAAATGCCCTTACCTGCCCTGCCTCTGAAAGTGGAGGATTGGCAGCGGTAAAATTCAGTGAGTCTTTGGTGACGATTGCCTTTTCAGCATGACGGACTATATAATAACGTTGTGAGCTACAGGAAACAGCAAGTACCACTACCACCAATAATAAGTATCTCATAATATTGCTTTTAACAGAATAAAATTAAACTTCCTTTCCATTTCATCCGTCTTTTTTGTAAATTGGTTTACCTAAACCCAAGAACACTATGAAATCATTATCCGAAACCTGGTTTGCCGAAGGCCGCATTGATTTTGAGTTAAAGAAATACACCCTGCTTGCTTACCTGCAGGAAGTAAGCAAATACTTTACCGAAAACAAGCTTTACCCGCAATTGGCCGATATTATTTTTCATTATAATAATATGGTCGCCTTCCGGGAGAATAAAAAATACCTGCAGGAACAGTTTCCCAAACGGCTTACCGGCCTCCAACTTGAAAAGCTGCAATTATTATATGAACAGATGATTGAAGATGATGAACTGATGCAGGAACTGGAAGACATCATTCATTACTCCGCCGGAAAAATAAAAAGTACCATTCACAATGGAGCCGAAATCTATGAGTTTGTGGAAGAAAAAATAAACATCAACCCTGTAGGCATTATTCCTTTAGATACACAGGAAGGGTATTTTTTTTTAACTGCCGGTAAAATACCCCAGACCGGGGTCTATTACTATCGCCTTTCTATTTTTGAAAAGCATGATGAAAAATACAGGAGCATCAAAACTACTTTTATTGACAACAGGCACCGCAGCATCAGCAGTACCTACGAGCATATAAAATCAGAATTGATAAGACACCGTAAAGATTTACCGAACCCCGCAGTTTATTCAATAGAAACGCAACTCAGTTTTCCTGTTGACGAAACCTTATTGCCAATAGCCAAAAGGAGCCTGGTAAAATTCATCTCAGCAGCGGCTTAATAGTTCAGGGCTTTTTGCCGGTAATTAACCCGTATTGCCATAACCCTTTTTTCATCCCTTTATATTGGTATTTGCAGGCTTTGATGTTTTTCTTTTGCATAATGGTAGCCGGTTTGGAAAAATTAATTTTTTTCCAGGCTAAATATAAACTTCCGAGAAAATAATAGCGATACAGCCGCCGGGAAGAATGGGATGCTTCTGCAGATATATCCCGGTAATTAATATCTGTAAATCCTGTTAGCTCCATAGAAGACGAAAACCGATCCGGTGATTCCAGGTAATTTACCTGCCAGCCCTCCAGCCATTGACGAATGACAGGATTATCATTGTTGGCAAAAGATGATACAAACCCATCTGCCACCACCAACCTTCCACCGGGTTTCAGCAACCGAAATGCTTCCTTAATAAACTTTTCCTTGTTGTCGGCATAGCAAATACTTTCACAACCCCATACTACATCAAAGCTGGCAGCAGGGAAATCAGTGGCGCAAAAATCCATTGCTTTAAAGTCAACGAGATTTACCACTCCTTTTTCTTTGGCATTTAGCGAAGCTTGTTGTGCCTGCCTTTCACTCAGTGTAATACCTGTAACGCTGCAACCTATGGCAGCAGCCATAAAAATACTGCTGCCACCTACCCCACAGCCGGCATCCAGCACCTTGTCTGTTGTTTTTATGGCAGCTGCTTCCATCATTACTTCATTCATACGAAGTAATGATTGCGGGAATGATTTTACTGCTGAATCCCAATAGCCGAAATGAATGGCAAGGCTGTTATTCAGATCCCAGGAATCTTTGTAAGCATTCTCTGTATCCTTATAGTATTGTATAATTTTTTCGTGGTATTCAGTCGGCTGCATGTTCAGTTAATTTTCGTTCTGCTTTTGCCAGTAAGATAATATGAATGATTAATGCTAACGCAATAATGGCAAAACCAATGAAAAACCACTTGCTCAAAAACTGGTTTTCTTTATACACCATAAAAGCAAGAATGATTCCATACACCGGCTCCAGGTTATAGGTTAGATTGACCGTAAATGCGGATAATTTTTTAAGGGCATTCGCTGAAAGCTGAAAAGCGACTACTGAACATAGCCAAGACAACATGAGCAGCCACCCAAGATTTTCAAGACCGGGCAAAAAAGTATTAGTGGGAAATTTTTGCAAATAAAAGGGCAGCAAAATAGATAAAACGAGCAGCCCTCCTGTTTGTTGCCAGGTCAGCATGGTTTCCACATTGATCCTTTTCAAAAACTCCCGGTTGAAAATGGGAAACAGCGAAGCCAGTATGGCTGAAATAATACCTATGATGATTCCTGTTTTATATTGTGAATCAAAATGAAAGATGATATAGATACCGCTCAGTGTGATAAGCCCCAGCAGCAATTCAACCCCGTTAATCTTTTTTCTCAGAATTAATGGTTCAAATAAAGCGGTGAAAAAACCAATGGCGGAAAAGCAAACGAGTGCCACCGAAACATTGGCGTATTTTATAGACCCATAGAAAGTAACCCAGTGCATAGCTGCGATAAAACCTACACCGGATATTTTTAAAATATCAATCAGTGGAATTTTCCTCAGCTTATTCATCAGTCCGAACAATATCCACATGGTGGCTGCGGTAAGTAATAACCTGTACCACACAATCATTCCCTCATTCAGTGTAATTAAACGACCTAATATTCCGGTGAAACCGGCAAGAAAAACAGCGATGTGCAGTTGGAGAAAGGCTTTTTTCATTAGCCCTGCAAACTAAACAAAAGAGAGAAGAAATGAGAAGAGTTATTTACTTTCTGCCAGCACTTCGTTTTGTTTTATTGTCTTAACCGGAGGCTTCACCACTTCAGTTTTTTTTACCCTTTTTCTGTAATTGGTAAACCAACTATGCCAGCGGAGTTTAAGCACACCGAGAATACCTTCTTTTACAATTCCTTTATTCATTTTGGAAACACCATACGTCCTGTCCTGGAAAAGTATTGGTACTTCTTTTATTTTAAAGCCGAGTTTCCAGGCGGCAAATTTCATTTCAATCTGGAAAGCATAACCTGCAAAACGGATTTCATCAAGGTTAATAGTTTCCAGCACTTCTTTCCTGTAACAGACAAAACCTGCAGTAGGATCTTTCACCGGCATCCAGGTTATCATTCTTGTGTATAAGGAAGCTCCTTTGGAAAGGGCAATGCGGTTCCTTGGCCAATTTACCACCCCACCTCCTTTTACATACCTGGACCCAACCGCTACATCAAATCCTTCATTTTTACAGGCATTGTAAAGACGTGGAAGATCATTGGGGTTATGAGAAAAATCAGCATCAATTTCAAATATGAAATTGTAATCCCGTGCAATAGCCCATTTAAATCCATGGATATAGGCTGTTCCTAAGCCAAGCTTCCCTTTTCTTTCTTCAAGAAATAACTGACCTGAAAATTGCGGCATCAGCTCTTTCACAATCTGTGCCGTTCCATCCGGCGAGCCATCATCAATAACCAACACATGAAAAACCTCCCTGAGGTTAAAGATGGCACGAAGGATATTGTCAATATTTTCCCTTTCGTTATAAGTTGGTATGATAACTATTTTTTCCAATCTGCTTGCATAATGGCAAAACCGAATTTACGATATTACCAAAAAGATACCCTGTTAAATTTGTTCACAGGCAATTGCGGGGGATCAACTTTTTTTCAGCATGGTACGGGTGTAAATTTCGGTTAGCTTTTGCTTGGTATGCTGCGGGAAATCTCCCTTCATCATCCAGTCATAATACTGGGGTTCAGCTTTCAGCACATCTGATACCGGCCGTCCTTTGAATTTTCCGAAATTGAATACTTCGGTGCCATTTTCCATAACAAAGCGACGGGCAAAATCAACAACCTGGTCTTCGCCAATTACTTTAAGTATTGAATCTATGCTATTGCCCAGTTCGGGATACCGTTCCAGTTGTGCTTCCAGTATTTCATAGGTTGCAGAGGCATCCACTTCAGCACTGTGTGCACCATCGAGAATTTTACTGCAATAAAACTTATAGGCTGCACCCAGGGTGCGGGGTTCCATTTTATGAAAAATATTCTGCACATCGAGCAGTTTGCGGTTCTTCATATCAAAATCCACCTGTGCCCTCAGAAATTCTTCCATCAGCAGCGGAATATCGAAACGATTGGAATTATAGCCGGAAAAATCACAACCGTCCAGCATTTGTTTCAACTCCTGGGCCACCTGTTTGAAAGTGGGGGCATCTTTTACCATTTCATCTGAAATGCCATGTATATCAGTGGAACCTTTGGGTATAGACATTCCCGGGTTGATAAGTTTTCTTTTTACACTTCGTGTGCCATCCGTAAGGATTTTTACAATCGCAATTTCCACGATACGGTCGGAGCCGGGGTTGACACCCGTAGTTTCGAGGTCAATAATGGCAAGGGGCTTTTTTAATTGCAACATCGGGTCAGTGGTTTCACTTATTTTTAAAATATTCCGGGCGGTAAAGTTAACTGTTTGTGATGGCTGGCAAAATCAAATTTGCAGCAATAAACCGCCATGACCTAAAGATAACCAGTTATTTACACAGTCTTTGTTCAGGGGGAGAACTGCTTAAGATGCTGCCATGGGTAAATACAACAGGAATACTACCTTTGCTTTTATAAAATAAACGGATACTTTTATCGTTTAACAACAATAAAATATCCACCGATATGAAAAACAAATTACTTACTGTATTAATGCTCCTTACACTGATCGTAGTAATATCATCATGTGCATCCCAGAAATCCGGATGTCCGGGTAATCCACAGGCCAGCAGTAAATTCAGGGGCTGATAGTCCGCAATTTTAATGAATAAGTAGTCTGTTATACATTTGGGGATTTTCTCCCGAATAGTCTTCTGCGCCGTTTACTAATGGATTCTTTGCCTGCAGACATGTAAACAGAATGTAATACAACTTCCTGCTGCTTTCCTTTTAATTGCCAGGCTCCCATTGCATCTGTTTTCAGATACTTTGGCATTACAATTTGTTCCAGTATCCATTCTGAAATCAGCAATTCTGATTCCAGTTCATGGCATTTTCCAAGCATCCGTGCCGTTGTATTCAGCACATCCCCATGATAGGCAATCTCCGATTTATACTTTCCCACTTCCGACACTATTATGGTACCACCGTGCAGAGCGGCTTTAAATTCAGGCACCCGTCCATATCTTTTTTCATAATAAGCAGAATATCGCCGGATCTGTTTTTGAATGGCAAAAAAACAACGGACACAAACAGAAAATTTTAATCCTTTCTTTACAGGCCAGGTTACTACTGCCTCATCGCCTACATACTGGTACACTCTGCCGAAATACCTGGCAATAGGTTCACTGATATCATAAAAATAATCCTGTAAAAAATGACTGTACTCCAGTTCGCCCATTTCTTCTGCAATATCAGTGGAGCGATTGAGGTCTATGAATAAAAACAAACGATCTTCCTGCTTTACCCGGTGATATTTTCCCAGCACTAAATTATAAATAGCATCCCGCCCTAATTTGCGATGAAGCTCATCCATAAAGTTTGAAACCAATGAAATAATTAGTGCTATACCAAGAAATTCAAATACTTTCCTGGTAGCGAAAAAATCATGAAGACTGTGGGGAAAGATCGTTTCATAGGTGTTTATCTTTAACCAATTTACAATCACCATAATAAAGAAGAACAAAACCATGAACCAGCAAACCACCCTGAATGTCCGGTAAACGAGATAAAACCAAAACTTGTTTCGCCGGTGTCTGCGCCGGAACTCCTGTGATTGTGTTTCAAAAAAAGCAATGGCAAAGCCAACCGGCACACTTACTATTAATGAAGTGGATAAAGCTATCCAGTTGAAGCCATGTCTTGCCAGTGCATAGAATGCAAAAAGCAATACAGACAGATAAATGATATAAACATTGCTTTGGGAAATGATTTTCCAGGGTTGCAACAAATCGAAAGAGGGAGTGGCAGCACGGGTGGCATAGGCGCCAGTGATGGAACCCAATTCACCTGAATTCAGCTGCTGATCATCACTCATGAATATTAGTTTGGTTATGTTAGCGGTTCGGTGTGCTACTAAATTAACCCTTAATAAGAAAATCGTTGCACAAATTAAATAATCCTTATTTTTGAAGTCAAACATGAGAACATTTACACATAACCATCATCATTTCTTGCTCCGTAAGGGTAGGCCGTGAAGATATTATGTACAAACATAGTCAGGGGCTTACTAAACAGTAAGCCCTTTTTATTTGTAATACAACAAACAAATTATGCAGGAAACATTAAAAATTGCGGTACAGAAATCAGGCCGTCTTTACGAAGGATCAATGAAGTTGCTGAAAGAATGTGGCATTGAGGTAAGTAATGGTAACAATCAATTGAGAGTGCAGGCAGCCAATTTTCCGATTGAAGTTTTTTTTCTCAGGGATGATGATATACCGGAATATGTACAGGATGCAGTGGCAGATATTGGTTTTGTTGGTGAAAACGTAGTGAAGGAAGCAAGCAAAGAAGCTGATACAATTGAGAAATTAGGTTTTGGTAAATGCAGGCTATCTATTGCTGTACCTAAAAGTGGTTTGCTAAAATCAATTAATGATTTGAATGGCAAAAGGGTTGCTACCAGCTATCCGGTCGTTCTCTCCGGCTTCCTGAAAGAAAAAAACATCACTGCTTCTATCCATGAAATCAGTGGTTCTGTGGAAATAGCACCGAGGATCGGCCTGGCCGATGCCATTTGTGATTTGGTAAGCTCGGGTAGTACGCTGTTCACAAATGAATTAAAAGAAATAGAAACCATATTTTTTTCCGAAGCGGTTCTTATCAGCAATAAAAACCTTACAGCAGAAAAGAGAATTATTCTCGAAAGCCTGTTGTTCCGTATCCGTTCTGTAAAGAAAGCCAGGAATAATAAGTATGTATTATTAAATGCTCCCAATGACAAGCTGAAAACGATTTGCAGTTTGTTGCCGGGTATGAGAAGCCCGACGATTCTTCCTTTGGCAGAATCAGGCTGGAGTTCTGTTCATTCAGTAATCAACGAAACTGATTTCTGGAATGTGATTGAAAAACTAAAGGCCAACGGTGCACAGGGCATCCTGATTATTCCGATTGAAAAAATGATTATCTAATGAAACTTTACAGAAAACCGGATAAAAAAATTTGGAAAAAAATTATTCAGCGACCCGTTGCTGATAATACTTCCTTGGAGAAAGTAGTAAAGAAGATATTACTAAACGTGAAAGAAAAAGGTGAAAAAGCTATTCGTAAATACACTAAAAAATTTGATGGGGTTAAATTGAAGGGTTTTATAGTAAGTGAAAAAGAAATCGCCGCTGCGGAACCATTATTAAGCGACGAATTGAAACAGGCTATACAACAGGCAAAAAAGAATATCGAAACATTTCATACTGCACAAAAAGAATATGTAAAGAGGATCGAAACAATGCCCGGCGTTGTTTGCTGGCGGCAATCCTTAGCCATTGAAAAAGTTGGCTTATATATTCCGGGAGGTTCGGCTCCGCTTTTTTCTACTGTATTAATGCTTGGAGTGCCAGCTCAATTAGCAGGCTGCAAAGAAATCGTTCTTTGTACCCCACCTGCAAAAGATGGCAGCATCAACCCTGCTATTTTATATGCTGCACAACTTTGTGGCATATCAAAAATTGTGAAAGCCGGTGGTGTGCAGGCTATCGGTGCTATGACTTATGGAACAGCAACCATTCCAAAAGTGTTCAAGATATTCGGGCCGGGCAATCAATATGTAACATCAGCCAAACAATTAGTGCAGCAACAGGGCGTAGCTATTGATATGCCCGCCGGGCCTTCGGAAGTTTTGATAATTGCCGATGAAACTTCAATTCCTGAGTTTGTTGCTGCCGATCTTTTATCACAAGCGGAGCATGGGCCGGATTCGCAGGTTGTTTTAATTACAACCCAGGAATCGGTTGCAGAAAAAGTTTCAGCAGCAATCAAAAAACAATTAGCAGGGCTTTCAAGAAAAGAAATTGCAAAAAGGGCTTTGCAAAACAGCAAACTGATTATCACAGAAAATATTGCTGATGCCATTGAGCTTTCCAACTTGTATGCCCCGGAACACCTGATACTTTCCTGTGCCGGTGCGGAAGCTATTTCAAATCAAATCATTTCAGCAGGCTCTGTATTTATAGGGAACTACTCCCCGGAAAGTGCAGGAGACTATGCCAGCGGCACCAATCATACATTACCTACTAATGGTTATGCAGCTATGTACAGCGGTGTTTCCCTGGATAGCTTCATTAAAAAAATAACTTATCAGCAGTTAACAAAAGAAGGACTGGAAAATATTGGTAATACGGTTATGGCAATGGCCGCAGCAGAAGGGCTGGATGCGCATAAAAATGCAGTTGCCATCCGTTTAAAGAACTAGCTATGAAATTTAATTTAGATAATCTTACCAGGGAGAATATTAAAAAGATGACGGCTTACTCATCAGCAAGGCATGAATTTAGTGGTACAGCCAATATATTTCTGGATGCCAATGAAAATTCATTTGGATCTCCGCTCCCTGAGAACTACAACCGTTATCCTGACCCCTTACAATTGAAACTAAAAGAGAAGATGAGCAGCATTAAAGGAGTGCCGGTACAAAATATCTTTTTGGGCAATGGCAGCGACGAAGCTATTGATTTACTGTTTCGTATTTTTTGTGAACCAGGGAAAGATAATGTGATCATCTTCCCTCCCACTTACGGCATGTATGAAGTATGTGCCGGGATGAACGATGTGAAAGTGAAGAAAGTACCTTTGCTGGAAAATTTCCAGTTAAACCTGGAAGAAACTGAAAAGGCAATTGATGTTACTACTAAACTCATTTTTGTTTGCTCACCCAACAACCCCACCGGCAACAGTATTAACAGAAACGATATTGAAGTATTGCTGAATAATTTTGACGGCCTGGTAGTGATTGATGAGGCATATATTAACTATGCCAAACAAAAAACATTTATTCCGGAACTAACCGAATACCCAAATCTTGTCATCCTGCAAACCCTTTCCAAAGCATGGGGGTTGGCAGGATTAAGGCTGGGCATGGCTTTCGCCGGAGAACCGGTCATCAACTACCTGAACAAAGTAAAATATCCCTACAACATCAATACCGCCACACAACAATTAGCGATAGAAGCTTTGAATAATATTTCCAGTGTAAATAACTGGACAAAAACAACGGTAGAACAAAAAGAATGGCTGAAAGATGAATTACTGAAACTATCATTTACACTAACTGTTTATCCTTCCGATGCTAATTTTATTTTAGTGAAAATGACTGCTGCCAGGAAAATATATGAATACCTGTCTGAAAAAGGCATTGTCGTCCGTGACCGTTCTACTGTGATCTTATGTGATGATTGTCTTCGTATCACCATCGGGATTCCGGAAGAAAACAAACAACTGATTAACGTATTAAAAGCATATACGGCATGAAAAAAATCTTATTCATCGACAGAGATGGTACTATAATTAAAGAAGCTCCGCCAACTTACCAGTTAGATTCATTCGATAAACTTGAATTCCATCCCGACATGTTTACCTGGATGCGAAGAATTGCCCATGAATTGGATTTTGAACTGGTGATGGTTACCAACCAGGACGGATTAGGTACCAGTTCGTTCCCGGAGGATACCTTCTGGCCCGTTCACAATTTTGTAATGAAAAGCCTGGCAAATGAAGGAATAAATTTTACTGCGACACATATAGACAAAACTTTTTCGGTAGAAAATGCCCCATCCCGCAAACCGGGAACGGGCATGCTACTTCAATACATGAACAATGCGGAGTACAATATTCCCGGTTCTTTTGTTATCGGGGACAGGATTACAGATGTACAATTAGCCAAAAATCTGGGTTGCAAAGCTATTTGGCTGAATAATGATGCCAGTCTTGGTGCTACTGAAGTAAAAGACGAAATAACAAGTTTACAATCCACCGTCGTACTCGAAACCTCCAATTGGAAATCCATTTACGAGTATCTCCGGCTTGGACAAAGAGTTATCCGGCATGAACGTAATACGAATGAAACTAAGATTGATATCCAGATGAACCTTGACGGGAAGGGCAATGCAATGATAGACACCGGCCTGAATTTTTTCAACCACATGCTGGACCAGCTAAGCAGGCACAGCGGTATTGATTTAACCATTAACGTAAAAGGCGACCTGCATATTGACGAACATCATACCATTGAGGATACGGCAATTGCCCTGGGCGAAGCATTTGCATTGGCGTTAGGCAATAAGAAAGGAATCGAACGTTACGGTTTTACGCTTCCGATGGATGATTGCCTGGCGCAGGTGGCTATTGATTTTGGCGGAAGAAACTGGCTCGTCTGGGAGGCCACTTTTAAAAGAGAAAAAATAGGCGATGTGCCTACAGAAATGTTTTATCACTTCTTCAAGTCCTTTTCTGACGCAGCCAAATGTAACCTGAATATAAAAGTGGAAGGAGAAAATGAACATCACAAGATAGAATCCACTTTTAAAGCACTGGCAAAAGCGATAAAAGCAGCAGTGAAAAGAGATGCGGATAATCAGCAGTTACCCAGTACCAAAGGAGTTTTGTAATGAGTGTCGTTATTATAAAATATAATGCCGGGAATATTCAGTCAGTTCTTTTCGCCCTGGAGAGAATTGGTATAAAAGCAACCGTAACAGATGATGCATCACTGATAAAAGCAGCTAATAAAGTAATTTTTCCGGGTGTTGGTGAAGCCAGTACAGCTATGAAGTACCTGCGGGAAAGAAAATTAGACGAATTGATTATTTCGTTGAAACAACCGGTACTTGGTGTATGCCTTGGTATGCAATTACTATGTAAATATTCCGAAGAAAATAATACTGATTGCCTGGGCATCTTTGAAAAGGTGACGGTGAGGAAGTTTAATCCTCCAGAAGCCCATTTGAAAGTACCACAGATCGGATGGAATACGATTTATAATCTTCAATCCGGTTTATTCACCAAAGTAACTGATAACAGTTATTGCTATTTTGTACATGGATATTATGCTGAAGAAAGCCCCTATACAATAGCTACAACCGATTATATACAACCTTATAGCTCGGCATTGCAAAAAGACAATTTCTACGGCGTTCAGTTTCACCCGGAGAAAAGTGCTACGGTTGGCGAACAAATTTTAAAAAATTTCATAGCTCTGTAAGATGACAATTATTCCGGCAATAGATATAATAGAGGGTAAATGCGTAAGATTGACAAAAGGAGATTACAGCCAGAAAACTATTTATAACGAAGACCCGGTGGAAGTAGCTCTTCAATTTGAAGATGCCGGAATACAACGATTGCATTTGGTTGACCTTGACGGAGCAAAAGCCGGCGAAGTGAAAAACTGGAAGGTGCTGGAAAAAATTGCCGGCAAAACCAGCTTACATATTGACTTCAGCGGAGGTATAAGTACACAAAAAAGCCTGGAAATTACTTTTGATTCCGGTGCCAGGTATGCATCTATCGGCAGCATTGCGGTAAAAGATGAGTTTACGTTCTCCGGTTGGTTGCTGGCATTTGGAGCAGGCCGTTTTATAATTGGTGCAGATGTAAAAGACGAAGCCATTGTCATCAGAGGGTGGACAGAGAAAACATCGCTAACTGTTTTCGACTTAATAGAAAAATACGAAACAAAAGGAGTTAAGAAATTTTTCTGTACGGATGTAAACAAAGACGGCTTACTGCAAGGGCCGGCAACTGATTTATATACAAAAATAATGAATGAACACCCTTCTATTGATTTGATTGCCAGTGGCGGTATTACAAGCACCAAAGAAATAGAAGAGTTAAGGGAAGCCGGTTGCAGCGGAGTTATAATTGGTAAAGCCATTTATGAAAACAGAATTTCCCTGAATGATTTAAAAAGATTCTTATAAGAAATGCTGACCAAAAGAATTATACCATGTTTGGACATTAAAGATGGCAGAACTGTGAAGGGAACCCACTTCATCCATTTAAGGGATGCTGGCGACCCGGTAGAGTTAGCTGTCCGCTATTGTGAAGAAGGGGCAGATGAATTAGTTTTTCTTGACATTACCGCAACAACAGAAAAAAGAAAGACGTTGGCAAAATTGGTAAGAGATATTGCTACGCATATCAACATCCCCTTTACCGTTGGTGGAGGAATTAATACAATTGAAGATGTAAGTGTACTATTAGAAAATGGAGCCGATAAAATTTCTATCAATACATCTGCGGTAAAGAACCCTGTACTGATTGATGAACTGGCAAAAAATTTCGGTAGTCAATGTGTGGTAGTAGCTGTGGATGTAAAAATTATGAATGAACAATGGACTGTGGTTACACATGGCGGAAGAAATGCCACTACCCTTCTTGCTCCTGAATGGGCCAAAGAAATAGCAGAACGAGGTGCCGGAGAAATCCTGTTAACCTCAATGGAGCATGACGGAACGAAAACTGGTTTTGCTATTAATATTACAAAAGAAATAAGCAGTTCAGTTTCCATTCCAGTAATTGCCTCAGGCGGTGCAGGAACGATGCAGCACTTTTCCGAAGTGTTTCAAATGGCAAATGCGGATGCAGCACTGGCCGCCAGTATTTTTCATTTTAAAGAAATACCCATACCAGATTTAAAAAAATATTTAGCAGACAACAAAATACCTGTAAGATTATGACCCCTGATTTTTTAAAATACAGCGATGGGCTTATTCCTGTTATTGTTCAGGACAGTGCTACACAAAAAATATTGATGCTTGGCTTTATGAATGAAGAAGCATTGAATAAAACAGAACAGGAAGGCAAAGTAATTTTCTACAGTCGCAGAAAACAACGGCTCTGGACAAAAGGAGAAACCTCTGGTAATTTTTTATTTGTAAAACAAATACTATCAGATTGTGATAATGATACCTTACTGATTAAAGCTGAACCAACAGGCCCGGTTTGTCATACTGGTGCTGATACCTGCTTTAAAGAAAATAACAGTGAGTTCTCTTTACAAAAATTGGAGCAGGTAATTGCAGGCAGAAAAGCTAACCCTTCTGATTCGTCTTATACCTCTTCGCTATTTGCCAAAGGTATTAATAAAATAGCCCAGAAGGTTGGTGAAGAGGCTGTAGAACTGGTGATAGAAAGCAAAGACCAGGACAGAGAGAGGTTTTTGAACGAGGCAGCAGATCTGCTCTTCCATTACCTGGTTCTGCTACAGGCAAAAAATTATTTACTGGCTGATGTAATGAATATTTTAGCAGAAAGACATAAAGTATAGCCGGGTACAACTCCCGGCTAAATACCATAAGATTATTGTTTGATAAACCTGATCGTCTGTTTTCTGCCGGTTTCCTCTTGGATTAGAATAGTATATATACCGTTTGAATAATTCGAAAAATCAAGTTGAATATCCGATACACCTTTTGGCAGGTGACTGT
Source organism: Chitinophagaceae bacterium (assembly GCA_031422725.1). Taxonomy (GTDB): domain Bacteria; phylum Bacteroidota; class Bacteroidia; order Chitinophagales; family Chitinophagaceae; genus JJ008. Next base: position 7,574 of record JANPMI010000225.1, on the reverse strand, counting down.
TTTTAGAAAAAAATATTTTCCCTGAAATGTCTGAAATACTGATGTAGACCCTTGACTCCTTTTCCAGGATAAGTTCAAGCGTTGCTTTGTCAATCACTGGATTGGGAAAGAAGCTGAAAGATCCGGTTAAATTACCGGTAGGTGTTATTCTGATGGTCTTCGAAAAACTAAATTTCCCGTCCAAATCAACCTGCCTGATGCGATAATAGTAACTCTGGCCATTAATATTATAATGGGTAAACTGGTAATGCTGTTCAGAATATGAGTTAACCGCTCCATTCACCCTTCCTGTTTCGCTAAAGTTGCTACCATCCGCTGATGCCTCTAGTATAAAGTAATCATTGTTGATTTCAGTGGCGGTTGACCAGTTAATGATGTTGGTATTATTTTCATTCCTTCCGGTAATGCCCAACCAGGTTACAGGCAATACATTCAGCATTCCTACAGCAAAAGGAGAAAATGTTGTAAACCCACTTCTTGATACCGTGTAAGGGTTTGAGCCTGTTGCAATAATATCTGAAGGGCCATAGTCCCAGGCACTGGATGTATGATGAGCCAGCCGGCTAAATGTGCGGTTAAATCCACTCATTTCCAATAAAGATGGCCATTGTAAAGTAATGTTAGCATTCGATCCGTTAGGTGTCTGTTCTGAAATCATCCAGGTAGCATTTACTGCATTTGTCGTGATAACTGATCCATTATCACCCTGGCTGTAAACAGCGCCCAATAGTCTGACATTAAAATTATCTGTAGTGGAGGCTCCCGTCAAAGCAATGGTTGCAGGCAGGTAAGTTGAAGTAAAGCCAACCGGAAATATTCTACTTCCGCCGTTTATTACCTGTTGAACTAATGTTCCTGTACCAGTTGCTATAAAATATTTAGATGAATTATAGTTCGTAATGCTTCCCGATGAGCCAACGGTAAAATTATAATTACCAATATTTATTTTCCCGGCGGTAAAATTCGTAACCATATTTACTGTTACATTAGAGCCAAGAACCACTTCGCCACCGGATTTATTAACAGTTAAGTTAATAAGATCACTCAGTAAGGTTAAAGTCTGATTATTAACACCATCCAGCTTATAAGTGCTCGTTGTACCCGATAAAGCTCCACCTGTCATGCTAAAATTACCAGCGATTGAATGTGTAACAGTAGTAGTAGAAGTAGCTAATGTACCCGCTGAAATGCTCAGGTTTCCCTGGACTACAAAAGGAACAAGGGCATTTTTATTTCCTGCGGTGGTTATTAAAAGATTTCCGTAATTAGCTGCATTACCCACCACCTGTGTAGTGCCTGCATAATCAACATTACTGTTTGCTTCGAGTCCATATCCGCTGAATCCCGGTAAAGAGTTCGTTCCTCCCAGGCGGAGTGTTGCACCATCACTGATTAATAAAATACCGCCCCCTGCATCCTGCGTAATAGTTCGTGTAGATGTAAAGTGTATTCCACTAAATACGTTAAAAAATAAAACATTACTTAAATTGACATTCTGTGTTACAATGGCATTGGAAGATTTTCCAATTGTCAATTGCGATATGGGAAAAGGTGTAGTAGTTCCGCCTATGCTGGCTGCATTACTTCCTGTCATAATCAAAACGCCGATTGTTCCATCGTAAGTCCCGTTATTGGTGAAGTTTCCAGCGACCCTGAAGTCAGTTTGTGGCGTAACAGTTCCGGCAATGGTAAAATGATTGAATTCAGTTGAAGAACTTGCAGTCAATTCACCGGCTGTGGAGGTCATGACAAAAGTGGAGGTTCCACCATCAAGTACGCCATCGCTTTCAATATTTCCACCAATAGTATGAGTATATGATCCCGCATGGAAGATAGAATTACTCGTAACAACAAAATTTGAATCAATGTTCCAGTTAGAAGGGGCAGAAACACCTGCGTTGTTTGTATTTGAAATGATGAGGTTATTTAATAATCCTGGTGTACCAGTTATCGTCATTAATCCGCCGCCGCCAAAATTCACCAATCCTTCACTCGAAAAACCAGAGCTCCCTAAGGCAATTGTTTTTGTTGTAGAAGGGGTAAAGTTCAAAGTTCCTGTGCTGGTTACCGTACCGCTGTTTGAAAACGATCCATAAATTGTATGAGAGGAAAGGCCCCCGTTAAAAAAGGCGCCTGTACTTACATTCATCGCAACAAATACTGTCCAGTTAACACTCGGGCTGATGCCTGCTGTGTTATTGATATTTAATGTGGCAAACTGGGGTGAGGACGTTGAGTTTAACACCGGCGATATATTGCCATTGAAATTGATAATTCCTGTTGATGAAGATAAAATGGCGTTTACCAACCTGATATTTTGAACGGCAGTACCGGTAAAATTAGTTGTTCCCGTACTCGTCAATGTTCCGCTGTTGGTGAGATCACCTCTGACGTTAGCAATTCCTGATCCGGCTGTATAAGTAGCCCCTGTGGTAATAACTAAGTGGCTATTATAATTTATATCGCTTCCTGCCACAGTATAAGAACCATTAACGGTTAAACGGTTAAAGGTTGTATTCCCGGTTACCGTTTTAGCAGTACCATTGAAGATAACTGTTCCGGCTGATGCGGTAAAGGTTCCACTATTTGTCCAGTTTCCAGACAGGGTAGTAGAAAAATCTCCGGAATGAAATGTTGCTCCGCTATTTATCAACAGGTCTCCTGTCACAACTGTATTTGCAGATTGTGTTTTTGCATTTGATCCACCATTACTAAAAGTAAGATTGCCATACACAACCCCTTTTACAGATTGGGTGACAGAGCCATTATAATGAACCAGGCTGGTTGAACTAAGAGTATTGACGTTGAAATCAGAAGGGAAATTATTACTGCCGCCTGCGAGTAATGTCGTTCCGCCAGCAATAGTCAGGGTTCCTCCCAATGCACTTCTGTTAGCTGTATAAGTGGAAAGATCAAGTATTCCGGCTTGTACCGTCAAATCTCCTTCAAGTGAAATATTGCCTATTAATGTGGCTGTTCCTGAAGCTTTGTTAATGATCAGGTGGTTAAAACTGGTTGCCGAAATAGACTGGGCACCCGATCCATTAATTACAACTGAGCCGGTTGTAGAAAAATATGTACCGCTATTGCTCCAGTTACCTGCCACATTCATCAATCCCCCGTCACATTCTATAAGTGCTCCGGAACTGATACTTACATTTCCATTGATAGTAATAGCGGATGTTATCAGATCAAGCGTACCGGAAGAAACAGAAAGATTACCTGCTACAGAAGTTGTATTTGGCAATGTTGCAATTCCTGTTGATTTGTTTATAGTAAGGTTATTATAATTAACACCCCCTATTGATTGTGCTCCGGTACCATTATAAGTCACTGTTCCGCTACCCGCCGTAAAACTTCCGGAAGTGTAATAAAAATTATTTCCGATAGTTAATGACCCCGCCCCTGTGAAAGTAAGAGAAGCATCTCCCGATTGTGTTAGTGCCCCTAAAACAGAAACCGTGCCCGTACCAATACTCAGATTGACAGAGCGGTTATTGATACCATTACTTAACGCAAGACTCCCATGCACCGTCATGTTCTGGTTACCTGCATTAATAGTATGTGTTGCATTACCAGACCAATTTCCGTTTATATTTCCATTGGTGATTAATGAACCACCTGATGCTATCGTTAATGTAGCTGCCTGTGTGCTTCCGAATAGGATACTTTTTACTGTAACAGAATTACTGATTGTCGGCTGATTAGTAAATGTTCCCGAACCAATTTGAACAATATCAATTGATGATGGAGGGGCTGAAGGAGACCCTGCTATTGTTGTCCAGTTTGCAGCAGTATTCCAGTCAGAACTTACCGATCCATTCCATCTTACAACACCCGGTGTTTGTGAACAGCTCCACCTGTATGCGATATTTGTCAATCCACTCTGTTCCACATAATTCGATGTTGTACTGTTGCCGGTCTTTCCAGACTCCAGCCAGGTGCCGCCGGAATAATTCCAGAGAGTGATCAGTGATTCATCATTACCATTCAATTCTCCATCTTCATAATGCAAACGTAAAGCAGCAGTATAAGTTCCTGCAGGCACAGTAATATTGTATTCCCTGTTTATAGAAGCGCCGTTCGGAAAATCACTGATGCTTCCCACTGTAACTGTAACGGTGACTGATGTAACGCCCAATGCAGCAGTAAATGTTATTGTATTATCCGGGCCTTCAAACGCATAAGCTGTAAGAGTCCCGAATGAATGCGTTCTTGTAATAGTTCCGAGAATAATACCATTCCCTGAACGGGTCGTTGTAATAGTCAGCGTATTACTTCCTGTCAGCATTGTTCCGGTTGTCATGTTAACCGTTGCTGCGTTTGCATTACTCAATAAGGAGAGGCTGGTTGTCGCTGTTGATTTATTTACTGTTAGTATATTAAAAGTAGTAACTCCCGTTATTGTTGCATTGGCTGCACCGGTAAACTGAACAGTGCCGGTAGAAGCGGTATAAATGCCACTATTAATCCAGTTTCGTAATACAGTATGAGTATAAGTACTGCCATTAAATGTAGTAGCGGCTGCAATGGTGAGATTACCATTCACTGTAACAGCACCCGCTGCAGTTTTTGTATTACCGGTAGAAAATGTGAGGTGATAATACGCTATTGCATTTATTGTTTGGGCACCGGTTCCGTTAAAGTTAACAGTATTGGGTATTGATGCTGTTACATTCAATGTGCCAGCCGTGATAGTAAATGTATTAGCTATTCCTAAAACAGATAAGAATGATAATTGTAAGGATGTTCCGTTAATCGTTACATTATAAAGATTAGCTGTACCCGTTAATATAGATGTGCCTGTAAAAGTAGCAATGCCAGCTGTCGCTGAAAAGGTGCCGGTGACACCTAATGAAGTTGAGATGGAAAAACTGGAAGCAGTTGTAATGCTCCCCGTCAGGAGCAGCGAACTGAAACCAATGCTCCCAGCTCCGCTAATCGTTTTTGAAGTACCGGGCATAGTAACAGTTCCGCTGGTTCCCGAAAAAGAACCCGAAACTATAAGATTACTGTTAATAGAAAAAGAAATACCCGAAGTAACAGAACCACTGATTGTGAGGTTATCAAAAATGATGTTCGTTCCGCTAATAGTTTTGGAAGCACCCGTCATCGTTAGTAAGCCGGTTGTATGTGTAAAAGTACCTGCCCCGCTGGTGGCTATATTTCCGGATACATTAATAGTAGCGGATGAAGCTGTGATACCTGAACGAAGAAAATTGATATTATTAAAATTCTGCAGGCCTGCGCCGCTGATGGTTGTTAAGGGGCCGTCAAATGAAACCGTACTGGTATTGCCTGTAAATGTTCCGTTATTTACAAAGTTTCCTTTAACCGTATGTGAATTACTATTACCGTCAAAAGTAGTAGATGCACCTACATTTACATTTCCGTTTATTGTAATATTTGAAGCAGCTATACAAGATACCGAAGTGCCGGAACCAACTGTACTGGTAAAATTTCCTTCAATTGTAAAAGCGGTTCCGGGCATTGTTTTCGTTACAGCCCCTGATGAACTACTCAGTGTAAGGTGACCATATGTTTGTGCTGAGACTGCCTGTGCGGTACCATAATATTCTACTGTACTGCTGAGGGTTAACACTCTTGTACTATAATTGGCAGGAAAGGTATTGGTTCCCCCGATTTTTAAAATAGCTCCATTGCCCACATTTATCTCCCCGCCTGTAGTAGAAGTGCCCCTGTTTGCCGTATAGGACAGAAGGTCTAATGTTCCGCTGTTAATAAGAATGTTTCCTCTTGTGGAAGAGGAAGAAGTTAAAGCAGTCAGATTTCCTGCCAGGGATTTTGTACCCGTTCCACTAATGATAAGCGTAGAATATGTATAACTGTTAGTGATGGTTTGGTTTACTGTAGTTGAGGAATATTCCACTTTACAACCGGGGCTTAATGTGACTGTGCCGGATAAAATATAGTTATCAGCAAAGGTGGCGCCATTTACTTTTATCCTGCCATTATCATATACACGAAGAAGAACAGTGGAAGTAACGGTATAGGTTGGCGATTCACCGGGGTTCAACGTTCCATACACATTAATATTACTACCGGAACCACTTACGCCAATATTTTGATTTAATGTAACGGTACTGCCGGTATTGACAGTAATCTTTCTGAAAGCAGTGGTGGATGACCCAGCAATTGTTTGTGTAACGCCACCAAAAACGATTTTTGCATTGTTATTAGTGGTAGCATAAGTTCCATTATTTGTCCAGTTGCCGGAAAGAGTAAGAGTGGAGTTAGGCTGTGTAGCCGTACCATTAGCATTGATTGTAACGCCACCTGACACAGCCAGGTTCTTTGATAAAGTCAGCGTCGTTGCAACTGTACCACCCACCGTAAGTGATTTACAGGAGGCAGAAGAATTTACAACAGGTTGATTACCCCCTGTAAAATTGGCATCACCTAAAATTGCATCTGTAGCAGATGTGGGAACACCTGCTGTCCAGTTACTGGATGTGGACCAGTTTGTACTGGTAGTACCTTTCCAACTGGTTTGGGCAAATAAAGTATGAGCATTGGACAGAAATAACGCAATAATTGCGAGGTTACGGATTTGGGTGGACATGGATATTGAATTTTACTTAAGCGGATGGAAAGGAACGAATAAAAGTCAATATCCAGCGATAATATATGCTGATAAATAATGCCTCTAAGTGTTTACTATTATTAAAAAGGTAATAATACCAGGGTATTATACGAAAAGTGTAAAAAAATAATATTAAAAAAAGCAAAAGTGCTTTTATTAAAACGCCAAAATGACGAAATGTGTAAACGGCATTTAACAGGGAGAAAAATTACTTTATAGTTAGTTAATGAACAGTAGTCACAAAAGGATTATTGAAAAGAAGGAATCGTTACAATAAGAGTACAACCTTTTCCCGGTGCAGTTTGTATATCTACGGAGCCATTATAAAACCTTACTCTTTCATAAATATTGGAAAGGCCGATACCCCGGTGGGTTTGACTGGCGTCAAACCCGATACCATTATCTTTTACTATTAATTGGGTATTGCCTTCTTTATTCTCAAGATAAATATCAACTTTACTGGCCTGGCTGTGTTTAATAATATTTTTCAGTTGTTCCTGCACAATACGGAATAAAGTAATTTTTTTACCCGGACTCAGCAAATCATTTTCCAGATCATGTGTCAGCTTTATTTTGATTACAGTAGAAAGTACTCCTCCAGCAAAATCTGTTTTAGTCCTTTACGGACAATGGCATGATCATCTGCAATAAGAATGCGAATCATTCTGCTTGTTTTTATTGTTGACTCAATTTCACCTTTACCACCACTTCCGTTCCTTTTCCGGGCTTACTTTTGATTTCATAAAGACCTCCGGCCATGGCGGCCCTCTCCTTCATCCCTAAAATACCGAGGGTTCTTTTGGCGGCTACTTCTTGTTTATCAAAGCCCTTGCCATTGTCGGCTATTGATAAAACAAGTGTGTCTCCTTTCCTTGTAATTATCACTGTTACTTTCAATGCACCGGAGTGCCTCGCTACATTGGTGAGTGATTCCTGGAATATTCTGAATAAAGCTGTCTTTATGGTACTG
>JANPMI010000224.1:0-3390 GCA_031422725.1 Chitinophagaceae bacterium | reverse complement strand
TCGCTGGCAGAAATTAATACCACTTCGCTTTTCCCACAAACATTACCGATGTTATGCTTTGGGCTTTTCTGGTTGCTGAATATGTTTATCATTTATAAAGGAGTAGAAAGCATCAGAAAGTTATTAGTATTCAAAGCCATCTTTTTACCAATTGCAGCGATTGCATTATTCTGCTGGGCAGTTGTTGCTGCAAAAGGATTAGGCCCGATTTTAAGAGAGCCTTCAAAATTTACTGATAGTGGTTCCTTCTTTAAGTTCTTCTTCCCTGCATTAACAGCGGTGGTAGGTTTTTGGGCAACCTTGTCATTAAACATTCCTGATTTCACCCGTTATTCAAAAAGTCAAAAAGCACATATAAAAGGACAGGCAATTGGCTTACCGCCGTCGATGACATTGTTTGCATTTGTTGGTGTCGTGGTTACTTCTGCTTCAGCAATCATTTATGGAAGCCCTGAATGGGATCCGGTAAAACTGGCAAGCCGATTCGATAGTAAATTGATGGTAACGTTTGCGATGATTGGAATTATTATCTCGACATTGGCCACAAACATTGCTGCGAACATTGTAAGTCCTGCTAATGATTTTTCCAATCTTTCTCCGAAGAAAATTAATTTTAAACTTGGCGGTTATATCACTGGTGTAGTTGGTGTATTAATTTTTCCCTGGAAATTAATGGCCGACCCAAATGGTTACATTTTTACCTGGCTGATTGCTTATTCAAGTCTGCTGGGGCCCATTGGTGGTATTATGATCGCTGATTATTATTTTATAAGAAGGAAAGAATTAGCGGTGGGTGAATTATACAGTCACAAAGGACGATATAGATTTTCCAATGGTTTTAACCTTGTTGCCATTATTGCACTGCTGGCTGGTATATTACCAAATGTTCCCGGTTTTTTGCTTAATATAAAAGCAGTTGGAGCTGATGCAGTGCCAGCATGGATAAATGAGTTATATCATTATGCCTGGTTTGTTGGTTTTTTTGTAAGTGGTTTTGTATATTGGTTATTGACGAAGAAAAATAACCGCTGAGATGCAGAGGCGCAGAAAATACAACTCTGCGTCTCCCCGCCTCTGTGGTAAAAATAAAATATCATGTCTGTATTAATTAAAAACGGAAGAGTGATTACAGCTACTGACGATTATGTAGCTGACATACTTATTGAAGGTGAAACCGTAAAAGCAATTGGTAAAAACTTAGCTATTAAGGCTGATAAAGAAATTGATGCCACCGGCAAACTCATTTTCCCCGGCGGCATAGACCCGCATGTACACCTTGACATGCCGTTCATGGGAACATTTTCTTCTGATAATTATGAAACCGGGACAAGAGCAGCCTTATTCGGTGGTACCACCATGGTAATCGATTTCATTCTTCAGAAACAAGGCAACAGTTTACGTTCTGCATTAGAAGAATGGAAAGGAAGAAGTGACAACAATTGTGTAGGTGATTACAGTTTCCATATGGCGGTGACGGATTTTAATGCGAATACGAAGAAAGAAATTCAGGAGATGATTGAGAAAGAAGGCATCACTTCTTTTAAAACATTTATGGCCTATAAAGGTGCCTTGATGATTGATGACCGGCAGATGATTGGCCTGATGCAGGAAGTAAAGAAACATGGTGGCCTTATAAATGTTCATGCGACCAATGGTGATATGATTGATTTTTTAATTGCCAAGCACAGAAGCGAAGGCAAACTCTCCCCGCTTTATCATTATCTATCGCAACCCGAAGTAACGGAAGCTGAAGCCAGCGGACGGTTTGCAGATTTGGCTAACTATACCGGTTGTCCGGGCTATATTGTACATCTTACCTGCGAAGGAGCATTGAATGCCGTTCGTAACGCCACCAGAAGAAATCAAAAAGTATTTGTGGAAACCTGTATTCAATATTTAATTATTGATGCTTCCTTATATGAAAGAGAAGACGGAGCCAAATGGGTAATGAGTCCGCCGTTAAGAGAAAAGAAAGACCAGGCAACTTTATGGGCAGGAATAAATCAGGGTTTAGTTCAGGTTGTTGCGACTGACCACTGCCCTTTCAAGTGGGAACAGAAGCTGATGGGCAAAGATGATTTTTCAAAAATACCTAATGGTCATCCTGCTATAGAAAACAGAATGGAATTATTATACAGCGAAGGGGTGAATAAAGGAAAGATCACCTTGAACAAATATGTGGAAGTAGCTTGTACGAATCCTGCAAAAATATTCGGCATGTTTCCACAAAAAGGAACGATTGCTGTTGGCAGTGATGCAGATATTGTCATCTTCGACCCAAATGAAAAACATACATTATCTGCAAAGACACATCACATGAATGTTGATTATAGTGGTTATGAAGGATGGGAAGTTACCGGCAAAGTGAAAACTGTTTTATTAAGAGGACAAGTGGCGATTGAAAATAATAATTGTTTAATAGAGAAAGGTTTTGGTAAATTTATTAAAAGAAATAAAGTAGAAGGAAAAATTTAATAGCTACAAAGACACAAAGAAAGAACTTAGAGCCTTAGTGTCTTTGTGGCAAAACCAAAAACAAACTATGCCAAGAATCATTAAATCAGGTCTCATCCAAATGTCGTTGCCAAAAACCGAAGGCGAAGGAACGATTGCCGAAATTAAAGAAGCAATGGTGCAGAAACATATTCCGTTGATTGAAGAGGCCGGGAAAAAAGGGGTGCAAATACTTTGCTTCCAGGAAATATTTAATACGCCGTACTTCTGCCCCGGACAGGATAAAGCCTGGTATGAAAGTGCAGAAACTGTTCCCGGCCCAACGATAGAACGGATGCAGAAATATGCAAAGAAGTATAACATGGTAATTATCGTGCCGGTGTATGAAAAAGAACAGGCTGGTGTATTATATAATACTGCCGCCGTGATTGATGCCGACGGAACATATCTTGGCAAGTACAGGAAAAATCATATTCCGCATACAAGCGGCTTCTGGGAAAAGTTTTTCTTTAAACCCGGCAACTTAGGTTATCCTGTTTTTCAAACAAAGTATGCAAAGGTTGGTGTGTATATCTGTTACGACCGTCACTTTCCGGACGGTGCAAGATGTTTGGGATTGAATGGCGCAGAGATAGTTTACAATCCTTCGGCAACGGTGGCTGGCTTATCTCAGTATTTATGGAAGCTGGAGCAACCTGCACATGCCGCTGCCAATGGTTATTTCATGGGATGTATCAATAGAGTTGGAGAAGAAAAACCCTGGAACCTCGGTAAGTTTTATGGCTCTTCCTATTTTGTTGACCCAAGAGGGCAAATTTTTGCACAGGCTTCAGAAGACAATGATGAATTGCTGGTAGCAAATTTTGATTTGGATATGATTGAACAGGTAAGAAATGTGTGGCAGTTTTTCAGAGACAGAAGACCCGAAACGTATGG
>JANPMI010000223.1:0-65153 GCA_031422725.1 Chitinophagaceae bacterium | reverse complement strand
CAGCGGAAATATGGGAATGAAATTGGTCATTTTTTCTCCGTTATTTTTTAATAATCGAAAGATGCCCCGGGTCCAGTTGATTTTCCTGGATAAAAAATATGGGCTCTGTTACAAAAGCTTTTACCTCTCCTTTTAAAACAGTGTTTGACAACAAGCCGTCTGCATTAAATGCAACCGGGGTTTGTTTTGAAATAAGGGCAGTTGCTGTTTGAACCGTAACAGCATAAGCATGGGTGCAATCATGATAGCCTGCTTTTTTCAAATGCCTGGAATAAAGTACCGGCAACAGGTTTTTAATCATAGTGCTGTTCCATTTTATCAACCGCAACGGGCTGATAACCCTGTAAAAAGCCTGTTTGCGTTTCAGTGCCGGCGTTACTTTTTCATGCTTGGTATAGCCCAGATAAACCAGACCCCAATCAGGTGGAAGCTCAGCAAGAGTGGCAGGCAACTGAGATAGATTTTCCGATACAGGTAATACATCATCTTCAAATACCAGCACCCGTTTATATCCTTTTTCTACAATATGCTCATACAACCTGCGATGCGATAGTGCACAAGCCACTTCTCCCGGATTTAATCCCTTGCTATACCGGTTATTCTTTTTTGCTTTTGCATCATCATACACCCCATTGTCTGTTTTAATTTTTTCCCAATCTAATTCCTGCTTATCAGTACCCCAAAAAAACTCAAATGTCAGTCCTTCCAGTTGTTTGCTAACCCGGATATGACGGTCCTTTGCTCTTTCTATTGAAACAACAAATATTTTATCAAAATAACTTTCCAGCAGCCTGGCTATGGCAGGGTCCATCGTCATTGTTTTTTTTGCTGATAGAGTTCTTTAAGCAATGTATATTTCAGAAAAGTGTAATGGGCAGACATGCAGGCACACACATATCCATAGTGGCCATCGAGAAAACCAAGCTGGAAAAAATAAAATTTGAAAAAAGTAAACCCGGGTGCCAGTCTTATTTTAACCCAACTTGCTTTTTTACCTTTCCTGAAATATTTTTCAGCACACAGCATGGCATACTTTACAGTTCTTTGTGAATAATCAGCAATGTCTTTCATTGTTTGGTGAAGCACATAGCCACTGAGTCTTTTTACCGCAATACCTTGTTGCAAAACCAATGTTTCATGTACTTCCGCATCATCCCAGTTTACCATTCTCCGGTTAAACAGGCGGTTTTGTAAATCATACCCCCATTCACCGTATTTCAAATGCCTGTCGCCTATAAAATTTTTTCGCAGCAGCCCATATACTATTTTTTCATCTGTTAGCCGAAGGTTTAGCAACGATTGCTTCAGCTCTTCATCCATTATCTCATCAGCATCCAGCGACAACACCCAATCATACTTTGCCAGGGAAGTGCTTTTTTGTTTTGTTGTTCCATAACCTTCCCAGCGGCCCTGATGCAGTGCCACTCCATATTGCCCCACTATTTCCAGTGTACCGTCAGTACTGCCATTATCATATATAACAATATCATCCGTAAGTCCCTGCAAGCTTTGCAGCATCCGGCCGATAACAGGAGCCTCATTTTTACAAACTATTACTATTGATAATGATTGCATACCCTGCAAAGATTACACCTTTTCGGCGGATAGATTAACATTTGAACTCTCTTCATTATTTGGCTTAATATTCCATTTCCACCATTATAAAATAAGGAAGGAATAAATGAAAATACCAAACTGTACTTCGGAACCTCTAACAAATAAAGCTGTAATAATAATAACAGTAAAAGAAAAATGACAGGGTTTCTCCATCCGTTCTGTAACTTGTTCAGCATACTTTTGTACCTCAGCCCCGTTCCATAAGGGATAGGGCAATTTGTTCCCGTAAACATACAATTTCATTTTTTTTTATGTGGCAGCAATTATTACAACAAATGCAGCAGGGTGATGTAAAAGCATTGGCAAGAAGTATTTCGCTGATAGAGAATGAACAACCGGGTTATGAAATGCTGTTGCAATCAATTCCTCCTGCATCAGCAAAAATTATTGGCATCACGGGGCCGCCTGGTGCAGGCAAGAGTACCCTGGCAGATTCACTCATTGCCCTGTTGGTGAATGATAGAAAAAAAGTAGCGGTACTCTGTGTTGATCCTTCTTCCCCATTCAATCTTGGTGCTGTGCTGGGTGACAGGATCAGGATGAGCGACTGGTACACTCACCCCAATGTATTCATCCGTTCTTTAGCTACCAGGGGCTCCATGGGAGGACTCCATCCGAAAATTATAGAGATTACTGACTTGCTTAAAGCTTTTGGGTTTGATCATATTATTGTTGAAACTGTTGGGGTAGGGCAAAGTGAAATTGAAATTGCAGGACTGGCTGATGTAACGGTGGTGGTGGTGGTTCCCGAAGCAGGTGACGAAGTGCAAACAATGAAAGCCGGGCTGATGGAAATTGCAGATGTCTTTGTTGTTAATAAAGCTGACCGGCCCGATGCAGATGTCTTTGTAAAAAATCTCCGGCTGATGCTGGCACCTACTTTCAGCAAACATTACAATGAAGTACCGGTAGTAAAAACGGTGGCATCTCAAAAAGAAGGTATAAAAGAATTGCTTGATATTATTTTACACCAGTTGCAAAAAGCACACCTGAATGATAAAACATTCTGGTTACTGGCAGAAAGAGCTTATTATCTTATTGAACAAAAAAGAATGAAGGGTGTTAACAAACTGGCATTAAAGAAAGAAATTGAAGCCGCTTACCAGCAAGGTGATTTCAACCTGTATAAATTTATTATTGATAAATAATTTATGATGGAACTAATTCCCAATGAAGGGCTTCCCCAAATTGCAATATGCGAACCGGCAGGAATACTGGTTGAGCCAGGTAAGGTTTATTCCTGGTGCAGTTGCGGCCTCAGTGAAAAAGAACCTTTTTGCGACAATAGTCATAAAAAGATAGAAGGTATTCCGTTCCGGAGTGTGAAAGTGATGTTTGATAAAGCAGAAGAAGTGTGGTTTTGCCAGTGCAAGCAGACAAGGATACCACCATTTTGTGATGGCACACATAATTCACTCAAGGAAAATACACAATAGCCACTTAGTAATTACTACACTACATAAGTTATTAAGGGCTGTGGATTTTACTTATTCTCCCGTCAAGAAAATCTTACTAATTTGTCGGGTGTGATGGAAAAGATTTACCAGTACTGCAAATTGATCCCTGCCGTTTTCAAAAGGATTACAGGTGTTATTCTTTTTAGTGTATTTTTTTCATTTTCCCTTTACTGTCAAACCACTAATATAAGTGGCATTGTCAACACTTATCATAAAGTAGTTGAAATAATTCCTGCCAAAGCCTGTGTCCGTGTTACCAATGTTGCTGCGGTTAATGTAAACACCAGGGTGATGCTGGTGCAAATGAAAGGGGCTTCAATCATTACTACAAATATTGCCACATTTGGAGATACTACTTCATTAAACGAAGCCGGTAATTATGAAATCGGAACCGTCTGTTATATAATCGGCGATTCTGTTTTTCTTTTCCATAATTTATTAAACACCTATAATACTTCCACCGGCAAAGTGCAATTGGTACAGTTTGCCGAATATACTTCTGCTGATGTTGTTGATACAGTAAAAGCATTGTCCTGGGATAGTGCGGCAGGTACGGGTGGAATAATCGCCATTTTTGCCGATCAGGATATTACTCTTACAAAACCCGTATGGGCAGACACTAGCGGATATAGCGGAGGTAGCTATCTGCTTAGTTCTTCCGCCTGCAGCAATGTTGTTCCAGCTTCAAATTATGCATATACGGCTACATCCACCTCGCCTCAAAACGGGGCATACAAAGGTGAAGGTGTTGTTACACTGGCAACATCACAAACAGGGGGGCGGGGTGCCCCTGCAAATGGAGGTGGAGGTGGTAATAACCACAATAACAGTGGCGGTGGTGGAGCAAACTTAACAGCAGGAGGCATTGGTGGCGGCAATTCCAGTTCTATGGGATGCAGCACTACACTTCGTGGCCTTGGTGGAAAAGCCTTGGGTACATGGTCAGGAACAAAAATATTCTCCGGTGGCGGGGGTGGTGCCGGACATTCCAACAATGGATTTTCCTCTGTTCATGGAGGTAATGGGGGTGGAATAGTTTTTATATGGGCTAATAATCTTATCGGGAATAATGAATTGATTTCGGCAAATGGTGGCAGTGGCGGAGATTCTCAGTCAGATGGTGCAGGGGGCGGTGGTGCAGGCGGTACAATTATTATGCATGTAACAAATTATACCGGCAATGCTACCATCAGGACAAATGGTGGTAATGGAGGGAATTCCGCAGACGGTGGCACTATTGGCCGTTGTTATGGTGGTGCTGGTGGTGGAAGCGGAGGTGCTGTATACTTTACAAGTTCTATTCCGGCAATAACCGTTACAGCAAACGGAGGTTTGGCTGGCGTTGAAAGTGGCAGAGACGGAACATGTGCTCCAGCCCAAGCGGCCGGAGTTGGTAGCAGCGGGCAAATTATTTCCAATTACACTTTTTCCAGGTCAACCGATCCGGCAGGCTATTGCCTGTTGCTGCTTCCTGTAAAACTGATTTCATTCAGTGCCTCTTATATCGCTAAAAAAGTTTTATTAGAATGGGAAATTGATAACCCTGCAGATGTAAAACGATTTATCGTAGAAAGATCCGACGTTCCCAATCAATGGATGGAGTTAAAAACCATCCCCGGTAATGATCAAAGCCGCAATTATTCAACTATTGATGAAAACCCACCGGCTGGGAGGATTTATTACCGGATAAAGTTTATTGAAAAAAATAATACGCTGTCTTACTCCCCTGTACGACAGGTGACAACAGGAAAGTATAATGAGTTTAGTATTTATCCCAATCCTGCTACAAACAAAATATTTATAACCGGAAATTTTAATTATCCCGCCAGCCTGAAATTGCTGGATCTGTCCGGTAAGATTATTTTTCAAAAAAATCTTTTAAACAGTCCGGCGACAATAGATTTACCACACTTACCTGCCGGCATTTATTTCCTGCGGGTTAACGAAGCGGTTCAGAAACTTGTTATCCGGTAATTCCTATTTACTCATCCCAATCACATCCAATAGGTGCTCCCGGAGGAATTTCTTTATGTATTGTGGGCTTGGCCTTCTCCGGATCTTTCATTCTTTCCAATGCCAGTTGTAAGTGTCCTTTGTAAGTTTCGTCGGTTGCAGTTTTGTTTTGTATTTCAATAAATGTATTTAAATCAGTTAGCACTTTTTTTAAATTCGATTTTACAGCAAAAGAATTGTTGTCATTAACACTTGCTGATAAAAGGTAAGTCAGCAACACTTGTTCTGTTTGTAATTGAATCAGTTTTTCCATTCCCGGTAACCGTGGGGCTTTCCATGTTTTTGTTATCAATGTATTAATCATTTCTGTAACCCCCAACCCATTATTTGCCGCTTCATATTGCACCATACGGTTCAATCGTTCAGCATTAAATAAAAAAGAGAGAGGAAGGTCGGCAGCTGTTTCGGCGGGTGATAGTGCATCAAATGCCAACCCGGTTCTTTTGCGGAACAGTTCTCTTGAAAAATTATATCCTGCAGGCCGTGGCGGAATCAGTTGCACAATTCTATCGGGGAGTTGTAAAAATTTCGGGTCCAAACAGTCAATGATTACATTCAAAGCTTTTCGCTGTTCTTCTTTTGATAAAGCCCTGGTGACAGGTTGCCCGTCGCCCCGCAATGCATAAGTGTAATACATGCCACCCACCAATTTTGTTACTGCTTCTATCTGGTAACGATGGTAAAAATAAACCGGCACCAGCACATCTTCCAGCATAGCCATTGGCATACCGGGGCGGATATTTTTTTCACTGAAAGTTGACAAAGCTTTTGCTCTGACTTTCATTACATCACTTAATTCATTCACGGCATTGTTTCCATTATCCCACAAGTGTGCTTGCGGATGAAGGCCGCCGGGAGCAAGGGCATCACGGTCGGAAATAAACTGTAATCCCCTTTTTTCCGCATCTGATAAGATTTTATTTAAGGCAACTGGTTCATTAATTCCAGCAGGAAAATCCTGGTAGCCATATGTAATAGAAATCTTATCCCAATCCCCTATTTTATTATCATACACATTACTTAAATCAATTTCTCCGGCAGTATTTAGTTTAACGGTTGGATGCGGATAATCCATCACACTGGCCCGGTTACTTACACTGGCTGCATAGTTATGCATCAATCCAAGTGTATGCCCTACTTCATGTGCAGATAATTGTTTCAATCTTTCCAATGCCATCTTCAGCATTTTATCATCTACCGGCATCCCATTTTCAAATGGAGCCAGCAATCCTTGTGCAATTAAATAATCATGCCTTACACGAAGTGAACCGAGTGACACATGCCCTTTTATTATTTCACCGGTTCGTGGGTCAGAGATTGATGCCCCATAACTCCAACCCCTGGTGGAGCGGTGTACCCAATTAATAACATTATAACGGACATCCATGGGATCTGCATCTTCGGGTAATAGTTTTACCTGGAAAGCATTTTTATATCCGGCTGCTTCAAAAGCCTGGTTCCACCAGCCTGCTCCTTCCAGTAATGCACTACGTATCGGTTCCGGTGTTCCATTATCCAGATAATAAATAATTGGTTTCACCGCTTCGCTAATGGCAGCAGTCGGGTCTTTTTTCTCTAAGCGATGGCGTTTTATAAAGAATTTTTCAATTGGTTCTGCAACCGGTGTACTGTAATCATAAAAAGATACAGGCATAAAACTGCTTCTTGGATCAAATACCCTCGGCTTATAATTATTGTCCGGTAATTGTACAAATGAATGATGCATCCGCAAGGTGATTGCCTCGGCAGATGGTGTCACCGAGTTTAGAAAGTTTCCGGTAACCCCATCACTGTTTGTAAATGTTACAGTAGTTTCAAATTCTGTATTTAATGGAAAATTTTTGGTACGGGGCAAATAAATAGCAGACCTTGATTTATCTAATGTATAAATTCCCTGCTGAGCAGAGCGAAGGCGATTGGAAACCTGCATGGCATCCCGCAATAAAAAATCAGTGGCGTCCACCAGGTAATGATTACCTGTTTCTGCTTCTGCCGTAAAACCCCACAAGGTTGATTGGGCAAAAGATTGTTCTACTGCCCTTTTCTCTGCCACATCATTGGTAATAGCCCTGTAATTGTAATTAGGTTGTACTAACAGGATTTTTCTGCCCACTTTTATAAACTTTACAATACGGCCGCCGCCTGGTAATAACAAACCCCTGTCTAATCCAACATCATTGGAGCCTAATGCTGCAGGTAAAGAAATCACATAAAGCAGTTCCGTATCCAGCTTATCTGCTTCCAGCCATATTTTACCGGCATTTTCATCCCAGTAAAAATTTAGAAGCCCTTCATACTTTTTCAGGTCTTTGGTTTTGTCCTCAATGGAAGGAAGTTTTTGAGCAGCTAAATAAACCGGTAATAAAATAAAAAGCAGTAACAGCTCTCGCATAGCAAATTAGTTTAGCTGGTTAAGGTAAGAAATTAAGGGAAGCTAGTGTCAATTATTACCGACTGGTATCAGGCCTGTTTATTATTATTCCTCCACCATCTGTAGCCAATATATCCCACTATAGCAAAGGGAGCAAAGGCAAGGTAAAGAATACCCGAATTCATTCCTTTGGCCGGTTTTTCGCCCAATTGCTGGGCGGTCTTGGTGCAGATAGAACATTGTGCTGCTGAATATTGAAAAGATAAAAGATAAAAAAAGATAAAAAAATACATCATCAATACCCACCTTTTCATGCCTCAAAATTTTGCACAAAGTTAAGGTTCCTTTATTTATTAATAATCATGCTCTTGAAAAAGCCTTTGCTGTTTATCGTAACATTTGCTTCTTCAAACCCACCTTACCGGCCAATCATTTCCCCCATAAACCCATCTGCTTAGAATTAATAACCCTGGGGAAAAAGGCAAATCGTAATTTTTGATACCTGTTGAAATAAAATTTCCGACATTGCAACATAACCCCTGTTCTAACCTGCTGATGAGCCAGTCTATTTTACATACCAAAACCGCCCCGCTTGTTTCCATTGCCATGTGCACTTATAATGGCGGTGCTTATATCAGGGAACAACTCGATAGTATCATCCATCAAACCTATAAACATCTTGAAATAGTAATAGTTGACGATGTATCCACCGATAATACCCGGCAAATTATAAATGAATACATCCAAAGAGATGAACGGATAAAATTTTATCAGAATGAAATAAACCTCGGATTCAACAAAAATTTTGAAAAAGCTGTTATGCTTACCACCGGAGAATGGATCTCTATCGCTGACCAGGATGATATCTGGCACCTGGAAAAAATAAAGCACATGCTTAATAACTGGAACGGAAAAGCTGAAATGCTATATTGTTCTTCTAAAAAATTTAAGGATGGGATGGCGATTGATTTCAGCAAAACCACCCCGTACACCCGGGGCCTTACCGGCGAAAAAATTACAGAGCTTGCCTGCCGCAACTGCACTGAAGGGCATACTATTATTATACATAAATCGCTGAAAGAAAAAATAATACCGTTTAAAAATGTTCCTTACGACTGGTGGATTGGTATGGTGGCAAGTGTAAATGGCGGAATACAATGGATTGATAAAATAAGTGTTTGGCGGCGCATACATGAAAACAATTCGTATGAAAAGATGTTCATACCTAAATCGTCCTTAGCGGCCACCTGGGCTGCATACCTTGAAACTTTTATTCAAATAAAAGGAATGAGGGATGATGATAAAAAATTTATGGAACATTGTATTCTTTTAATCAGGCAAAAAGCTACTGCTGCAAAATGGCGGTCATTTATTTTTAAAAACAGGAATCGTTTTTTCTATTATAAAAAGGGCTTCTCCTTCTTTTCAAAAATTAAGGGCAGCATATACCTTGCTCAAAAACTAAGCAGTACAGGATGAGTGCATTTATGTGAAAAACTATACCGCCTGTTTGCCCTTTTTTGAATTCCTTGTCTCTTCAAAAAATTCATAGTCTGCATTTCTTTCGGCGGCAAAGTCACCGTGTTCACTGATCTTAACAGCTGTAGCAAAAATATTGTCTGACAGCTTTTGCCGCAATTCCGATTTTTCTAATAATTCAAGTAGATATGCTGCAAATTGAGAAGAAATGTCGGTTATGTAAATATCATGCCCGTGCAGGATATGCGGGATACCCGCCGCCCCGGTAACGGTTGACACAACAGGTGTCCCTTTCGTCATTGCTGAAATAATTTTTATATGAATTCCCCCGGCACCAATCCGGATGGGCGCCACTAATATTCCAGTACTGAGCAACTCATCCAGCGACTCTACAAATCCGGTAAAAGTAACGGGCAACTGTTTGAACTGTTCTTTAAATTCATTACTCCATTCACCGGTAACCATTAGTTTCACTTGCGGCTTTTGTTTTATTACTTCAGGAAGAATCTCCTGCAGAAACCAGGAAAGGCCATCACGGTTGGGAAAATGATTTTCACTTCCCAAAAATAAAAGATGGGGCGGGGTGGCCGGTAAAAATGTTTTTTTCAGGTCGGCACTTTTAATAGCAAGACAATTGCTTGCCCTGATGGGTGTTGTTACTCCTGCCTGCTGAAGTAATTCGTTATCATATTCAGAAAGTGTTATCACTCCATCAAACTTATTTAAACAGGCTACTTCCACAGCCTTTATTATTTCATTAATATACCCGGCATAGGCTGGTTTGTAATACAGACGTTCCATATCCTGCAGAGACCTGGCATAAAACACTTCATAGTGTACAAAAATTTTCAAACTTTCCGCAGGCAATTGCGAAATAAGCGGAAGGTTAATGACATGTTCTGTCTGAATAATATCGTAATTACCGTTGGCAGCAATCAATGATATCTCCTCAACAAGTTGGGCGTCCTTAATAATCATCTCTGAAACCTTGGGTATTTTTCTAAGCTTCGCCGGCCAATTTATTTTTTTTGTTTTTCTGAATAATTTTAGAAGCCCCTTCGCTACTTTATTCACCCCTCCTTTATTTGAAAACCTGGCTTTTATTACATGTAGCGCAGGAAAGCGGCTGTAAAATTCTTCCAAATCCTCTTCCGAAATATTCTCTGGAGTGATAATTATGCTAATATCAAAATCATGCATCTGTTTTTCCAGGTATGCTAACGAATAGTAGGAACCGCCTGTAGCAGCAGGAAATAATTTATAGCCCGGTATTATGAGCATTCTTTTTTGCATGAAAGAAGTCGTTTTAATAATTGTGGTATATCAAAGCTATGCCTGCCTGGTCAACTATAAATATTTTAATCCGGATAAAATTTATTTCCTCCATTTCTCAGAAAAGAAAAAGCATCAGTTATAAACTGATGCTTCCGGTAATTTTCTTACCCTTAATTTCATGAGCAGATACTTATACTGCCTGTGCTTCCATTTTTTTCTGCACTTTCTTCCGCTCATCTTCATTCAGTATCACTTTCCGCATCCGGATAAAGTTAGGCGTTACTTCTATACACTCATCCTGTTGTATATATTCCATACATTCTTCCAGACTCATTAAAGTTTTTGGTTGAATGCGGGTATGATCATCACTGCCGCTGGCCCGGTGGTTAGTTAATTTCTTGGGTTCCGTAGCATTTACCACCAGGTCGCCGGGTTTAATATTTTCGGCTATGATTTGCCCGGCATATACTTCTTCCGCAGGGTCAACAAAAAATGTTCCCCTGTCCTGTAATTTATCTATAGAATAACCTGTTGTCTTTTCTGTGTTTTTGGAAAGTAATACACCATTACCTCTTCCGGGTATTGGCCCTTTCCATGGTTTGTATTCAGTAAAACGGTGTGCCATTACAGCTTCCCCGGTGGTAGCCGTAAGCATTTGAGTACGCAGGCCAATTAATCCTCTTGAAGGGATTTCAAATTCCAAATGCTGCATTTCGCCTTTGGTTTCCATTACCAGCATCTCACCTTTTCTGCGGCTCACCAGGTCAATTACTTTACTGGCAAATTCCTGCGGCACATCCACTACCAGGTTTTCGTAAGGCTCAGATTTTTTACCGTTAACCTCCTTTACAATTACCTGCGGCTGGCCTACTGTTAACTCATAACCTTCCCGGCGCATAGTCTCAATCAGAATACCGAGGTGAAGGATGCCACGGCCATATACCATCAGGCTATCGCCTTCTTCACTGTCTTCTACTTTTAAGGCAAGGTTCTTTTCCGTTTCTTTCATCAACCGGTCACGGAGGTGTCTTGATGTAACAAATTTTCCGTCTTTACCAAAGAATGGTGAGTTATTTACGGAGAACAACATATTCATCGTTGGCTCATCTACACTTATTACCGGTAGTGCCTCAGGAGTTTCTGCATCAGCCAGCGTATCGCCGATATTAAAATCTTCAATGCCCACTACAGCACACAAGTCCCCGGCTATTACTTCAGTTACTTTCTTTTTACCCATTCCTTCAAACACATATAACTCTCTCACTTTTGTTTTTTTAATACTGCCATCAGCCTGCATTAAAACTACATTCTGTCCTTCGTTCAATACACCACGGCTTACTTTACCTATAGCAATCCGGCCAAGAAAAGAAGAATAATCCAATGAAGTGATCTGCATCTGCACCGGCCCTACATTTACTTTTGGCGGTGGCACATATTTTACAATACCATCCAGTAAAGGCTCAATGCCCTCAATTTGCTCTAATGAATCATTAAACCATCCATTTTTTCCCGAACCATAAAAGGTTGGAAAATCCAATTGTGCTTCTGTTGCATCAAGGTTGAAAAATAACTCGAAAATTGCATCATGCACTTCATCAGGGCGACAGTTAGGCTTATCTACTTTATTAATAATTACAATAGGCTTCAGGTTCAGTTGCAATGCTTTTTGCAACACAAACCGGGTTTGCGGCATTGGCCCTTCAAAAGCATCCACTAATAAGCAAACACCATCTGCCATTTTCAATACCCTTTCCACTTCACCACCGAAGTCGGCGTGACCGGGAGTATCAATCACATTTATCTTAACGTCTTTATAAACCACAGCAGCATTCTTACTAAAAATAGTGATGCCTCTCTCCCTTTCCAGATCGTTGCTGTCCATTATCAATTCACCTGTTTCCTGGTTATCCCGGAAAACTTTGGTGGCATGTAAAATCTTATCAACCAGGGTAGTTTTACCGTGGTCAACGTGGGCTATTATCGCAATGTTTCTTATCTCCATAATCTCTTTTTCAAACGGACGGCGAAGGTACGCCAATTTGGTTGGGGGAGCAAACGAAACAGACATTTAATGCAGGCTTAATGCCCTTTAAAGGGGTATTTACAGTAGTTTTATCAAAACTGCAACATGAAACTGCTCAAATGGCTCGGCATCATTCTTTTAGTGCTGATTATCGTTTACTTCCTGGGACCACGGCCTGCTTCACCAAAGTTTACTAAAGATCTGCCAGCCATCCCTGCTGAAGCAGCAGCATTAGAACAGTATATCAACAGTAACGAAGCGAGGCACAAACTGAAACCGGATAATGAAGCAAGAATTTTGTGGCTGAATGATTCTTTAAAACAAAAAACAGAATATGCAGTTGTTTATCTCCACGGTTTTTCTGCCAGCCAGGAAGAAGGCGACCCGGTACACTATGAATTTGCCCAGAAGTTTGGGTGTAACCTTTACCTGAGCCGGTTAGCTGCACACGGAATAGACACCACAGAACCTTTGGTGGATTTTACTGCTGATGCAGTATGGAATTCTGCTAAGGAAGCTTATGCCATTGGAAAACAATTGGGTAAAAAGATTATCCTGATGGCAACTTCTACCGGTGGCACATTAGCCTTAAAACTGGCGGCTGAATATCCTGATATTGCCGGGCTTATTCTTCTTTCTCCCAATATTGCAATTAAAGATGGCAAAGCCTGGTTGCTGAACAATCACTGGGGACTGCAACTTGCCAGGATGATAAAAGGAAATTATAATTATGCCAGGGACACCACTGCTTTATATGCTCAATACTGGAATAATAAATACAGGATTGAATCAACAGTGCAATTAGAAGAATTACTGGAAACAACCATGAAACAATCCACCTTCAAAAAAATAACCCAGCCCACTTTACTGCTTTACTATTATAAAGATGAAGAACACCAGGATGATGTGGTGAAAGTTTCTGCTATGAAAAGAATGTTTAATCAACTTAGCACTCCTGATAGCCTGAAAAGACAGGTGGCAATCCCCAATGCCGGCGATCATGTTATTGGCTCGTATGTAAAATCAAAGGATGTACAAACAGTAGCAGAAGAATGTGAAAAATTTGCTGTTGAAGTTTTACAACTAAAAGAAACAGGGGCTGATCAGTAATTAATAGACAAAGGGCTTTGGCGTTAACCAAAACCCTTCTATTCTCTTTAATTAAATTTTCTCTGCAAGTATTAAATCTGACAAAAAAAATTTTAAACTTATTCTCAGGTTACCCGTTGAATATATGATATAAAGAGAACTGGTTATACTAATGAAAAGATCATGCCAATACTTGCTCTTTAAAAAAACTATGATGCTTTTTCAATTTGTACCCCGGTGATTCATACATATATTTCTGTTGCAGCCAGGCAACCCTACCCCTTTTTTTCCGGGTAAACCAGCATGCCTTTATAATTCGTAAAGAAACAACTTTACAGTTTTTCTTTACTTCATCTTCAATATGACCCGTTATATATAAATAATCATTATCATTTCTTTGGATAAGAACTACTTCCTTGTTCAGCAACTTTCCTTCCGAATCATTATCCTTAAAAACACAGTTAAGATGATGCCCGTCATAAACTGAAGTACTCACCTGCATCCTTTGTTGTTCAGTTCCTTCACGGACACGAAGTAGTCCATGTCGCATGGTTTCAATTTTCTGATGAATAAGCTGTAGTGTTTTACTCATAATTAATGTGGTTGATGAAGATTTCCAAATACTGAACGTTCCCCATGCTGAAAACTTTTATTGCCCAGCATCCATTGATAAGTTTTTTGCGCCAGTTCCTGCCATTTAGATTTTGGGAGTGCTGTATGCGGTTCTACATATTCAATATTGCTCATAGACATTTTGATAAGCAAAGCTTTTGGAACGGTATTGTCTGGAGATGCAAAAGAATTAGCAGTGGTAATTTTGTTTACAATAGTTGCTTTACCGCTTACTTCCACAAAAAAATTACGCCCTTTTCTAAAAAAATGCAGTCGTACCGGAAACTCTTTTTCGCATTCAGTAAGCAATTGATAAGGCAGGTGAGATAAAAACCATAACTGTCCTTCTTCATCCACTTTCACAGCTGTTACAATATCATTGGGAAGTTTAACCAGGCTATTGCACATGCTGTACATAACTGCAGTGCGAAGCTCTCCTATTTTTTCACTGATAAAGCGGAGGTTGGTATCGGTGGTCATAACGCAATTTTAAATACTGATTCAAATGTGATACCAGTTGTTATCAGCCTGATCCCGGCAACAAACACGGGGAATGCTGTGTAAGATTTTCCTCATTTTATTTATCCTTAAATGAGAAAATGCCATCACGGGTCTTATGGCTCTGCATGATAGTATGCTGGCATGATTTTTTTCATTTTTATGAAGAGAAAAATTTTTTAACCTTTTAAAATTCTTATTATGGAACTAAACGAAAAAATAGCTGAAACAGTAAATGACCTGATAGAGATTAACAATGACCGGATAGTTGGTTATGAAAAAGCAGCAAAAGAAACTGACAGTGGGGATGCTGACCTCCGTTCACTCTTTACAGACATGGCTGATGAAAGCAAAACGTATGTGGCTGAGCTGGAAAAACATGTACAAAAAACCGGGGAAACCCCCGCTGAAGGCACAACAGCAAGAGGCAAAATTTACAGAGTGTGGATGGATGTAAAGGCTGCCGTTACAGGTCACAGCCGCAAAGCAATACTTGCCTCCTGTGAGTTTGGTGAAGATGCTGCACAAAGAGCCTATGATTCTGCATTGGAAACTGATGACCTGACAGCAGAAGTAAGAAGTCTCCTTAACGAACAAAAATCAAAGCTGAAAAGATCGCATGATAAAATAAAAAGAATGCGGGATACACAATCAGCATAAAGAGTATAACCCTGCACGGATCAATGCCGTGCAGGGCTATTCACCTGAACAATTTCATTTATCAATAACCACAAGAGGCCAGCCCCAACTAATGATACTCCGGAAAACTGATAATTATATCAAAGCTTGCATGAATACATGGTTATTATGCGAAGCCTGCATACATTCCGAGCTGAAAAATCTTTTGCCAAAAGAAAAGTTGATAAAAAGCTGCCGGAATTGTGCCCAATCCTGTCTGTCTGTTGTTGCTCTTTTTATTAATGATCCTGTAACAGTTCAAAAAAATGTTTTTGATTGCTTTTTGTACTGCCGGGAATGTTATAATGAATGTATGCAGCATCCTGAAGAGGATATTGAGCATTGCGGATCCATCTGCGACCATTGTGCCGACACTATAAAAGAATTAATGTTCTTTCATCTCAATTAACTACAAAAAAAATAGCAATGCTTAAAATGCTGACTTCCTGGAATGAAGTGAAGGAAAAAATAAAAGAAAGCAATGTTAACCTCACCGATGAGGATCTTGATTACTTACCCGGTGAGGAAGAGAAACTACTGGATCGCCTGTCAAAAAAAATGCACCGGACACCTGTTGAAATTAAGGCTTGGATTGAAAGTATATCATCTAACAAAGGGAAAGCCTCCTGAATGCAGCGGAATAGCTATTGATCAATAATATGCTGAATGGTTATTAAAAAGGCAACGCCTTTGTAAATAATACAGAAACAAACCCGGGTTTGTCGTTTTTAATCGCCTTAACCCCTTCCGAAAAAATAATTGCAGAAGGCTTGACAAACTTTCCTTCTCCGGCTATATCTCCCGGTTGCGAGATGGGTATTTTTACAGTTGTCCTGTTTTTCTGTGATTGATAAATAATCAGAATGTGAATTGCGGCTAACAAAAGAATTGCCTTCATTGGTTGGTCTGTTATAAGTTAGGGAAAGAAAAAGGAAAACATTGTGCCAGTATATGATCAAATGCGAAATGGTACAACTTTTCTCTGCTTATGCTGTATAGAAAAGTTTTTTATACGAAAATTAAAGTCACTGGCTATTTTTAATGTATTGAGTTTCATAGTTCATTTATTGACCAATTTTATAGTTCAGGCTAAAACGATTAACTCAAAAAATGAGGGAGAAATTTCTGCACAATATGAAACGATTTTTACTCCGGCAGGAATGACCTTTGTAGTTTGGGGATTTATTTACTCGTCACTGGGGATTTTATGCCTTTATCAATTAATCATAAGTTCATTACATCTGCTCAGCCTGAAATAGTTGTAGGGTAAAACCATTTCATTTCCTATCTTTCTTTCTTAATTGCCTGCTATGTATAAATCAAAAATTGCCGGAATCGGCAATTATGTTCCTGACAATGTAGTAACCAATAAGGACCTGTTGAAGTATATGGACACCAGCGATGAATGGATACAGGAACGTACCGGCATCAAAGAACGGCGCTATGCCCACCGGACCAAAGAAACCACCACCACCATGGGTGTGGAAGCCGCCAGAATTGCTATTGAAAGGGCTGGCATCAGCCCGCAGGATATTGACTTCATTGTTTTTGCTACACTAAGCCCTGATTATTATTTCCCGGGTTGTGGTGTGTTGTTGCAACGGGCTATGAAGATGAAAGAAATCGGGGCATTAGATGTCCGCAATCAATGCAGCGGTTTTATATATGCACTCAGTGTAGCAGACCAGTTTATCAAAACCGGTATGTATAAAAACATTTTAGTGGTGGGTGCAGAAAAACATTCTTTTGGTCTTGACTTTACTACCCGGGGGAGAAATATCTCCGTCATTTTTGGTGATGGTGCCGGTGCTGTTGTGTTGCAGCCAACTAATAATGACAAACAGGGAATTCTTTCTACCCATTTACACAGCGATGGTGAGGCAGCAGAAATTCTGGCTATGTATAATCCCGGTACCCATGCTAATCACTGGCTGGATCAAAAAGTAGCCGACTTTAATGAAAATGAAATTGGTGATATGTTTATGAGCCATGAAATGATTGACAAGGCCCAGAATTTTCCTTTTATGGATGGTCAGTCTGTTTTTAAAAAAGCGGTGGTAAAGTTTCCGGAAGTAATAATGGAAGCACTTACTGCCAATGGCCTTCAAACATCAGACATCAACCTGCTTATTCCTCACCAGGCAAATTTGCGGATTGCACAGTTTGTGCAGCAAAAACTGAAACTAAGAGATGATCAGGTCTATAATAATATTCAGCAATATGGTAACACTACCGCTGCCTCTGTTCCGATTGCACTCTGCGAAGCATGGGAACAGGGGAAAATAAAAGATGGCGACCTGGTTTGCCTCGCAGCTTTTGGCAGCGGCTTTACCTGGGGCAGTGTTTTACTCCGCTGGTAAAATAACCGGCAGCCTTCGCTATTAACTTTTACTCATTATTTTGGCAGGATCATTGAATTTATACATACTATGAAAAATTTATTCTTCATAACCGGGTTGATTTTAACCGGTTTTTTTGCACAGGCGCAGACTGATAGCTGGAAAATAAAACTGCATAATAAAATATTAATTAACACCAATCAGGAAGATGAAACAAAGAACCTGAAAAACATAAAATCAACGGACTGGAAAAAGAATGGTTACCTTGAAATCATCTATACAGAATCTGATCGAACCTTCTGGAAACGTTCATTTTTGTTTTTTGATGAAAAAGATAACCAGCTGCTTTCTATTGACAGCACCACCCGGGTCAAAATATCCCTGTCTAAACTGCGGAAATTATTTGCCGGGAAAAAAGAAATAAATATATACACGGTGGCCTCCCCCCTTAATCCGGATATTTTAGTCCGCATCAGAAGAGTACATTTGTGTACACTGAAGCTGCGATAACGAATGTCCCGACATATCATTTATATTATAAATCCCATTTCAGGCAGCAAGCCAAAAAAGGATCTGTATCTACTTATAGAAAAGAGAACGGAAGCTGAGAAAATTCCTTTCCTGCTTTTTCCTTCTGTTGAAAGCGGTGATTATACTTTTTTGAAGTCCATAATAAAAGAACAAAAGATTACTGATGTAGTGGTGGCCGGAGGTGATGGCACCATAAGCCAAGTAGTAAGCAGTCTGATGAATTCCAGTGTGAATTTTGGTATTATTCCCTGTGGATCCGGTAATGGATTAGCTTTTACCGCCAAGATTCCAGTAGCGCCGGACAAAGCCCTGGATATTATTTTCAATGGGAAACCTGCTGCTATTGATGGTTTTTATATTAACGGGCAATTTGCCTGCATGCTTTGTGGTTTGGGTTTTGATGCTAAAGTGGCGCATGATTTTGCACAACAACCAAAAAGAGGATTTGGAACTTATATAAAACAGGTGGTAAAGAATTTCTTTGCAGCTACACCTTATCCTTTTGAATTAAAGGTTAAGGGTAAAAGATTTACCATTGATGCTTATTTTATCAGCATTGCCAACAGTAACCAGTATGGAAACAATTTCACTATAGCTCCCAAAGCCTGCCTGAGTGATGGATTGCTGGATATTGTCATTGCCACCAGCCAAAGTAAACTTAGTGTGCTGGTACAAACATTTAAACAAATCAGGGGCAAAAATAAATTAGAGACCGGTAGCCTTGAAATAAAGAAACACGGAATCATTTACTTTCAAACGGATAAACTCAGCATCAGCAATCCTTCCCAAGCCCCGTTGCATATTGACGGTGATCCTGCAGAAATGGCTGATGAAGTGGAAATTGAAGTAAAGAAAAAATGCTTCCGGCTGATTCAGCCCCGCTAAAAAAAATCTTTACTGCCATAAAGGTGTACGGAAAACCGGAACGGTAGAATCCGGGCTGGGTTTTGCGGCTAACAATGCCAGTGTCCGTTCAAAACTTTTTTGATTACCTGCTGAATGAATGGAATTTATTATGTCTTTTTCTTCCCGTCGGGTAAGGTGAAAACTTAAAGCCGCTTTATTTTCTTCTTTATCAGCTGCGTATTGAAAAGCAACTTTATAAATATTATTGCCGCTATGCGTGGTATAATAATTCAGTAATCCATTTTGAGAATACTCCATCATCTTAAACCAGTTATGCTGCAACAACAAAAAGGGTTTGGTGATATGATCGCTGATATCATCAGAAAGATAGGGAGCTTCCCAACCACCGGCAGCCCTGTCTCTTATCTGAATTATCAGTACTCCCCTGGTATTTTGTTTTATCCAGTCATCAAACGAAGTTAAAAACCGCAACGCTGCTTCCTGTCCGTAGTTATCCCGCAGGCCAGCATCCATCACATCAATAACGGGGTCTGAAGGAAGCCAGACATTTGGCAATACAACCGGGAAAGTAGCATTCATCCGCATAGCCGTCAGCATACGGATACTGTAAGGATCCTGTTTGGCAAAAAAGGAAACAAAGTCAATGGCATCTGGATCTTCCACCGGAATATTATTAGAATCGGCGGGGCTTTGCATCATAAACCTGACAGGCTGTGTGCTGATAATCATTTTGCGTCCATCTCTTGTAACCACAGAATTAAAAAACATCAGCGGAATATTGGCCGCTTTTTCATCAGCTGTATAATCTTTCAATTGTTTATCTAAAAACCCCCTGGTATTACTGCTCAATTTTTGTTCAAAGGCATACCCCCTGTCTTTTACATACTCATAAGGGCCCACTTTGAATTTTTGTGCCGGAGATATTAAATCCCTCGCAAAAAAAGAAGTAAACAGCGGATTCAGCAAATCACCGGCAATATCATCTATGTACTGATCATCCTGCAGGTTAATGTTCATTCCTTTTTGTTTTTGCCGGTATAATTCCCGGAAGTAAGTAGCACCAATCATTCCACCGGAAGCACCATTGATTAAAAAAATCTTTTGCATGATGCCGCCTTTCGTAATGCTGTCTAAGTGCTGCAGCACACTCATGGTAAATGTAGCACTGCGATGCCCGCCGCCACTGGTATTTATCAGTACCAACATTGGCTTATCACTATCCTGGTTTTTCTTCCAGGTATTTAAAATGCTGATCATATTCTGCTTGTCAGCCTCCACACTATCTTTATTGCAAAGAGCCAGCAAACCTTCTCTCGAATAAGAAGGACGTTCATTTTTATTCCAATAGTTGAGGCCATAAGCTTTATTGCGGGGATCAATCCAGTCCAATTTATAAAAAACACCCAGCAATAATAGCAAGCCGATCAGGTAGGGGATACTCCAGCTTTGCAAAAAATAAGTAACGGCACCGGCTACCCCAATCAGTATGGAAAAAAAAACAGTGATACTGGCTGCTGCTGGCAATTGAAAGAAAGTGTTATCCAGCAAAAAACCAATGCAGACAAGAAATAAAAAAGCGGCAAATACGGAAAGAATAGCGGCGAAGTGATGCCGTTTAAAAATAGATGCCACAAATTCATCAGTATAGTGAGATACATCCCGGACAGGTTTCAGCCGCAGTGGCGATTCAAAATACCATTCTACTTTCATTAATGCTGCCCCATGATAAACTTCTTTGATGGGGTTCAGGTGGGTGATATATGATTTGGGATTACTCATCACCGGCATCATTCTGCGCAGGATTGACCGGTCGGCCCGAAAAAAATAAATAAAAGAAGCCGCCAGAATAAAAATCAGCCCGGCTGTAAAACCACCAAACAGGAAAAGAATTTCTGTAGTGCTTATCAGTTCTTTATAATGATCGAATTCGTAAGTTTTAAAAAAATAAAAGAGCAGAAAAACTCCGGGGATGATAGAGTTATTAATACAATATTTTAAAAAAGGATTAGTAGTGGCAGAGAGGAAGCGAAAATGCCTGCTGAATAAAATAAAACTGGAAATATTCCAGCTCATAATAAACATGCCCACAGCAGCTCCTACGATAGCCGAACTGATAGAATTTACATTACCCAGGTATTCCGGTGCCAGGAATAATGAATCGGCGCCAAAGGTTTTCATAAAACTTCCGTTCACGGTACTGAACATGATGAACCAGAACAGCAGCAATACCTGGTATTTCCTGAAATGCAGGAACACCAATTGTATGGGAAAAGAATAAAAAAATCCCCGCAGCCAGGCTTTCATTGTAAGATAAAATGGTTACAACTAAAAATACTGATAAAAGCCAGCTTCTTCAAATGAAGATGTTACGACCCCTGAATACTGGGTTCTGCCCGGGTAATATATACCATCCATACTAATGAAAGCAAAAGCAGCATGGCAGCAAACTGGTGAGCTACACCCAACCAAAGGAATGCTTTGGTATCAGCAGCATGAATAACTGTAAGCACACCCAGCAACAGTTGTAGCAGAACAATCAACAAAGGAAATGCTTTGGTTTTTTGAAACAGTTTTGTTCCTTTCACCTTACTGGCCCGCCACCACCATATAAATATCAAAACAGAAATAATGTAAGCAAGATTACGGTGGATGAAGTGTAGCACCAGGGGGTTGTCAGTTAAAAAAGAAAGCCCCGGAAACTCCCGGTTGCCAAATGAATGAACATTTGACGGCCACCAGGCACCATTAATAGAGGGCCATGTGGGTGCAAAAGAAGCTGCTTTTAATCCTGCCATAAAAGCCCCATACACAAGTTGAATAATTAATAATACAAGAATCCAACTGGCAAACTTTCGCAATGGCCTATGAAAAGTGATTTGCTCCCTGGGAATTAATAAATCCAATGCAAACCAAACGGTGTAACATAAAAGTCCAAGTGCTAAAATAAAATGAATAGCCAGTTTATAATGACTTACATATAAGAGTTCTGAATCTTCCAGGCCACTCTGCACCATTATCCATCCCACTAACCCTTGCAAAGCCCCGAGCAGGAAAAGAATAATCATCGGCCGTATCATATCCTTTTTAAAACGCTTTTGTAGTATAAAGATGATAAATGGAATAATGAATACAATCCCTATCAATCTTGCCCACACCCGGTGAAACCATTCCCAGAAATAAATAAATTTAAAATCTCCCAATGTAAAATGTGAATTGAGATACTTATACTGGGCTATCTGCTGATATTTTTCAAAAGCTGTGTTCCAGTCCTGTTCGTTCATCGGTGGTAAGGCTCCCATGATAGGCTTCCACTCTGTAATGGACAACCCTGAACCGGTTAATCTTGTAATCCCGCCCAATAGAATTTGGATAATAATCATTGCTACCCCTACCAGCAGCCAGATGGCAACAGGTTTTGAAGAACGGGGAATTTTTCTTTCTTTCATGGTGGCCGCAAAGTTAAATGCAGCCACCGGGTGAAAATAATTTTTGTTCAGCATTATTTATGAAATTGCACCTGTATGCTGAACCCTTTTTACCAGCAAGATCGAATAGAAGCCGGCTGCGATGAGGCCGGCCGTGGGTGCTATGCCGGACCGGTGTTTGCAGCGGCGGTTATTTTACCCCAAGATTTTCATCATCCATTATTAAATGACAGTAAGCAGGTAAAAGAAAAAGACAGAAATGAGTTGAGAAAAATAATTGAAGTGGGAGCAGTGGCATTTGCGGTAGCCAGCATTGATAATGATGAAATAGACCGGATAAATATTTTGAAAGCTTCTTTCAAAGCCATGCATCTTGCATTGGATAAGCTGATGGTTAATCCTGAACTGCTGCTGATTGACGGCAACCGCTTTACTGCTTATAAAAAAATACCGCATCAATGTTTTGTAAAAGGAGATGGCCGTTTTTCTTCTATTGCAGCTGCCAGCATTTTAGCCAAAACTTACCGGGATGAGTACATGATACAACTGCATAATCAATTCCCTCATTATTTATGGCATAGCAATAAGGGATATGGCACACTTGCACACCGGCATGCAATTCAAAAATTTGGATTATGCGAATATCATCGTAAAAGTTTCAGGCTATTACCTGAAAATGCATAAATGTTTGAAGAACGATTAATTATTCCACTCCCCCAGCCCTTCCCGTATCAGCACCGGCTCATCACCGGTACAATCAACAACGGTTGATGGTACCGTGCCGCCAATGCCACCATCAATCACAT
The DNA here is from genome assembly GCA_031422725.1 of Chitinophagaceae bacterium. Taxonomy (GTDB): domain Bacteria; phylum Bacteroidota; class Bacteroidia; order Chitinophagales; family Chitinophagaceae; genus JJ008. Next base: position 42,073 of record JANPMI010000223.1, on the reverse strand, counting down.
AGTCCACTTCGTTCATAAAATTTTCATACATCACTTCCGGGTCTGTATAGTCTTCCGGCATTTCTCCTGGAAGAGAAGCACTGAGTATCGGGCGGCCTAATTCTTTAATAATTGCCATCGCAATATTATTGGCTGGAATACGAAGACCGATTGTATCTTTTTTGCTTTGCAAAATTTTGGGGACCATTTTGCTGGCGGGCAAAATAAAAGTGTAGGGGCCGGGTAAATATTCTTTCAGCATCCGGTAGATTGGGTTGGATAGCGGCTTTGTAAAATCACTGAGGTGCGACAGGTCGCTGCAAACAAAAGAAAGTTGCGCCTTTTTAGGGTCCACCTGTTTGATGCGGCATATCCGTTCCACTGCCTTTTGCTGGAGTATATCACACCCAAGCCCATATACCGTATCGGTTGGGTAAATGATGATGCCTCCCTGTTGCAGGCTTTCCACCAGCTGTTTTATCAGCCGGGGCTGGGGATTATGGGGATGAATTTGTAAAAACATATTGCAGGTTCGCTTTAAAAATACAAGTTTTAGCAAATCCTTGTCCTTAAATCGTCATTTAACCGGCAATTCGTATTTTCACCGCTACTTATCTTTACAAAAACTAAAGAATTGCCATGCAGTTAAAGCCGGTAGCCACCTTTGATACAATTGACCCAGAGGTGTTTAAAAGAGATTTTTACCGCCCCGGTGTGCCTGTGGTAATTAAAAATCTGTCCCACAATTGGCCCGCCAATACCCGGTGGAACTGGGATTATTTCAAGCAATTAGTAGGAGATAAAAAAGTACCGCTTTACAACAATGTAAAAAGCGATGCTTACACCCCCATCAATACCGCTGATGATTACAAAACCTTTGGTGAATACATTGACATGATCAGCAGTGGCCCTGCTGCCTGGCGCATTTTCCTGTTCAACATTTTTGACCATGCCCCGCAACTGATAAAAGATTTTACCTGGCCCGAACACCTGATGAAGGGTTTTGTAAAAAAATACCCGATGCTTTTTACCGGCGGTGCCGGCAGTATTACCCACATGCACTACGATATTGACCTCTCTCATATTCTGCACACCCAATTTGCCGGCAGAAAAAGGGTGCTGATGTTTCCTAATAAAGAACAGCACAAGCTCTACCGCAAACCGTATGAAGTATTAAGCCTTGCCGACTTTTCTAATTACTATGAACAAAACGGCTCGCCTGACTATGAAAAATTTCCGGCGTTGAAGCTTGCCGAAGGCTTTGATTTTATTTTGGAACCTGGTGATACATTATTTATGCCTGCCGGTTATTGGCACCATATGGAATATTTGGAAAGTGGTTTTGCTATGAGCCTCCGGGCCCTGCAACCATCTCTTGCAGGTAAAGTAAAAGGCATCTGGAGTTTAATTGGTATGCGCAATATTGATACGCTGATGAAAAAGACAGTGCCGCAATGGTGGTATAAGAGGAAAGAGAAGAAGGTGTATGAAAATGCTGCGAGGGAGTTGGCTACCAGTACCTGATACTTAATGCTCCAAAAGAGAATACATTTTCGATTTATCTCCCCCTTAGCTCATCTATCGTTTTACGCATCCAGTAGTCAGTAACGTAATAGTAACTCAAGGTGTGAAAAGCTACCTTCCCTTCCTGATCTACAATTACCTGTGTGGGATATCCGGGTATATCATACGAATCGGCTATCTTCTTTCCTGCTGGTATAATGTTATACTTAAATTCATGTTCCTTAAGATAAGGTTCCAGCTGTTCTTTCTGGTCCAATGCAATGGCAATAAAGACTACATTAGAATCAGACTTATAATCATTTACTATTTGATTCAGGTAAGGACGTTCAGCCTTGCAGGGCGGGCAGGTGGTGAACCAAAAATTGATCACCAATACTTTTCCTTTTAGTTGTTTAGTATCCACCAGTTTGCCGTTCATATCATTGGCACTAAACTCATCAAACTTCTTTCCTGTTTTAAAGGCTGTTGTCTCTGAGGGTTTGGGAGCAGCCATGGCCCTTTTCAATTGTTCTTCTTTACTGATCCCCGATAATAAAAAACCTTTGCTTGCATCTTTTGGATTTGGGGGGAAAATCTCATACTCTCCGCCCATCATTACAAGCATGGCTTCATTGTAGTTGTATTGCTTGCCTGTTGAATCTTTAAACATACTTGACTTTAAAACAAAGTATTCCCGGCCATTGTAATTAAAAGAGAACTGGCTGTTGGCAATAGCCGCAGATAAAATAAAAAATGCTGAGATGAGCAGTTGCTTCATAAAGGAGTTTTCAGGCAGATAACTTAATGGATATAATCTTTTTAATTAATTAAAATGCCTTCGCAACCTGAAGGCATTATTAATTTTTAAATTACTAACTCACACAATCGTCCACACCTCATTCCCTTTTAATAATTTATCCAAATCAGCAGGTTTTCTTGATTTGGCTTCTGCTAATTGTGCAGCCATCACATCTTCATAACAACTCCTGTTGGTCTGATAGAAAACACCAAATGGTCTTGGCAAATGTCCTTCTATTTTCGGGTCGTCAAATATGCGGACTAATATCTGTGCTTTATAAATATCATGTTCATCATGTACCCACAGATCACCGGCACTATGTCCTTCGTTCAGATTAACAACGGTTGGTGTAAATCCATCCAGCTTAATTCCTTTATCATTATTGGCACCAAATGTTAAAGGCTTGCCCTGTTCCAGAAAAAGTGTTTCCTGTGGCTTGCTGCTTTTCTCGGTAAAAATTTCAAAAGCGGCATCATTAAAAATGTTGCAGTTCTGGTATATCTCTAAAAAAGATGCCCCCTTATGCTGATGTGTCCTGATCAGCATGGCTTGTAAATGTTTGGGGTCACGGTCCATAGTTCTGGCCACAAATGTTGCATCTGCACCCAATGCTAATGCTAATGGATTAAACGGATGGTCAATACTTCCCATCGGGGTGCTCTTAGTCACTTTATGTTCTTCTGAAGTAGGAGAATATTGTCCTTTCGTCAATCCATAAATCTGGTTATTGAAGAGTAAAATGTTTACATCAAAATTTCTGCGCAGCAAATGTATGGTATGGTTGCCGCCAATACTTAAACCATCCCCATCACCAGTAACAATCCACACACTAAGTTCTGGTCTTGATGCTTTTAATCCGGAAGCGACAGCTGTAGCCCTGCCATGTATGGAGTGCATACCATAGGTATTCATATAATAAGGAAAGCGGCTGCTGCAACCGATTCCTGAAACGATAACAATATTTTCCCGGGCAATACCAAGGGTCGGCATTACTTTTTGCACCTGGGCAAGGATGGAATAGTCGCCACAGCCGGGGCACCAGCGAACTTCCTGGTCGGTGGCAAAATCTTTGGCGGTTAAAACGGGGGCTATAGTTTCTGTTGACATCAATTAATAGTTAAGAATGAAAAATTAAGAATTTTCCGCTGTAAAATTCATTAATAATTCTTAATTATTCATTTTTAATTCCCTGTAATTCCTCCCAATATTCTGCCGCCCTTCTCGTATGAGGAATAACAATGGTGCCACCAACGATATTAGCCACAGCAAATACTTCATATAGCTCTTCGGTAGTACTGCCGAGTTCATAAGATCTCCCTAAATGATATTTGATGCAATCATCGCATCTTAACACCATACTGGCAACCAGGCCCAGCAGTTCTTTCGTTTTAACATCAAGACTTCCTTCCGCATAGGTATTGGTATCAAGATTCCAGAGGCGTTTGATAACAAGGTTGTCTTTGCTTAGAATAACATCGTTCATCCTTGTTCTGTAGTCATTAAACTCTTTTACAAGATTACTCATACTATAAATTTTAAGACCTCAAATGTAGATAAGATGGCCTATTGTCATTTACTAATAGCGGAAACGATGGTTAATTTGTATTTTCATCAGTCAAAAGCCAATATTGTTCCTTCCCGGTAAAAATATCCGGCAATGCCACTTTTGTAAACAAAAACCCGTCTGACAATCATGTTGCATAAAAAGAAAATGCTGGTTTTTTCTGTACTTACGGTTTTCGTACTGTTAGGTGTGGCTGCTGTAAAACCTTATCAGCAAAAAGACAGAAACCTGAAAATACTGCCCAAAGATATCAGCGATGCCAAATTAGACAGCATTATGCAAACCTATAATATTGCATTGGGGGTTAAATGTAACTTCTGTCATGTGCCGGTGAAAAATATAAAGGACAGTCTTGACTATGCATCAGATGCTGAGCCAATGAAAGAAAATGCACGGAATATGATGCGGATGGTTATTGATATCAATAAAAATAATTTCTACTTTGATAAAAATGAAAGGCCGGAATACCTGCATGTGGTAAGCTGCAAAACTTGTCACCGTGGCGAACATTTTCCGCCGGAAGATTAGCCCTCTGTAACTTCAGTCTCTATAAAAAATAAAAATCAGCGAAGGGAGATTAGTCATCATCTTTTTTGCAAGCCTTCAGCCATTCTTTTATGCCTTCCACAATTTGGGTGGCTACAGCTTTATGAAATCCGGGGTTAAGTATTAACTGTTCGTCTTCTTTATTGCTGAGAAAAGCTACTTCCACCAAACAATTGGGATACTCAGTGGGGCCACTGAGGGCAAAGTTGAAGCTGCCAATGTTTCCAAAATCTTTCAAACCAATTTTCAGCATACTTTGCTGAATGTATTGTGTTAATGGCCGGAAACCAATGTACCTGTAATAAGTACTTACGCCTCTCACACTATCTTTAACTGATGAATTAAGGTGAATGCTGATAAGAAAATGCGGGTCTTCTTTTTTTATCATCTCTGTTCTTTCCACCATCCCGATAGCTGTGTCTTTTGTTCTTGTCATAAACACAGTAGCCTCTTTGTCCAGTAATGCTTCTTCCAGTTGCTGTGCGATGAGCAGCGTATATTTTTTTTCAGCGATACCTGTTTTTACTCCCGAAGCACCGTTATTATCACCGCCGTGGCCCGCATCCACTGCCACTTTCATATTATCCAGGCTAAGGTCTTCTGGTTGACGCTTTACTTTTACCATCAGCCGCTTATCTTTATAATAAATGCTGTAGCCCCAGTGTTGCTGATGTTTTAATTCGATAATGATACGAAACACATCATCTTCAATCTGTTCATGATAAACATTGGTAATTTCTTTTGCGGCAGACCGTTGTGTTATCCAATTGGTATTGCTTGTTGCTCCAAATACATCAATCACAATTTTAGAAGGATTGATTTGCTGCATACTTTTGTAAGGAAGATTTTCTTCCAGGTTTACTATCAGGTAATCACTGGCCGAATCACCCGTTACCATCCAGCTGTTGGTTAAATAGTAAGGTTGAATTTTTATGGTGCTGTCTTTCCTGAAATTTGTTTTGGGTAAATAGGCAAAATGGTCTTTAGACAATTGTATTTTATAATTACCAATGTTGCTGTCAATTACCTTTACAACAATGTTTGTATCTAAATAAGTCATTTTGGCTCCCCCCAGCCGGTCTGCGCCTAATCCATACTCGAGATAAGGTAATGAGCCTGTTGTTTTGCCTATAATAAAATTATTTGTTCTTACCTGGGCCGAGACCGAAAAACAGCATAGCAGGCTTATAAAAAAGGGCAATCGTATCATCACAGCAAGTTAGCATAAAAACACTCGATGGCATTAACAGTAGAATTACGAAATACTATTTCGCTTTTACTGAATTTTAGTATAAACTCCTATAACAAAGCACTATGCACATATAACTCCCGTTAATATTGCAGCCGGTAACGCTACCGGGGTGTTATCTGCCTGAATTTTTATCCTTTGAAAAACCAATAGAATATGACCTGGAATTCTGTAATGGGCTTTGTTTCTTCGTTTGCCCTTTTTTTACCAATTTTTTTCATCCTCATCCTGCGACTGGGCGGGTACAAAAGTTTTCCCGCCTTGCTGATCTATTACATTTCTGTTTTCATATATAACCTGATGACAGAAGGCTATATCACTGCAAACAATGAGGTGGTTCATTACTGGGGATTATCTAATAACCTGCTTGATGTTCCATTAATGCTTTTTTTTCTTACTTATTACAGTACCTCTCCTGCCTTTACCCGCCGGATGAAAATAACAATACTGGGCTTTGTATTGTTTGAAGCGACAGTAATATTGATACTGGGAATGAATGTTGATGCATTGACCATTATACTTGGGCCGGGGCTGTTAATCGTATTTGGATTGTGTCTTTCTCTTTTTATCCGCCAGACCAAGATTGCTATCATGCACCGGAAAGCTACCGGTAAAGCATTAATTGTTGCAGCACTGCTTTTCGCTTATGGATGTTATACAATTATATACTTAATGTATTATATATTCAAAACGCCATATATAGCTGATACATTCCTTGTATATTTCCTGGTAGTAACTTTTTCTTCGCTGTTAATGTGTGCAGGAATTATGATTGAAAGAAAAAGAGTGCAGATGTTAATTGAGTTTAAAACAACCCGTAAAGAACTGTCAGCTATTTATAAGAATACAAAAACGGCTGCCCCGGGAAGAGCAGCCATGTTAGACTTTGACAGGGAACAGTGGAATTAAAAGCAATACCTCCCTTCTGCAATCATTTTATCAGCAATCCTTCTTCTCGCCTCTTTACTGTTGAAGGGCTCGGCTTTGGTAAACCTTTTCAAACCCATCAGTATCATCCGCTGCTCATCGCCGTCAGCAAATGCATTAACAGCATCTTTGCCTGATTTATTTACTTTGTCTGCAGCATCGTAGAGGTATGTCCGCATAATGTCAAGATGAAGCTGAGAAGCCGTTTCTCCCCGTTGATCCACCATCTTCATTACTCTCAGTAACACACTTTCGGCATTGAATGTTTCAATGGCCATATCAGCAATATTCATCAGCACTTCCTGCTCTGTATCAATCTTCATCATTAATTTCTGCACAGCAGCACCGGATACCATCAAAATTGCTTTTTTCAGATTGGCCACCAATTTTCTCTCTTTGGCAAATGCTGCCTCATCTTCTGCACCAAAATCAGGAATACTCATCAGTTCTTTTTGCACTGCCATTGCCGGGCCCATCATATCTAATCTTCCGCCCATTGCTCTTTTTAATGTCATATCCAGGGTAAGCAAACGGTTAATTTCATTAGTGCCTTCATAAATTCTATTGATACGGCTGTCACGGTAAGCTCTTGAAATATTATACTCGGCGCTGAAACCATTACCACCATGAATCTGGACCCCCTCATCCACCACAAAATCCAATACTTCACTTCCATATACTTTCAGCATGGCACATTCAATAGCATACTCTTCAGCACCGCCTAATAACGATTCGTTCTCCGGTTTGCCGGAAGAAAGTAATTCATGCTCTTTATCATCCACCCATTTTGCTGTACGGTATAACGCTGATTCGCCAACAAAAATCCGGATGGCCATTTCAGCCAGCTTGTGTTTAATTGCGCCGAAATTGGCAATCGGTTGCTTAAATTGCTCTCTTGTTTTTGCATACACAACACTATCCGTGGTGGCACTTCTTGCGCCGCCAATAGTTGCTGCACATAATTTCAAGCGGCCAATATTAAGAATGTTGAAAGCAATCTTATGTCCTTTACCAATTTCACCCAGCAGGTTTTCCACCGGCACTTTACAATCCTGGAAATACAATTGCACGGTAGAAGAACCTTTGATGCCCATCTTATGTTCTTCCGGACCTTGTGTAAATCCCTCTGTTCCTCTTTCTACAATAAAACCAGTGAATTTGTCCCCATCTATTTTTGCAAATACAGTATATACCTGTGCAAATCCGCCGTTGGTAATCCAGCATTTTTGTCCGTTCAATACATAATGCTTGCCATCATCACTCAGCTTTGCTGTAGTTTTTGCACTCAACGCATCGCTGCCGCTGTTGGGTTCTGTTAATCCATAGGCACCTGCCCATTCGCCGCTGATAAGTTTTGGGATGTACTTTTCTTTTTGCGCCGGTGTACCAAAATATAAAATCGGTAACGTGCCGATACCGGTATGTGCAGCAACAGCCACCGAAAATGAATGGCCTGCCCCGAGGTATTCATTAATAATAGTGGAGGTAACAAAATCTTTACCAAGTCCCCCATACTCTTCCGGAAAAGAAGTGGCCAGCAATCCCTGCTCGCCTGCTTTTGTCATCAATGATTTCATCAATCCCGGCTCCAGATTATCGATGCGGTCAAGATTGGGATATACTTCCGCCGTCAGGAACTGGTTGCACATATCCCGTATCATCAACTGTTCTTCATTAAATTCTTCAGGAATAAAAGTTTCAAATGAAGAAGACTCTTTCACCAGCCATTCGCCACCTTTCATCCCGATAGCTATCGGGACTTTTTTTGTTTCTGTTGCAGTACTCATTGTATTAAGATTTAATTTTTATTTTTTTTTGCCTGTCCGGGACAAAGAACTTATCAAAACATAAAAACTCATTCACCTAAGTCTCCCTTTAGGAAACAGGGGTTTTATTTCAAATTATCATACACAATCTGCAATACTTCTTTACAAACATCTATTTTATCAGCAGGCACTGTTTCTAATGCTTCATTCAGCGTTGTCTCTGCCAGCAGCATACTTTCTTCCTGTAATTTCTGGGCCTGCTTTGTCAGGTAAATCAAATTAATCCTCCTGTCATTTTCCGAAGCGACACGTTTAACCAAATTTAATTTTTCAAGATTATCTACCAGCCGGGTAATGCTGGGTTTGTCACGAAAAGTGGCATTGCATAATTCCTGCTGGCTGATCCCCTCCTGTTTCCATAAATGATAAAGGACACTCCATTGTTCAATAGTGAGATTAAGCCCGGCAGTGTTGAATTTCTTCTGCAAACGCCTGGCGATGGCAGTAGAAGCTTTGCCGGTAACAAAACTATAAAGTTCTCCTTTCTTAAATTGGTTGTTTGGCATATAGTTGTTTGTGCAACTATTCAAAATTAATATTATATTTGAAATAGTCAACTTAATTTTCTGTAAAATCCTTGTTCCCTTTTACGCCTATGGAGTTCCGCCTGCTTACTTATAGAAATTCTACTATCAGCTATTATCTTTTTGGTTCTGGCCCGAAGGTGGCCATCTGTTTTCATGGATATGGAGAGGATGCCAGTATGTTCATATTCCTGGACAAATATGCTGGTAATCAATATACTTTCTTTTCAATAGACCTTCCCTTTCATGGCAAGACGGAGTGGAATGATGGACTTATTTTTACCCATGAAGACCTGTGGCAGATTTTAGAGGGAATTTTGCAGCAAAACAGTCATAAACTACAAACTATAGACTATAAATTCACCCTTCTCGGTTTCAGCCTCGGTGGCCGCATTGCCCTAAGCCTTTACCAGGCCATACCTGAAAAAATTGAAAAGATAGTTTTGCTGGCGCCTGATGGATTGAAAGTAAATTTCTGGTATTGGCTGGCTGCCCACACACAATTGGGTAATAAATTTTTTGCCTTTACCATGAAGAAGCCCGGTTGGTTCTTCGGTTTTTTAAAGCTGTTGAATAAAATAAAAATGGTTAATGCCAGTATTTTCAAATTCGTCAATTATTATATTGGCGATTCGGAAGTGAGACAGTTATTATACACCCGTTGGACGACCTTACGAAAATTGAAACCCAATTTAAAGAAGGTTAAAAATCTCATTAGAGAAAATAAAACACCGGTTCGTTTATTGTACGGCAAACATGACCGCATCATTCTTTCTTCCGTTGGTGAAAAATTCAGAACGGGTATTGAAGAGTATTGCACACTTACTGTTATTCATTCCGGCCACCAGGTACTCCATGAAAAACATGTAGAAGAAATTCTCCCTGCTTTGCTGCACTGATATTAGCTTTGTTCAACTGCATGATTCTTCTATATATCATCATACCACTATTTGTTTGCTACGGCCTGTTGATTATTTATTACTGGCTTGCCTGGAAATCAATCCCGGAATACGTTCCTTCTGTTTTATCTCCAAAAACAAAAATCAGTATTATCATTCCGGCCAGAAATGAAGAAGAGAATATTGGTCAGCTATTGCAGGAATTACAAAATCAAACATATCCGAAAGAATTATTTGAAGTAATTGTAGTGGACGACCATTCGACAGACGGTACAGCAGAGGTAGTGCACCAATTTCCGGCTGTGAAACTAATACACCTGAAAGAAAATAATATTAATTCTTATAAAAAGAAAGCTATTGAAACAGGCATTGCTGCTGCTACCGGTGAATTGATTGTAACAACAGATGCTGATTGCTTACCAATGCCGGGTTGGTTACAAATAATTGCCGCTTTTAAAGAAGAAAAGCAATCAGTATTCATTACAGCACCCGTTAAAATTAATTGCAATTCATCTTTGGTACAAATGTTTCAGGCCATGGACTTTATGGTATTGCAGGGAATTACCGGTGCAGCAGTGTCGAAAAGGAAGCTATCTATGTGCAACGGCGCCAACCTTGCCTATGAAAAAAAAGCCTTTACCGTAGTAAACGGTTTTGCCGGAATTGATCACATCGCCTCGGGTGATGATATGCTGCTGATGCATAAAATATGGAAACAATACCCTGACAGGGTTCAGTATTTAAAATCGAAAGATGCCATTGTCTCTACCCAGCCAATTAAAACATGGAAAGCTTTTTTCAATCAACGTATCCGCTGGGCCAGTAAGGCAACAAATTATGATGATAAAAGAATTTTCGCTGTATTGCTGCTGGTTTACCTGTATAATTTATCCTTTCTGCTATTGCTGGTGGCAGGCTGCTGGTGGCCGCAATACTGGATTTTTCTTATTGGTTTATGGATAGCAAAAACAATAATCGAATTTCCTTTTTTCATATCCCTGTGCAACTTCTTTAATAAAGAATGGGCCATTAAGTTGTTTTTCTTTTTTCAACCCCTGCATATTATTTACACCATCATCTCCGGTCTTTTTGGGCAGTATGGAAAGTATGAATGGAAAGGAAGAAAAGTAAAATAAGTATCTTCCCTGCATGAGTCAATCTCAATCATTCCAGGCAGCAGCATGGCGGCGACTGAAAAAAAACAAAGGCGCTGTTGTTGGTTTGATGGTAATTATCATCGCCGTACTGATTGCTATTTTTGCATATTTCATTGCTCCCGACCCTTCTCCTTTTGCAAATCGTATTATTTTAGAAATCGGTGGAGAGAACCCGGGCTTCAAACAAAGCTTCCTTAAAGTAAAAAAAGATAAAGATGTTGGTGCCACCGGATTTTTAAAACAATTGATCTCCGGCAAAGAAGATACTTACTATTATGTACCCATTGTAAGCCATAAAGAAAAAGGCGATAGTATTATAATTCAAAAATATATAGATGACGGTGTTTCAGAGCGACAAGCCTATAGCAAAGCCTTCTTACCTGATAAACCAATTAACCAGTTAACCTACAGGCTCGGTACCGATAAGTATGGCCGTGATATTCTAAGCCGTATCGTTGTGGGAACCAGGGTTAGTTTAAGTGTAGGGTTAATTACGGTTATCATTTCACTCAGCATTGGCCTGGTGCTTGGTTCTTTAGCCGGATATTTCCGTGGCCGCACCGATGATATTATTATGTGGTTTATCAATGTCATCTGGAGTATTCCCACTTTATTACTCGTCTTTGCCATTACACTGGCGCTTGGAAAAGGATTCTGGCAGGTCTTTATTGCCGTTGGTTTAACCATGTGGGTGAATGTGGCAAGATTAGTAAGGGGACAGGTATTAGGTGTACGGGAACTGGAATATGTAGAAGCAACAAGAGCTTTAGGATTTTCCAACTTCAGAATTATTGTCCGGCATATATGGCCCAACATTATGGGGCCGGTGATAGTAATTGCCGCAAGCAACTTTGCGTCAGCTATTGTTATTGAAGCAGGATTAAGTTTTTTGGGTGTTGGTGTGCAGCCGCCACAACCAAGCTGGGGATTAATGATAAAAGAGAATTATAATTTCATCATCACTCAAAATCCTATGCTGGCATTAGCTCCGGGCTTTGCAATTATGTTATTGGTGCTGGCTTTTAATCTGCTGGGAAATGGATTAAGAGATGCGCTGAATGTGAGAGGCAAACTTTAATTTTTCTTCTACATCACTTTCACATTACGGCTAAAACTTTCTTCCAGCGAAATAAACGTTTCTGTTCGTTCAATGCCTTTTATCTTTTGTAACTGGTCGTGAAGTACAAATCTTAACTGTGTTATGTCCTTACAGACAATCTCGGCGAACATGCTATAGTTACCTGTAGTATAATTCAGTCTCACAATCTCCGGTATTTTTTGCAGGTCCTTAGCCACGGCATCGTACAAAGAACTTTCTTTTAAATAAATACCAATAAAAGCAATTACATCATAGCCAAGTTGTTTCAGGTCTGCCTTCAGCCTTGTGCCTTTAACAACTCCGGCCTCCTGTAGTTTTTTTATACGGACATGAATAGTACCGCCGGATACAAACAATTTCTTTCCAAGATCGGCATAAGAAACTTCAGCATTCTCCATCATGTTATGAATAATCTGGAGGTCCAGTTTATCAAAATTTAATTTAGCAGTCATTTAAGAGTCGTTTTTAGAATTTTTTTATAATAATTATCAAATATTTGAATAATTTCTATAATTTCAAAATATTTATTAGAAATTTTGGAATCAATTGTTCTAACAGCCTATATTTGTTCTATCAAGTTCTTAAAATAACAAGACACACACTGTGGGGTGATGAAATTGCGAAAGCATGGCAGACATGCCCTCTTGTCTCGGGGGTGGGGAAAACAGGATAAACGTAGCATAGAGCCGTCCCAGCAGAAATGTTGAGACGACCGGGGTCGACCACCGAACTTTGTGCTACAGCTAACTGCCCCGTGAAGGTTCGATCCCTTCCCCTACAGCATTTAAAAAGCCTTCGTTTTTACGGAGGCTTTTTTATTCCGGGTAAATAGTAAACCAAAAAATGCCGACATTCATCCCATGAAAAAAATAACCATCGCCTTTGTATTAATCTTTTTGGGGTTGCTGAGTAATGCACAAAAAGACAAAGTATATTCCTCCTTAGATGAAGCACTAAAGAATCCATCAGACGTCTTTATCCTGTCGTTAAATAATAAAAAGCTTACTGAAGTTCCGGAAAAGATTATGCTGCTTACCAATCTTACAACGCTTGACCTGGCCGGAAACAAACTTACTTCTATACCTGAAAGCCTTACACAGTTAAAGAATCTCACAGAACTTAATCTGAGTAATAACAGGCTCAATACGATCGAGGAAATTGTAGCCAAACTGGTTACCCTTACAGAATTAGATGTAAGCAGTAATAACATTTCTTTTCTTCCTGGCACCATTACAAAATTGATAAACCTTAAGCAACTCTATCTTAACAACAATAAGCTTACAACAGTTCCGGATTTTATAGACAAGCTTGCTAATCTCACAGAAATATATTTATATGGAAACCTGCTCTCCTTTATCCCTGAGAGTATTTCTAAACTCAACAATCTTACTGAGATCGGGTTGGGCGGAAACCTGCTGACTTCACTTCCTGAAAGTATCAGTAGTCTTGTCAATCTTAAATATCTTGCACTTCCTTATAACCGTTTTACAACATTACCAAACTGTGTTACCAGACTTACCAGTCTTATTGTACTTGATTTAAACGAAAACCAACTCTTGTCGCTTCCTGAAAGTATCGGCAATCTTGGTAAACTGGCAGAATTATATCTTGAATCAAATAAACTTACTACCCTGCCTGAGAGTATTACCAGGCTGGAAAAACTTACCATCATTAATATAAACAAGAACTACTCACTGAAGCTATCGCCTGCAGTTAAAAAGTTTATCAGCGATAAAAAATATTAAGGTAACCGGTTTTACAAAGCTGCCCATTGCTTGCTTTTACTTCCGGATAAAATTTAATTTATCTTCGCCGCCGATGGGGCAAAAAAAATTAATCCGGTTTGAAGAGTTAAATACATTTTCTAATGTGCTGCAATTTCCAAAAGATACCGCCGGAAAATGGAAGAAGTTTTTCAACAATGAAAATCCCATTACCCTTGAACTGGCTTGTGGCAAAGGTGAATATGCTGTTGGGCTTGCCCGGTTATATCCTCATACCAATTTAATTGGGGTTGACCTGAAGGGCAACCGCATCTGGGCAGGTGCCAAAAAAGCATTGCAGGAAAATCTTTCTAATGTCTTTTTTCTGCGGACACAAATTGATAGGGCCGGCGAATATTTTGCAAAAGATGAAATAGCCGGAATCTGGATCACTTTCCCTGACCCACAACTGCGGAGGTCAAAAGCAAAAAAAAGATTGACTCATCCGGGATTTTTACGCATTTATAAACAATTTCTCGTCCCCGGTGGTTTAATACATCTGAAAACAGACAGCCCGGATCTGTACCTTTTCACCAAATTAGTTATTGAATTATATGGCTGCACTTTGCATAAGGATCTGGGTGATGTATATAAAGAAGAAGGAATTGGGGAAGAATTGAAAATTAAAACACATTACGAATCATTAGACATTGCCGGAAGTAACCGCATCCACTATCTCTGTTTCTCTTTGCCGGAAAATTTACGAGGCAAAGAAAAAGACGACGAACTAAAACAAATATTAAAGGGGCATGAAGGAACTGACTGAGGGCATACATTATTACATCAATGAAGATGGGTATATTGTTCTGACAGAACAATACCATCTTGATAAAGGGTTCTGCTGTGGTAATGGCTGCAAACATTGCCCTTATAAGTATGAAAGTGTTCCTGAGCCAAAAAAATCTATTCTCTTACAGGAAAAGGGAAATCAGAAATAGATTTATCTTCATAGCATGCCTGTCTCAAAAAAATCATCAGAAAAGCTAAAGGCAGTAAAACCTTCCGGCAAAAGAGACGAAAATTTCTTCGAGCTGGTGTTTCAAGTAGCCCGGCAAATACCAAAAGGAAGGGTTACTTCTTATGGTGCTATTGCTGCCTGTCTTGGTACCAAATCATCTGCCCGTATGGTGGGCTGGGCTATGAATGGAGCAGGAAGAATAAAACCAAAAGTACCTGCACACCGTGTAGTAAACCGCCTCGGCATCTTATCCGGCAAGCATCATTTCTCACCTCCCGGCAATATGGAAAAATTATTAAAGAAAGAAGGTATTAAAGTAAAGAACGACCAGGTGGTTGATTTTAAAGAACTGTTTTGGGACCCGGTGGAGGAAATCGGTTTTTAACCATAATTCGGACTAATACAATACACCACGACCCCTCTACTGTCACATAAAATCAGATGGAACAGATAATGCTCCAAACTTTTCATGCCTGGCAAAATTCAGTTTTTTTATCCCAGTTATTGGTTTCTGTTCCTTTTGTACTCACTTATTTTATAGATGCGGAAGAAACCGAAGAACCCATCAGCCTGAAAAACCAGACATGGGCATCAGTGAAGAAATTTATTCAGGAAAAAGTAAGTGATTATCTGCGCTGACAAGGAAGCCGGGTGTCAGCTATAATACGGACTAATCATCCAATACACCAGCACCCCCGTCACCGCTACATAAAACCAGATGGGCCAGGTAATGCGTACTAATTTTTTATGTTTGTCATATTCGCCTGTCAATCCACGGTAAGCAGAGAAAAGAATAAAAGGAAGGATGATACCTGCAAGCGGAATATGTGTGCCAAGTATTATATAGTAAATCATCCGGCTGCTGCCCACAGCTACTTTCTCCACCTCACTCACAATACCATCATGATTCACATCACCAAACCTGGTTTCCCCGGCAAACAGGTGATGACAGATATAGCTCACCAAAAAAAGAACAGATAAAAACATCGCTGTCAGCATTATATTTCTATGAAGCTTGTAGTTTTTTGCTTTCACAGCAATTAATGCAACAATTAATAACACGGCCACACAAGAATTGATAACCGCATTGGCCTTGGCAAACAGGTGCACATCAAAACCCAGGTTGACACTTAATTTTACCCGGCTGAGTACCACCACAGCTGTAAATACAATGGCAGAAAAAAGGAAAATAAATATCCTTGCTTTTTTATCATTCTTTTTCCAGGCAGCAGGCAGCATCGTTATGATTTTTTTCTGATAAAAAATAAAAGCAATCCCACTCCCAGTATGGCCAATAGAAAAACAATAGCCATCAGTTCTAATTTCCCATCAAAGAAACTTTTTTCTTTGGGATCTTTTTCCATCGTCAGCAATACGAGGTCTTTTGACAATTTTCCCAGGGAAGCAGAGTCAAGTCCATGATAATATCCCCGCACATGGCGGTTGCTGTCAATTAATACAAAATGATCGGTATGTATAAAATTGGTATCAACGTTCTTTCCATCCACGATACCAATCTTCATTTCATTAATCGCCAGGTCATAGATTTCCTTCTTGCTGCCGGTAAGCAGCCACCATTGTTCCGGGTTCACCTGGAAACGGTCTGCCCAATATTTTAATCTCTCCACCGAATCCCTTTCCGGATCAATACTGAAAGAAAGAAAATGAACCCTTTTGTTTGTTTTGTCTCCTACCCTTTTTCCATTGTTGAGAGACTCTGCGAGCCGTTTCATATTCCGGGTAAGGCCCGGACAAATAGTAGGACAATGCGTAAAAAAGAAATCGGCAATAACAATTTTGCCCCGCAGGTCATCCCAGGAAATTTTTTTTCCTTCCTGGTTGGTTAATGTAAAATCTCCCACCTGGTGCCAGGCTGTATCAATTATTTTTTTCCCTTTTTTAGTTATGTTTACTAAAGAGTCCGGAAAATAATGCCGGGGCATCGCTACTGCCGTTTCACTTTTCTGCCGTACAATAAAATATGCAACCAATGGCAGCAACATTGCCAGCATTACCGCATATAGAGCTTTCTTGTTCACTGTTTCAATTTTTATTCTCCCGTTAATCAGACTTCACCTTTAACACAGCCTGCTGTTTCCTGCACAGATTGAGATTTTCTAAAAAACAAAACCATTAACCCAGAAAGCGGTTTAATGGTTTTGTTTCTATATAAATAATATACCTGGTTATTCTTTGCCACTTTTCTTAACAGGTTGCTCCTCAGGTTTCTCTGTTTTTCCTTTTTCTTTCGGCATTGTAGATTCCTTAAAATACGGATCGTATTTATTACGAAGGTTTTTATAGGAGTTGCCTTCATAAATAAAAGCGATAATAAACCAGATGAAAAGCATCAACGGCACCACAATGGTCATAATCATATTCCTGATTTCATCACCCAGGTGCATGAAAACAGAAACGATGTAATAGGCTTTAGCCAACGTCAGGATACAAACTATTCCTTTGAAAGCAAGTATCAGGAAATCCCTGTTAGCTTCTCCTTTATTCAGGCTATAAATAGTTAAACCGATGGCCAGCTCTATTATTGTAATAACAGAAAGAAGAATAGTTGTCTTCTTTACTCTTTTTTTAAACTCCTCATCGGAATGATGCTGTTCAAAAGTTACTTCCGGTGATACTGTTGATGTATGTTCCATATTACACTAGTACTTTATTTATTTATATCAAATAGAAACAAAGGAATACAAATACCCAAACCAAATCCACAAAGTGCCAGTATAAACCAGCTTTCTCAATCATCAGGTAATGGCCTTTATTCTGAAATATATTTTTCTGCGTCATAATCAGCATTATAATATTGATAATAACCCCGGAGAATACATGGAAACCGTGGAAACCGGTGATGCCAAAGAAATAACCACCAAATGCCACCGGCCCTTTTTCCCGCACATGCATTTCTGCTACATCCATCATGCCCCGCAGCTGTGCATCTGACATAGCTGCCAGTTCCGCCATTGTATGTGAATGACTATGGTCATGTACCAATTGTACCAGTGTTTGATGTGATGTATTATTTAATGCTGCGGTAATGGCTGTATTATTTTCTACCAGTTCACCCCAGGGATTGCCTCTCATGTTCTGGACAACCATTTCAATTTTACCATCAACAAGCACAGCATGTTCGCCGGTAAGAAGGTGATGCCACTCCCATGCCTGGCAACCTAAGAATGCGAGGCCACCAATGATAGTCCACACCATCCATTTCATTACACCCTTCCTATCTCCTTTGTGTCCGGCATGTACGGCCAGCACCATGGTAACAGAACTGATGATCAGTATAAACGTCATTACACTCACAAAAGCCAATGGAAGGTTGGCATGCCCTGCACCCGGAAAAGCATTGAACACCACATTTGGATCGGGCCAGAAGTTCTGGCTGAAACGAATGGAGCCATACGATATCAGAAATGCACCAAACGTAAAAGCGTCACTCATTAAAAAGTACCACATCATCACTTTGCCATACTCCAGGTTAAAGGGACTTTTACCTCCACTCCACCATTTGGTCTGATGTACTGTTGCCGGTGTAGCCATATTATTAAAATTCCAAATTAAAAAATATCCGTTTAATATTATTTACAACTCAACTTCCGCCAATAACCAGAAAAAATAACAGCAGGTATATCCATAACACATCCACAAAATGCCAGTAGGTTGCTGCCACTTCCACAGGTACAGAGCTATACAATTTTATTTTACCTGCAAAAGCTTTAATAAACATTACTAATAAAGTAATCACTCCGCCAATTACATGAATAGCATGTAATCCAAAAATCACATAAAGAAACTGTCCGGCACCAGATCCTTTCAGGGTTATTTGCTGTGCCCACAAATCCCCGAATCCTATCCATTGCAACCATAAAAAACCTGCTCCAAGCAAAAGCGTTATTCCAATCAGCAGCCTGTATTGATTCATTTCCCGTTGCTTAAAAGAACGCAAAGCCATTTGCACTGTTATACTGCTGGCAATAATAACAGCCGTAGATAGCCAGAATACTTTTGGTATGGCCACAGGTATCCAGCTTGTCTGGTTGCTTTTTACAATAAAAGCACTTGTCAAACCGGCAAACATCATCAGGATACTTCCAATCGCCACCCACAAAGTAAACTTGTGAGGATGAATTTTTTTTCGTTGTTGATTACTCACAATATCCATCAGTACAATATTATTACGACTTACTTAGTAAAAAGGCCAGCATCACCACCGGCAAATACATATAACTTCCAAACATCACTTTTCTTGCCGATCCCACATCCATCTTTCTATATAATGTCACACATCTTCCAATCATAAATAAATTTGCCAGGCCAATCAGTATCAAACTTATTATTCCCGGTGTATTATTATAATTACACATCCCGGTATAATAAGGTGCTATCGTAACCGGCACCAGCAGCAGCGAATAAGCAATTGTCTGCATCGCTGTAAATTTTGTTGGCCCTTCATTTGCAGGCAGCAACTTAAACCCTGCTGTTGAATAATCTTTGTGCGACACCCAGGCAATGGCCCAAAAATGAGGAAACTGCCAAAAGAACTGAAACGCAAACAAAACCCAACCGCCGGTTCCCAGGTTATTATCACCTGCTGCCCAGCCAATCAAACAAGGCAATGCCCCCGGCACTGCACCTACTAATACTGCGATTGAATTTACTTTCTTCAACGGCGTATAAATAAATGCGTAGAGAAACAAACTAAACGCTGCCAATCCTGCCGCCAGCCAGTTGAAATAATTTCCCAGGATAAACACTCCCAGTGCACCAGTAATAATGGCAAAAGCCCATCCTTCCGTTACACTCATGCGGCCCGAAGCGACAGGACGTTTTGCTGTCCGCTTCATCATCGCATCCGTATCTTTTTCAACTACCTGGTTAATGGCATTGGCACTGCCTGTTACCAGCATCCCACCTGCAAAGAGCAATAGTATCATCTTCCATTTGTTCACATAACTGTCAGACCCCTGTGTCAGCAAAAAACTTATCACACTGCTGAACACCACCATGATACTCAGCGAAAGCTATACTAATTGTAAATAATCTTTAACCTTCTTCATCCGCTTCCGCTTGCGAGGCGAAGCCGAAGCAATCACCTCTATTTTTTATGTCCCCAACATCTGTACTACTATCATCTTCGTTGCGTCGCACACTTATACGACATTAACACGGATGAGCATTTGCGACTGTTCCCACACTTTCAAAAATTCACTTTCTGTTTTTTATTTGCAACGGGTTTCACCCGGTTGCTATTCACATTGAACCCCTACGGGGTTCAAATACATTTGTCGCTTTCATTTCTCCGGGTTTCACCCGATGCTATTCACATTCAACCCCTCCGGGGTTTTCGTCAAAACATATGAAGTAAAAAAGATCTTTTATATTTGAAAGTCTCTGACTCCTCACTCCTGACTAACAACTCCCAACTCTGCCCTAATGCTTACTCTCATTCTCCCCAACCGGTTCTGTCTGCGGAATAAACTCTCTTCCGTCTTTAGCATAATCATACGGCCAGCGGTGCACTTCAGGAATTTCTCCTTCCCAGTTACCATGACCCGGACGCAATGGTGTTGTCCATTCCAGTGTATTAGCTCCCCAGGGATTCAGGTTTGTTACTTTTCTACCTTTAAAAATAGAATAGATGAAGTTGAACACAAACATCAACTGCACAGCAAATACTATAATAGAAACGATGGTGATCATTTTATCCAGTTCCGGAAAATCATTGAAAGAAACCCAGCCTCTTTTATCTAAGTAACGACGTGGAATACCAGCAAGACCCTGGTAGTGCATCGGCCAGAAAATAAGATAAGAACCAACCATGGTAACCCAGAAATGGATATAGCCCAGCGTACTGTTAAGGTAACGGCCAAACATTTTCGGGAACCAGTGATACACACCGGCAAACATGCCAAAGAAGGATGCCACCCCCATTACAATATGGAAGTGAGCCACCACAAACATAGTGTCATGTAAATGAATATCTATCGTTGAGTTCCCCAGGAAGATACCTGTTAATCCACCAGATATAAATAAACTAACAAATCCGATGGCAAATAATGTTGCCGGAGTAAAACGTATGTTACCTCTCCAAAGAGTCGTTAACCAGTTAAATACTTTAATGGCCGACGGCACCGCAATCAATAGTGTTAATAGTACGAATATCGAACCGAGGAAGGGGTTTAATCCCGTGACAAACATGTGGTGCGCCCAAACCAAGAAGGCGAGAATAGTAATAGCAAACAAAGAACCCAGCATCGCCATATATCCAAAGATGGGTTTGCGGCTGTTCACCGATAATATTTCGGATACCATTCCCATCGCCGGCAGCAGAATAATATACACTTCCGGGTGACCAAGAAACCAGAACAAATGCTGGAACAGGATGGCACTGCCTCCTTCATTCGGAAGTACTTCACCATTTACGACAATATCACTCAAATAGAAACTGGTACCGAGGTTGCGGTCGAATAACAATAAGATTAAGCCGGATAATAACACAGGGAATGATAAAACTCCGAGTACAGCGGTAAAGAACAGGGCCCAGATCGTCAGCGGAAGCCGTGTCATGCTCATGCCTTTTGTACGCTGGTTAAGGATAGTAGTGATATAATTAAGGCCACCCAATAATGATGATACAACGAACAGGGCCATACTGACTATCCACAAATCCATTCCCAGTTTGGAGCCCTCTGCTGCCTGCCCTAATGCACTCAATGGCGGATACACGGTCCATCCGCCGGAAGCAGGGCCGGTTGAAATAAACAGGGAAGAAATCATTACCACACTGGCCATAAAGAAAAACCAGTAAGAAAGCATATTCAGAAACGGAGAAGCCATATCTCTTGCACCAATCTGCAATGGAATAAGAAAATTGGCAAAAGTTCCGCTCAGGCCGGCTGTCAATACAAAAAATACGAGTACAGTTCCGTGCATGGTGATGAGGGCATAATAAAATTCCGGTTGTATCTGTCCGCCCTTGGCCCAGTTACCAAAAAAAGTTTCAAGAATCGGGAAGCTTTGTTCAGGATAACCCAACTGCAAACGAAACAATACAGAAAATAAACCGCCAATAATAGCCCATATAATACCGGTGATCAAAAACTGTTTGGCAATTGTTTTATGATCCTGACTGAAGATATACTTCGTAATAAAGGATTGGTGGTGATGGCCATGATGCTCATCATGATGTGCTGCATGTGCGGTGGCCACTCCGGAATGTACATTCATTGCTTCACTCATACTCTTTTATTTTAGCAACAGCTGCTGCTGTTATCTTGTTTTAATTTCTCATTTTCATTTCTGTCCGGGCTCCTCCGGCAGATGTAGTGCTTATGACTGAATCCTTTTTAACCGCTGCGGGATCTTTATCAGGATTAGCCACCAGGTACTGTGGTTTTTTGCCAGCCAGCCAGGCATCAAACTCTTCCTGGGTTTCCACTACTACCACACCTCTCATACTATAGTGTCCTTTTCCGCACATCTGGTCACAGGATAGTTCATAAACAAAATTGGCTTTGCCTGTTTTCTCAATCATTTGCTTAGTGGTAAATTTTGGGGTAAACCACATAGTAGTAGGTGTACCCGGCACGGCATCCATCTTCATCCGGAAATGTACAAGCCCCACATCATGTATTACATCTTTGGAACCAATTATAAGTTTTACCGGTTTGTTTACCACCAAATGCATTTCCTGTTCTGTAAAAACATCATCATGATTAGCAGGATCATCCCATAGTTGTCCAACAGGGTTATTTTTTGCCGGGTCTATGTTTTTAAAATATTTTTTACCAAAAACGCCTTTGCCATCAGGACCATCATGTCCGGGATAACGAAACTCCCATCCAAACTGTTTACCGGTAACCTCTACCTGCATCGCATCTTTAGGCGGATCACCTGTAATTTTAAACCAATAAAATAATCCAAATCCTACCAGCACCGTTAAGGCTATGGCAGGAATAACTGTCCAGATTAATTCAAGTTTGTTGTTATGAGGGTAGTAGTAAGCTTTTCTTTTATCCGACTCCTGGTATTTAAATGGAAACCAGAATAAACAAAACTGGGTAACCAGAAATACAAAACCGGTGAGGGCTATTGTTATATAAAGCATCCTGTCAATCAGCACTCCATGATCAGAAGCGGATTCTCCCAGGATTCTTCCTTTATAGGTTTCATTGCAATAATAAACACCAATCAACCCAATGATCAGAAATGCCAGGAGCATAAATGCATTGATTTTGTTCGTTTGCTTTCTGGCTTTTTCTTCGCCCCGCAAGACGGCCACATACTCACTGGCCTTGGCTATCTGAAAAGTGATCAGAAACCCCAGTCCTAAAATTGCAACTATGAATAATGTTTGCATATCTATCAGCAATTAAAAATTCAAAATAAAAATTCAAAATCCCAACAACTTCAAATTCACTTATACTATCCGAACTAAAATAACTTTTAACTATCCAATTTTCTTAAGTATGGTGTATCACACTTTCTTTAATAAACGGATGATTCTTCGCCAGCAACGGTGCCTTGCTTAATGCCCTGCCGGTTACAAACATGATCAATCCTACAAAGCCTAATGCCACGCCAAAATCATAGAGTATCATGGGCACATGATCCGGCGACGGGCCGGGAAATACCATCTGGAAAAAATCCAGCCAGTGCCCAAAGATGATCAGCAAGGCCATAAATGTTATGGTTGAATAATTTCTCTTGGATCCCCTCCTCATTAATATTAACAACGGAGCGAGGAAATTGATTATAAACATCATCCAGAAAATACCGCTGTATATTCCCTGTGCCCTTGGTTTGAAATAAGTTGTTTCCTCCGGAATATTGGCGTACCAGATAAGCATAAACTGGGAAAACCATAAGTAAGTCCAGAACACCGAAAAGGCAAACATGAATTTACCGAGGTCATGAAGGTGTTCTTCGTTTACCAGCTCCAGGTAGTTATTATTTTTCAGGAACACCACAAACAATGTTATCAGCGCCATACCCGCTACAAAAGTGCTGGCAAAAGTGTACCAGCTGTACATGGTACTGTACCAGTGTGCATCAATACTCATCAGCCAAAGCCAGGGTATGGACGACATAACCGTCAAGGCAAAAACAACAATAAAAATTGCCGCCCAAACGGTATTATTCCAAATATATTTTTTCCCTTCCGTCACGGTTAACGGCTTATCGTCAATACTGCGGGAAAGTTTTCTCATCTTCCAACCCAGTAATGACCAGGCAACTATTGTAAAGATGG
Organism: Chitinophagaceae bacterium; assembly: GCA_031422725.1. Lineage (GTDB taxonomy): Bacteria > Bacteroidota > Bacteroidia > Chitinophagales > Chitinophagaceae > JJ008. The sequence goes on along the minus strand of JANPMI010000223.1, from coordinate 18,018 downwards.
TCCAGCCTGCAAAAAAGTTTTTATTTAAAAATCCTTTTTTGAAATTCAGAATCACATCATTTTTCACATGTTCTGTATCTGTCCAGTGATATAATTCATGATTACTGCCAAAGCAAATGAGTAAAAGGATAACTCCGCAAATAGTTCCCACCACCGGCACACAGGTTGAAATAGCTTCTGAAACCCTGCGGAATGACATCTGCCATCCGCCCCATGCCAACGTAGTGGCGCAGATAAAAAACATAGCTGCATTTACGAGCAGTAAAAAATATACACTGTTTTGCAACAATGACCCCCAGAAACGGGCCTGCTGGTGTGCATCATCTTTCCCTCCGTGTGTTACATACAAACCAACAATAGCTAACAGGCCTATAACCATTAATGTAATAGCTATAGTATTGTATCTTTTTGGCACTACAAATTTTTCCCGTATTGACATTAGTGTTCGTTTATTATTGCTTCAAAAATTATCTTTATTATTTCGTTTTTGCAGTAGTATCTGCCACTGCTGTTGTAGTGCTTCCTGCACTTACTTTTTGTTTCTCTTTAATATAATGTACAATCATCCATCGTTGTTTAGTGCTTAGCTGTGATGCATAACTGCCCATTGCATTTATACCATAAGTGATGGAATGAAACATGGTGCCCTCCGCCATTGCCATGTACTTGGCATCCCCCACCAATGTGGCAGGCTTGGGAGTGTATGGCCCGTCTCCACCTTTGTATAAAGGTCCGTTTCCATCCAGCTTTTCTCCGTGGCAAATACCGCAGTTAATCAGGTACAGCCTGGAAGCTTCCAGGTAATCTTTTGCAGCAAGTGACGGCAGTGGGTTTAAAACCCCTGCAGATGCAGCATATCCTGCTGAATCATTTTTCAATGCGTAAGCATACATATCGCCCCTGGCTACAGTTCCCTCTACAGGCTTTGCTGTATAGTGAATGCCTTTTTTCTGCAAGCCTTCTGTAGAAGCATACGTTTCATAAGCCCGGCTGTAAGCCATATCCGGCATATAGGCCCTGCCCGGACTGCGGCGGACCTTATTGCAACTTACCATTGCGGCCAGCGCTGCTGCAAACCCTGTTATGACCCAAAATTTTTTCATCATCAGTTATTATAAATTATTAATGCGCCGCTTCTGGTTTTCTTTCAAATCTTTTTGTCTCTTTATCATAACGGCCCAGCCACCATCCTGTTTCCTTATACTGTACCTGCACATCGGAAGCACCAATACTTTGCAGAAAACTCATTGCTTCATCATGATTGGTTTTATCGGTACACTCCAGTGCCATTACAAAAGTGTCGTCCGTAGAACGAAGATTAAAATGATCTTTTCTGACAAATGGAGCCAATTGGCATAAATAACAAAATGTAAGTACCATCCCCACTGCCGCAAACAATACCGTTAATTCAAATATGATGGGAATCCATGCGGGTAAAGCAAAAAAAGGTTTGCCTCCAAAATTTAACCGCCAGTCCATTGTTAGTGCCCAGGTAATAAAACCAACTGCTGTAGCGGTACCGGTGATTGCATAAACAAAACCAGCAGTATGCAGGCTTGTATCACGGAGACCCATTGCCTTATCTAATCCATGAATAGGAAATGGAGTAAAGACATCATGAATCTTATACCCGGCACGGCGTGTCTTTTTTACGGCAGAGAATAAGACTGCTTCATCGTAAAAACTTCCTGTTACAAATTTTTTTATCGCCATTATTTTTAGCTTTTAGCTATGAGTTTCGTTCGATTGTCAACCGACTGAAAGAAACTCTAAAAACGTTTCATTCTTTTATTAAATCTACCTGCCCATATCCTCCAACCGGCGGATAACGGCTCATAGCTTTTCTCTAAGCCCCATGATCATGACCATGCTTCTTTGTAAATTCCTCCGTACTTTCTTCTTCTATCTCATCCATCTTCTCTTTATAATTTTCTCCGCTGCGTTTTAATATATGTTTGATTTCCGCAATCGCAATAACGGGGAAGAATTTGGAGAACAGGAAATAACAGGTAAAGAACAACCCGAATGTTCCCAAATAAAATCCCACTTCCCAAATGGTAGGAGTGTAATAAGTACTCCAGGCACTTGGCAAATAGTCACGGTAAACAGAAGTAACGATGATTACAAAACGTTCGAACCACATACCTATGTTTATCAAAATGGACATAAAGAAGGTGAGTACCAGGTTCCTTCTCATTTTGCGGAACCAGAATATTTGTGGTGACAATACGTTACACCCCATCATGATCCAGTAACTCCACCCATAAGGACTGTTCAGGTTCAGGCGGTTTTCGAAGAAGGCAAAATTTTCATAATCCACCGCTGAATACCAGGCCATGAAAAGCTCTGTCAGGTAAGCAATACCCACAATAGAACCAGTCAGGACAATTACCTTATTCATTACCTCAATATGTTCAAGAGTGATGTACTCTTGCAGTCCTAATACTTTTCTTGTAACCACTAACAGGGTTTGCACCATCGCAAAACCGGAGAAGATGGCACCCGCCACAAAGTAAGGCGGGAAGATGGTAGTATGCCAGCCCGGAACAACTGAAGTGGCGAAGTCGAAGGATACAATAGTATGTACTGATAATACAAGTGGTGTACTTAAACCGGCCAACACTAATGACAATGCTTCATGACGCTGCCAGTGTTTGGTACTGCCTGTCCAGCCGAAAGCGGCCACACCATAAAACATTTTTCTCCATTTCTTTTTGGCTCTGTCCCGAAGGGTGGCCAGGTCAGGTATTAAACCAGAGTACCAGAATAATAAAGAAACGGTGAAGTAAGTTGATATCGCAAATACGTCCCAGAGTAATGGTGAGTTAAAGTTCACCCACAGCGGACCTCTTGTGTTTGGATAAGGAAGAACGAAGAATGCATTCCACACACGGCCCATGTGCCAGATAGGAAACTGACCGGCGCACATTACCGCAAAAATTGTCATCGCTTCAGCAGCACGGTTCACCCCGGTTCTCCATCCCTGGCGGAATAATAACAAGATGGCAGAAATCAATGTACCGGCGTGACCAATACCTACCCACCATACGAAGTTGGTAATGTCCCAGCCCCAGCCGATTGTTTTATTCAGGTTCCACTGGCCGGTACCATATATTACCTCCATCGTTACGGAAAGAATACCAAAACCAAGCATAGCCGCTGAAATAAGAAATCCTATCCACCAAAGTTTTGATGGTTTGGCTTCTACCGGGCGGCAAATATCTTCGGTTACTTGGTGGTAATCTTTGTCGCCTTCAATCAGCGCCGGTCTTACCTGTGATTCGTATCTGAGTAATGCCATAAATGATTATAAAAATTCCAAGAATTAAATTCTAACTAAGCCACAAATCTCATTACACAACTATTCAACCATTCTTTATTAATGCTGCGCCCCTTCCACTTTTTGTGCTGATGGCAATGTGCTGTCAGCTTTATGTCCTTCGTCTGCATGTCCCGCTTCCTTATGATCCCCTATATGACGATTCCATTTTTCATCCGGCTCATCTGTATTTCTCACTTTAGCCAGGTAGGTAATGTTTGGCAGCACATGTAATTGCTCAAGCACATAAAAACTCCGCTGCGGGTTATCATTGCGAACTTTGTTCAGCTGGCTTCCTTTATCATGTGCATTGCCAAATACAATAGCACCGGCAGAACAAGCCATCTGGCAGGCCGTTTTTGCATCACCGTCTTTTAGTATCCTGTTTTCTTTTTTCGCATCTAATTTAGAAGCCTGCAATTTCTGTACACAGAAAGAACATTTTTCCATTACACCTCTTGAACGAACAGTAACATCTGGATTCAATACCATTCTTGTCAGGTCGTCATTCATTTGCTCAATTACACTATCCAGCTTACCTACCAATTGCTGATCTCTATTATTGGGGAAGCTGTCTGCCCCTGTATAATCAGCCCAGTTAAACCTCCGCACTTTAAAAGGACAGTTGTTGGCGCAATATCTTGTACCGATACAACGGTTATAAGCCATCTGGTTAATTCCTTCTTCGCTGTGGTTGGTAGCAGCTACCGGGCACACATTTTCACATGGTGCATTATCACAATGCTGGCAAAGCATTGGTTGAAATACAACGCCTTTCAGATTATCGGGATCTTTCTCATCGGAAATAAAATAGCGGTCAATACGCAGCCAGTGCATGTCATGGTACCGGAGTACTTCTCTTTTACCAACAACAGAAACATTATTTTCTGCACTACAGGCTACTACACAGGCACCGCAACCAAAGCAGGCATTCATATCAATGCTCATCCCCCATTTGATGCCGGGCTGATCATGCTGCGGATATAAAGTAGCTTCTCTGAAATTTCCATTGGAGTTTTTATAATAAGCATCTTTCAATTCCTGTCGCCACTCCGGAATAACATTCGGTTCTTTTTTGAATGCTGCCAGCGTAGTTTCTCTTACTACTTCTTCCCGGTCCTCGTAAGAATTATGAATTTGTGTTTGTGCAATTTTATATTTCTTATGCAAATTAGCAGTGCTGGCACCGGTTACATAATTATCAACGGTGCTGCCATTATAAGTAGTATATCCATAAACATTTTTACCAACTCCCGCCGCCGTTACACCCATCGCTTCACTTCTTCCATATCCCACTGCTACTGCAATGGTATCAGCATTCATTCCCGGCAACACCAGTATTGGTAATTCAACTTTGTTTTTACCAATCGTTAATTCGATAACAGGTTTTTCCGGGTGGTATTCATAATCTGTATTCAGTTTAATGCCCAGTTCTTCTGCTTTTTTCATAGAGATCAACGCATAGTTGTCCCAGGTTGCTTTTGAAACGGGGTCAGGCAATTCCTGCAACCAGGGATTACTTGCCTGTGATCCATTTCCTATAGATACTTTCTCATAGAAAACTACTTCTGTGCCACCTGCTTTTTTATATCCTTCAATCGCTGTTATGGCTGCCGCTGTTGCTCCGCCAGCATAGGTACCGCCGCTACCTGTTATAACAGCATCTTCTTTTATACCATCCTGCAGTGCTTTATTAAATGCATCTTCTGAACCTAATTTACCAATCCAGTATTCTTTAAAATATATTTCGTAATCCTGTGTGCTGCCCCCGGTCTGGCCGGCAGGCTGACCCCATTTTAATAAGGAAGTTTGAAAAGGACGGGTTTTGAATAATGGATAAATAGTCGGTTGCTGAAAACTTACAACACCTGCCTTAGGTTCTGCATCACCCCAGCTTTCCAGGTAGTGATGATCAGGAATAATGTATTCGCAGAGCTCAGTTGTTTCATCCATTTTTCCATTGAATGAAACAGTCACTTTCACTTTCTTCAGGGCTGCTTTGAATTTGTCTGCATCATACCAGGTGTAAGCCGGATTAGCACCCTGTATCATTAATGTACCAACCTGCCCTGCTTCCATTTGTGCAATAAGATCTGCCATATCACTGTCAATTCCCTGGCGGTAATTAACAGGCTGATTCCAGTTTATCGTAGTGCCATTGGCACCGATGGCACTGTTGATGGCATTTACAATGGTCTGAATATTTTTATCGTTACTTCCGCAAATAACCAATGCAGCACCATTATGTGCTTTTAAATCGGCAGCAGCTTTTTCAATCCCTTGTTTCAATTTGGCATCAGCAACAGATGCAGTTCCGCCATTTAATGCTGCCAATAACGCCAACGCAACAGCACCCGTTTCAGATGGACGATGCGTAAATCTTTCGTCAGCATTAGAACCCGTCATGCTCAGGTGACCTTCGAAATGATAATGTTTGCTCATGGAAGGATTCTTCTCATCAATCTTTCTTCCTTTGGAATATCCTTTGGCATTTTCAACCGGGCTAAGCCAGGTGCCAAGGAAATCAGCACCGAGGCTGACAATTACTTTGGCTGCTCCAAAATCATATGAAGGCAATTTTCTTCCAAAACCACTGGCTTCATTGGCCAGCAGCATGCCACTGTAAGAAACAGCGTCGTATTGTACATGCTTTAAATTGGGAAACTTTGAAATAATATCTTTTGTAGAAGGAGAAACAATAGTTGAACTGAGCAATACCACCGAACCACCTGCTGCTATCACTGCATCACCCACCATTTTATCGAGCTGTTCAAAAGTGGGAACTTCCTCAAATTTATCTTTCACCTTATGCAACGGAAATTTTGCCCGGTACATATCATATAAATCCAGTACAGAGGCCTGTGCCCTGGCGGATGTTCCACCGGTTGCATATAAACTGTTTTCTAAAACATTTCCTTCTATTTTAATAGGGCGGCCATCTCTTACTTTTGCCACCACCGGTATCACATCACCATCCTGCACATAAGTAGTAGCATAATATTTTGCCACACCCGGTACAAGGTTCTCCGGTTTGTTGGCATAAGGAATTGCTTTGCGTACCGGAACTTTACAACTGGCAGCTAAAGTAGCAGCAGCGGTACTAAAACCAAGATATTTTAAAAAATCCCTTCGTGGAGCTTTGGCATCTATTAATCCTTTATCATCAAAACCTTCAAATGGTAACTCTTCCGGGAATTCATCCTGGTTGAATTTTTTGAGATTTTCCGGGTCATTCAGCTCTCCGAAATTTTGCCAGTACTTGTTACTCATAATATGCTGATTCGATAATTCAATAATGTGCTGATTCGATAATGTGCTAATATGCTAATTGGCTCCAAGTCTATCTTTAGTTTCCTTCATGAGCACATCAGCATAATGGCTAATTAGCTAATTATATTAATAGTGACATTTCTGACATTCCAAACCGCCAATATCTTTCACCGTTACACTATCCATCTTATGGTTCTTAATATCGTTATGAAACTTCTCGTAAATGCTGTAAAATTTATTACCCTTGCCTTCACTGTAATTAAAATCCACTTTGGTTTCCCGGTGACAGTTTATACACCAGCTCATGCTTAATTCCGACACTTGCTTCACTTCATCCATCGCAGTTATTTCACCATGGCAGGTCTGGCATTGCACTTTGCCGGTATTGATATGCTGTGAGTGATTGAAATAAACATGGTCGGGCAGGTTATGAATTTTTACCCACTCAATTGGTTTAGCTTTTGAAGGATCCCAACTGTTTGGTTTGGCAGGATCAAATCCGGCGGCTTTATATAATTTAGCAATCTCTGCAGTTCCGTTTATTTCATCACCGTTCTCATCATAAAGCTTCGGTCCTTTTTCATAAGTATTAATAGACTTGTGGCAATTCATACAAGTATTCACCGCAGGGATACCGGCGGTTTTGCTTTCCCACGCAGATCCGTGACAGTAAAGGCAGTTGATCTGGTTGATGCCCGCATGCACTTTATGTGAATAATAAATAGGTTGAACAGGCTGATAGCCTTTTTGGCGGCCTAATCCAATGGCTCCTTTGGTAACATAATAACCACCTACCACAAAGAAAAGCAAAGCGGTCATGGCGATGTAAACTTTATTTTTATATACAGGAACAGGCTCGGGGCGTTGAATGCCTTCTGCATCATCACTCATTTTTTTCAGGTTACTGTTCACCTGCATCAGGATAAGAGCAATAATAGCGAGAATCAGAGAAATAACGCCGAAGATGACGGCATTGCTATTACTTTTCTCTGGTTCGGTATTTTGCCCTGTAACAACCACTGGTTTTGCAGCGGTATTAATATAAGTAACTATTGCATCTATATCTTTAATTGTAAGATCCGGAAATCCTGACATCATGGAGCCATACTTTGTTTTTAATCCCTGTGTGTATGGGTCTGAAGCCATATATTCCGAAGGATTCTGTACCCACTTCAGTAGTTCATTATGATCTGCCCATTTGTGCCTGTCTTCTAATCCGGCCAATGCGGGACCTGTTCCCTCTTTCAACGGATTATGACAACTGGCACATTTACCCTGGAACAAGGCTTTTCCATCCTGTGCCGAAATAGTATTAATTGACGAAACAATAAGAAAAGAAAGAAGTAAAAAAGTCAGTCTCTGGCCGATTGGTTTACAGGGAATCATAGATACAATTGACTCTGAAAAAATGTGGATAAAAACCGTTAATCTGCCGCAAAAATAAGTCAGGAACTTAACAAAACGACAACAGGTCTAACTTTTTTTTAACCCGCTACCAGCCTGCCTTTCACAGGATTTTTAAACCTTTTTAATCAGGCTGTAAAATTGTTTGTCATAAATTCGTCAACCTGTGTGTAAAGTTCAACAGATATAAAAAATGAACCAATTGTTGAAAGTTTTTTCTGCATTTTTGCGCCTCTTAACTTATACCACGGTTCGATAAACCTGACACAGATTGCACCATGTTTGAACGATTACAAAAAAAATGGAAAGTAAAAGGCCTTCAACTGGCTTTAATACTCTGCACATTTGCCATTGGTGGAAGTGCCACTGGTTTTGCTGGTAAAAAGATAATGAATGCTCTCGCAATTCAGCAGGACTGGCTCTGGGCGGTGGTTTATATCTTGCTGATTACACTGATCTGGCCAATGGCCGTATTAATAGTAAGTATTCCCTTTGGACAATTTCCCTTTTTTATAAAATATATCCGGAAAATAGGGGTTAAAATGGGAATCTTGAAGTCAGAGGTCAGAGATCAGAAATCAGACGAATCATAAAGATCAAAAAAGTCAAAACAGTTACAATGAGATCGCTTTATTTTCAGCTTTCAACCATTCTTCGTATGATATTACTCCCAGTTCCGGCCTTGCTGTTCCCGGCAGCACAGCAATAAATTCCAGCACATTTCCATCGGGATCATCAAAATAAATGGCAATGGCCGGCATCCAGGCAAATACCATCGGTATTTCTCTTTCATCTTTCAGAAAATTGTACGGCTTAAGGTTTCTTTCTTTTAAATACGCAACCGATTGATGTAAAATAGCTGAGGCATCGCAGCGAAAAGCAAAATGTCTTATCTCCATTTCATTTTTTGGTTTTTCCCAAAGACCAAGCATATACTCTTTTGGTTTACCTATCCAGAAAAAAGCAATCCGCCTTTTTTCCTCTGTATAACAATGCTCCAGTTCCAGTACATTTTTATAAAAGTCAATGGACCTTTCTAAATTTTCTACCAGCAAATGGGTTTCATATAATCCTTTTATCACGGGCAATTATTTCCTTTCAAGTTACTCATATTATTGACTTGTATATTTGCCCGGTGAAAAGAGTTGCCATTTTTGCTTCGGGGGGAGGAAGTAATGCAGAAAAAATTATTGATTACTTCAAACCAGGTACTTCCGCACTGGCGGACAGAAAAATTCCGGATATCCGGGTTACCCTTGTTGTTTGCAACAAACCCGGGGCCGGGGTATTGAAAATGGCAGCAAAAGAAAATATTCCTTCCCTCATTCTTGAAAAAGAAAAATTCTTTCATGGTGATGTATATATAAAGGAGTTGAAAGAAAAGGAGATTGATTTTATTGTACTGGCTGGTTTTCTCTGGAAACTGCCTGCTGCGCTGATAAAAGCTTACCCGGAAAAAATTATCAATATACATCCGGCCTTATTGCCAAAATATGGCGGCAAAGGCATGTACGGTCATCATGTTCATGAAGCTGTAATTACCAACAAGGAAAAAGAAAGCGGCATCAGTATTCATTACACGGATGAATTATATGATCATGGAAAAATAATTTTCCAGGCTACCTGTCCTGTTCAGGAAAATGATACTGCAGATACCCTGGCCCGGCGTATCCGGGAACTGGAGCATAAGCATTATCCGGAAGTGATTAAAGAAACAATCGAAAAATCAACTTAACTAAGTATTTGCATTTTCTTTCGTTACTTGCCGGGAATACAAATATTGTCACGGCCATTTTTCTATATTATCCCTTTTCTAATTATTTGTTTATCAGCTATTGTTCTCCCGTCTGCTGCACAAACTTATAAGATACGGGGAATGGTGTATGATAGTTCCCGGAATTATCCGCTGGAAGCTGTCAGTGTGCTATCCACATCCGGCACTGGTGCTATCACCAATTCTGACGGTTATTACGAAATAGAAGTAATGGAGCAGGATTCTATCTGGTTCAGCTACCTGAATAAACCAACGGTAAAATTTCCTGTATTAAAAATAACCACCCCGATGTCATTTGATATTTCACTGCTTGTCAATGTACCTACGTTAAAAGAAGTAAAGATCAGGCCCAAAAATTATAAGCTGGATTCCATTCAAAACAGGATTGATTATGCAAAGATTTTTAATTACGAAAAGCCAAAAATAAAAACGGTAACTCCGCAGTATGGCGTTGGCGCAGGGTTTGACCTGGACGAAATCATCAACATGTTCCGCTTTAAACGAAACCGCAGCATCGCTTCCTTTCAAAAACGTCTGTTCTTGCAGGAGCAGGATAAGTTTATTGATTTTCGTTTCAGCAAAGCACTGGTGCGGCGGCTTACTTTGTTAACCGGTAATGAATTAGACAGTTTTATGCAACTGTACAGGCCTTCTTTTATGTTTACAAAATTTGCCGGCGATTACGACTTTCAGTTGTTTATCAAAGAATCCTTTACTCGTTTCAAAAAAGGATTGCGGCCTTTGCCTTTCTTAAGAGAGGAGGAAGAATAATTTCCCTCGTTGGGTTTTATCCGGATTAAGTGCAGAAAGAAAAGTAATTTCCCCCATCTTTTAACCAACACTTATTGCTTTGAAAAATTACTGCCTGCATTTCTTAGTGCTGTTACTACTGCTTACGTCGCTGAGTACTGCTGCCCAACGGGCAAAGAAAATTCATTTCAACTCCATATTGATTGATACGCATAACGACATTCCTACGACAGCTATTGATGGTGGTGTAAGTTTTGATCAGCAATTAAAAACAAAAACACATTCTGATTTGCAACGGATGAAAGAAGGCGGGGTGGATGCCCAATTTTTTTCTATCTGGTGTGATGGTAATATGGAAAATCCTTATGCCTGGGCTAACAGAGAAATTGATACGGTACTGGCATGGACAAACAGAAACTCTGATAAAATGATGCAGGCATTTACTGCCGGCGATATTATTTCAGCAGCCAAACAAAAAAAACTGGCGGTGCTCTTTGGTGTGGAAGGCGGGCACATGATGGAGAATGATTTGAACAAATTAGATGCCTTGTATAAAAGAGGTGTAAGGTATATGACCATCACCTGGAATAATTCTACTGATTGGGCAACTTCGGCGTTGACAGAAACCTCACCCCCAACCCCTCTCCACTCCGTGGAGAGGGGAACAGACTCCGTAAGAAAAAAGGGGTTGACTGATTTTGGAAAGCAAATAATAAAACGAATGAATGAACTGGGGATGCTGGTTGATCTTTCCCATGTGGGTGAACAAACATTTTGGGATGCTATTGCTGTTACAACAAAACCAGTATTGGTTTCTCATAGTTGTGTTTATTCACTTTGTCCGCACCGGAGAAATTTGAAAGATGAACAGATAAAAGCCGTGGCTAAAAACGGTGGTGTTATCCATCTTAATTTTTACAGCGGTTTTCTTGATCCTGCTTTTGAAGCAAGGAGTGATGCCTTTACGGCAAAGCATAAAACCGAAATGGATTCAATGCTGAAAGTAAATCCTGAGCCATACTTCATGCAAGTCTATTTATTTAATAAATATCCGGATGAAGTAAAAGATCTGCGACCACCATTATCGCTGCTGCTTGACCATCTTGACTATATTGTAAAATTAGTGGGAGTAGATTATGTAGGTATGGGCAGTGACTTTGATGGCGTTAATTCTTTACCCGCCGGATTGGATGGGGTGGAAGACTTTCCAAAGATTACAGAGGGGTTAGTGAAAAGAGGTTATAGTAAAAAAGATATAACAAAAATATTGGGTGGTAATCTTTTAAGGCTGCTTAAGGCCAACGAAAAGTTATAGCCCTGTATTATTGATTGGGTTTATTACTCCGCCACTCTTGCGGCGTTAAACCCATCTCTTGTTTAAACACTCTTGTAAAATATCCCGGATCATTGTAGCCACAATCCAATGCAATAGCAGCAATACTTAAAGCTGGATTAGCCAATAACTCTTTTGCTTTATTTAAACGAACGATTCTGATAAATTTATTGGGAGAGCAACCTGTAAGTGCATCCAGTTTACGATGCAATTGAGAGTGGCTCATAAATATCAATTTGCATAATTGCTCTACACTAAATTCATAATTGGCAAAATTAGCCTCCACAATTTCTCTCACTTTTTTTACAAATTCATGTTCAGACTTTTCTTGTATACTTGGTTCAATTTCGTCTTTTGGTGAAGCTCGGGTATTATCTATTATACCAATTTGCTTACTATAATATTGTTGCAGGTTCTTTCTAAGCTCTAATAATTTTTTTATTCGCAGCAATAGCTCTTCTTTATGAAAAGGCTTTTCTAAATATACATCAGCCCCTTTTTCAATACCTTCTAATTTGCTTTGCATATCTGCTTTGGCGGTAAGCATGATGATGGGGATATGGCTTGTCCGTTCATCCTGGCGCAGCTTCCGGCACATTTCAAAACCATCAACAAAAGGCATCATTATATCCGTAATGATTAAATCGGGTATTACATCTACTGCTATTTCAAAACCTTCTCTGCCATCTTTACCTACGGCTAATTTATAATCAGGCAAACAGCTTGCTGTGTAGGCTACCACATCTGCATTATCTTCTACCAATAAAACTAATGGATTGGCACTGCTGGTATTTACCGGATCAATTAGATATGAGTTTGGTTTTTCTTCTGTTTTTATTGCCTTGCTGTTTTCTTTAAATGGCGGTATAATAATACTTTCATCATCTGCTAAATTGGCTTTGGTTAATGGGATAGTAATAATAAACTCAGTCCCTTTTGTAGCTCCTACCGGGGGGCTTTTTACAGCAATTGTACCATTCATTAATTTCACTAATTCTTTGGTGAGTGCAAGCCCAATGCCTGTTCCTTCTGCCTTGCGGGTATGGCTGTTGTCTAATTGATAAAAACGGTCAAATATGTGAGGTATCTGATTTTCAGGTATGCCAATACCGGTGTCTTTTACCTTCAACACTAAAATTGTTTTATCATTGTTTGTAGCGGCCTCCTGAGAAATACTTACATATACATTACCCAATGCCGGCGTAAATTTTAAGGCGTTAGAAAATAAATTCGTAATTATCTGCCTGATTTTTTCGGCATCATAGGCTACTAATAATTCATCTGTATCTGCTAAAAAGTGAAATTGCTTTTGTTGGCTAACTGCTAATGACTGAAACGATTCTACAATGTACCTTAGAAAACTAATGATATCCCCGTTAATCAAATTCAATGTCATTTTACCGTTTTCCAGCTTCGACAAATCCAGCATTTCATTTACCAGGTTCAATAAATTCTCCCCATTGCGTACAATCATATCTACGCCATTATGCAGGTGTTTCTCAGGATCGTTTTTCAACTGGCTGGCCATGCCCAAAATAACGGTAAGCGGAGTTCTGAATTCATGGGTAATGTTGGCGTATAGTTGTGTTTTTACTGCATCCAGCTCTTTTATTCTTTTGGCTTCCTGTTGTTCAAAGTTTAATTCCGATTGCAGTTTAGCTTTGTTTATTCTGAATTTAAAATAACTTCTGATGCCAAACCCTAACAATAAAGCATACAAAATATAAGCCCACCAGGTACGCCACCATGGAGGGTTTATCCTAATCTTTAATTCAGCTGTCTTATTACTCCATACACCCTGGCTATTGCTTCCCTGTACTTTAAAAACATAACTGCCTGATGGCAGGTGCAAATAAGTAGCAGTACGCCGGGTACCGCTTTCCACCCAATCTTTATCTATGCCAACCAACTGGTACCGGTATTTATTTTGATTAGGCGCTGTAAAATCAAGGGACGAAAATTCAAGTGTTAATATATCCTGTAAATGATTTAATGTAATGGATGGTGTTTGTTCAATAGTTTGTTGCAATACTCCTGTATTATCGTTAGGTAGTACAACTTTATTCCCTACTAAAATATTTGTAATAAAAACATTGGGTGTAAATCCACTTTTCAAAACGGCTGCCGGGTTAAAAACATTTAATCCGTTTACGCCGCCAAAAGCCAGGTTGCCATTGGGTAATTTAGCAAAAGCCCCGGAGTTAAACTCATCATCCTGCAGACCGGCAGTTTTTGTAAAGTTTCTAAAACTAAATGATACGGTATTGAGACTGGGTGTTGCTGTCATGCAAAAAATACCTTTATTGGTACTGCCCCAAATATTTCCTGCATCATCTGTAAGTATGCCATACACCACATCATCAGGCAATCCATCTTTTGCAGTGAGATGAAAAAAATCACCGGTTGTTTTATCCAACCTGTTCAGGCCGCCGCCCTTTGTAGCCAGCCACAAATATTTTTCCGGTTTAAACGGATCTTCCAAAAAATGAGAAACAAAATTATAATTGAGTGAATTTCGGTTATTGCTATTATTGTAAAACCATTGTACCTGTGCTGATGAAATGTTGCTGTTTGAAAGAACAATTTTTGCAAACCCATTTTCAGAACCAATCCAGAACACACCTGCTTTATCTTCAAACAAAGCCGTGCATAAAACTTTATCGCTTCCTTTTTTAATATTGATACTATCAAGCTTATTGGCAACTTTGTTATAAACTGAAATCATACCATCTTGCCCCGGCAACCAAATATTGCCTTTACTATCTTCTAAAAAAGGTTGCTTTTTGCCAAATGGTTGATTGGCATTTATTATCGGATATGCAGTAAGAGAGGCAGTTGCAGGGTTGTAAGCATAATAACCCGTTCTATCGCTTTTAATCCAGTAATCGTTTTTTGAAGAAATAATAAAATTATCAATCTGTTCTACTGCCTGTATTTCTTTAAATGCATCAATAACTTGTGTGTCCTTTTTTATATGCCTCCACTTGTATCCATAATCCACCCAAAAAAGTTCATTGTTTACTGTTGGTATAATTAAGCGGACGCTTTTGCCTTTGACCTGTGTTGTAAAGATGGCGTTGCTGGTATTGTATTTACGTAATCCATAGCCAACAGAGCCACTCCACACTATACCAGAACGGTCTATGATAAACGGGTAACAAATTCTTGAAGTAGTATCAATCGGTAATTGTTCATTCCAGTTTATTGCTCTCCCTTTTTCCCATCTGGTGATATCGTAAAAATGAAATTCACGGTGATGAAGCTCCCACAATGCACTATTGGGTCTGAAAATGATATTGCCTTCTGGCATTTTTTTCGTATCAAATAAAGGAATGATGTCTTTCCCATTATCAAGGAACAGGTTGCCATTAATAACAATAGTACCATCTTTATTAAGAAAACCATTGTTATACAACCTTCCGTTTGACAAGGGGACAAAACTGTTGTTTTTTAAATCGAATTGATAAACCGCCCCATTCATGCCGCCAATCCATATGTTCCCCGTATTATCTTTTCCCATGCCATATACCTGTGTATTGCCGGGCAACGAAAATTTTATAACAGGTGGTGCCACTTCTTTCTTTAAAAAATCATTGGTAATGGTTACAATGTTAAGACCTGCAGCATCTGTTGCAATAAGTATTCTTCCATCTGGTATTTCCTCAATAGCTCTAATTCCATTTCCAGAAAGACTGTTGCTATTTTTAGGGTCATTTGCAATACGGTAAAGGACACCGCTTTTTTTATCATAAAGGTTTACCCCGGCGTTTTCCGTACCGGCCCATATTCTGCCTTTGCTATCTTCAAATAATTTTACAATGGTATTGCTGCTGAGGGAGTGATTATTATAAGGGTCATTCACAAAAACTTTAAAACTATAGCCATCATACCGGTTTAAGCCGTTTTTGGTACCCGCCCAAATAAACCCGTCTTGGTCTTGCAGCATATCAAATACCATACCCTGCGATAAACCCTGTGCAATGGAAATGCTCTCGTAGGCTTTTTCTTTTTGGCTAAAGGCGGCCAATCCAATTCCAATAAAAAAAAATACAATCAGCAGTTTAATATGGTTGAGGGGTTTTGGCATGCAGGTATAAAGATAACCTCTGCGGCATTTTATCCTTTATCTCCCCAAAACAAAACGGCCCGGCTTTGCGAAAAATGATGAATTTATCCTGACGGTGCACAATTTGTCCTGTTGATTGCTGAGAAATTGAACTTGAATGGCGGATTTGTACTCACAAAAAAGGCTGTTTGAAGTGAGTTTTGTAGAGGATTACAATCTTAACCATTCGTTCACCAAAAACAAATTTGAAATGAAACACAAATTCAATGCAATGCTCAACACATTTTTTTTGGCTGCTATGCTTATGCCTATTCTTGGTATAAGCCAAACCAAAAATTTGATTTCCACCCATCGGGTATTTCCAAAAGTGGACAAAGTGCTTGAGTTTGAAAAAGCCCTGGCTACACATGCACAAAAGTACCATAGTGGTACCGCCCACTGGCGGGTGTTTGCCATCCAGTCAGGTCCGGATATGGGAGGGTATCATATTACTGAAGGACCAACAAGCTGGGAGGCAGAGGATGTAAGGGGTAATTTAGGAACAGAGCATAACCTGGATTGGAATAAAAGTGTAGCTATTTATTTAACAGACAGGCAATCGGGTGGCTATTCTGTTTACCAGGATTCTTTAAGCACAGTGGCATTGGGTGATTTTTCTGATAAAATCAATATTTCCCATGTATATCCCAAAATTGGTCAGGGTGATAATGTAGAAAATATGATAAAGAGATTGAGAAAAACATGGATAGCCAGCGGTGTAAGCGTTGCTGTTTATGTTGCTAGTTCTTCCGGAGAATCACAGTACACTATAGTGACAAGGTATAAGCAAGGTTTGAAAGAAAGAGCACCAGGCTTTCGTAAACCTTTTAAAGAAAGATTTGAAGCTGTAAACGGAGAGGGTTCTTTAGCACAATACTCTAAAGATGCCGCTGAATTTATTGACGAAAGTTGGAGTGAATTACTTTTTTTAAGGGCTGATTTGAGTTCTAAATAAGTTTAAACCACTTTGTTATAAAATTTATAATAATTTTATTTATCCCGGAATGTCTAACGATATAAAAATTGGAGGAGTGTACATAAAACACTCCTCCAATTTTTAAATGCTGTAAGTAAATTTTTTTATGAATAACGTAATAAGTATTCCATTAAAAAAAAGCAACAACTTGCCAGCCCTTTCCGAAAATTCTTTTTTAAGGTATTTCAATTTTATTGCCTTGTATTTTGCTCAGGGAGTGCCGGAAGGAATGTTATTTTTTGGCATTCCGGCCTGGATGGCAATGAATGGTAAAACACCCGGAGAAATAGCTGGCTTTGCAATAGCTTGTGGATTGCCCTGGAGTTTTAAATTTATTGTGGCACCACTCATGGATCGCTATACCTATTTACCAATGGGACGAAAAAGACCCTGGGTACTTTTCGGTCAAACAGGATTAATAGTAAGTTGTATTGCCATGGCTTATGTACCTGATCCGTTAAATAATTTAAATCTGTTTATGGCAGCAGGTTTTGCAGTATCGTTCTTTGGATCTTTTCAGGATGTGGCTACCGATGGAATGGCTGTTGATATTATTCCAATAAACCAACAGGCCCGTGCCAATGGTTTAATGTGGGGTTCAAAAATTATTGGCATTTCTTCATCACTGGCATTAGGTAGCTGGCTTTTAAATGAATATAATTTTACAACCGCTATACTCTTTCTTTCGGTTATGATTGCTATAATAATGCTTGTGCCTTTATTTTTAAGAGAACGACAAAATGAAAAGATACTGCCATGGACATCAGGCACTGCATCCCCGGAAGCTAAAAAACTGCAATTGACAAGCTGGGGTACTATTTTCAAATCATTATACCGTGTTTTTAGTTTACGCAATTCCCTGCTGCTTGCCTTAATCCTATTTATTGCTCAGGGTTCGTATAATTATATTGCCACATTGCTGCCCATTTTTACCGTAAAAGAATTGGGCTGGACCAATGTTTCCTATTCTCAATTTTATGCTACTTCTACCTTAATTGGTGGCATTGGGGGTATGCTTATCGGAGGTATTTTAATTGACAGATTTGGGAAAAAGCGAATGATGAATATCTATTTTTTCGGTATGGTT
>JANPMI010000222.1:0-1862 GCA_031422725.1 Chitinophagaceae bacterium | reverse complement strand
GCCTACCTGTCTTTTTGTTTTCAGGTTTACATGGTCATACTTGTATGTTTTAAAATTAATACCGCCCACCCATGCTCTTACTTCACCAGTCACCGGATCCATGGCCATAAAAGAAGCCTGTTCCATTTGCCGGTGATATTTTATTGAATCATACGGTGTCATCACCGTATCTTTTTCCCTTTTTGTATTCCAGGCAAATATTTTCATGGGCACTTTTACATTAAAACTGGCCCTTATTTCTTTATCGCTTAGTCCGTCTTCTTCCAGGTTTCTCCAGCGGTCAGATTCCTTTACAGCTCTTTCCAGAATTTTTTCATGGCCCTTCCATATCGTTCCATTTTTTATGGCGGCCCTGGCATTTATACTGCGTTGCAATGCTGTCATCTGCAACGCCATGCCTTCCTCTGCGTATTGCTGCATTTGCGGATTGATGGTCGTATAGATTTTCAATCCATCATCATAAATATCATACGCATCTCCATTTAAATTTTTAATGCCTTTTAATGCTTCCCGCACTTCATCTTTTAATACTTCACGGAAATAGGGAGCATAGCCGGTATTTTCATCTAATTTTTTGTATTTGAGTGTAATGGGTAATGCTTTAAGCCGTTTTGCTTCAGCGGAAGTAATCTTTTTATTTGATTCCATCTGACCAATTACAATATTGCGGCGTTCCAATGCAGCTTTGGGATTGCGGACCGGGTTATAAATACTGTTGCCTTTTAGCATACCCACCAGCAAAGCAGCTTCTTCTATATTGAGACGGTCGGGTTCTTTTTGAAAAAATGTCCGGGCGGCGTTACGGATACCATAAATATTATTACCAAATGGAACTACATTCAGGTAAAGGGTGATGATTTCTTCTTTAGTAAAATTCTTTTCTAATTTTACAGCAATACTCCATTCTTTTAATTTTTCAATGACACGCCATGCTTTGTTTTTACTGCCCTGGTCCAATAATTGTTTAGCTAACTGCTGGGTAATGGTACTGCCGCCGCCTGATGTGCCGGCTGTAAGAACGGCCCGCATAGTTGATTTAAAATCTATTCCGCTATGACTGTAAAACCTTTCATCTTCTGTTGCTACAAGGGCATCAATTACATGGCGTGAAATATCGCTGTATTTTATATTGCTGCGGTTGCCTCTCTCTGTATAATATTTTCCCATCAGGGTGCCATCTTCCGCATATACTTCTGATGCCTGCAGGATGGAAGGATTTTCCAGTTCCACCAATGAAGGCATTTTACCAAACACACCAATATTGGCGAGAAAAATCATGATGATAAATGCGGCTAAACCACCGGCAAAAACCCGCCAGAAAATACGAACTGCTTTTTTCATAATTGCGAAGAGATTGTGGTTAAAGGGGCAATTTTCAGGCTGTGAGTCATTGATTCTTCAAAACGCAATATCGAAATTAAGAAAAACCTTTGCTGCAGAACCGGTAGCAGAATTAATTTTTTGCCAAAACAATCCAATTTTCTTTCCGTAAAGGCCTGACAGTATTAAAACTTACCGGGAAAATACTGATTCAGGAAAGCTTTATACGCTTCGATATCTTTATTGCCCTTCAGCAAATCAAAATTGCTGTTGGTCAGTATGCTGAAATTGTATTTACCACCTTTGAGCCAGGGTATAATCTCCGAGGCAGTTTTTGGCTGGGTTTTTTCAATATAACTTATTGCTTCCCCGGCATTGGCAAATGGGGCAATCAGTAATAGCCGGTTATCAGTATCCAGCTGGAAAAGATCAATAGAATAAGTCTTATTATAATAAGTGTCTTTATTGTACCTGATAAAAGCATTCTTGGCCTCATTGGAAAAAACAGGGTCCACCTTATTCAGAATAAGCATTACATAATG
>JANPMI010000221.1:0-17396 GCA_031422725.1 Chitinophagaceae bacterium | reverse complement strand
CCTTTGTAAGCACTGGCATCTCTGGTAACCTTTGTCCAAAAATCAGTGCCGTATTTTTCTCTTCCGTAATTTACCAGCAAATACCCGAGGTAATAATGATTGGGAACATAATCTTTCAGGGAGCCATTCCGCAATTTCATCCAGGAATATTTTTTTCCGGCCTGCCAGAGTGATGGATAAGCATTTAAAAAAAGAGGCAATCTTCCCCGGCCCTGGTTGCTAAGCACCGTTTCATTATAGACAGCATCGCCTTCATAAAACCAATCGGGTATTGCTGCATTAATTGCAAGTGTATAACCGTCATCTCCAAATAAAAATTTCATGGTTTTACTCAGCCCGTTATTAAAATTATTAAACTGCTGTATATGCCTGTATTCATGAACGGCCAGCTGATCGGTCCAGCCAATGCTTCCTTCCTGGAAATTGTTAAGTACCGGGGTCAGAAAAAACTCACTTCTGAATGGACCAAGACCGGCGTAGCCATTTGCAATGGTGGTTTGATGCTGTAAAACGATATCAATCTTCTTCAGTTGATCACCAAGGGAAACTGGTTTTTGACCTGCCAGGTAATGTACTATGGAAGCAGCCCTGTTAGCCTGGCTGTCAAGGCCTGCGGGGAAAATAATTCTTGCTGTATCCGTATTGATCTGTTTCCACTTTTGAGAGGGCGGTGTGCCACCAAATACCTGTGATTGGGCATAACCAGTAACTAATAACCAGCAACCTGTAATGATCAGCTTTCGCATAGCGGTGGATATTTTATGGGAAGTTACGGAGGAAAAAGAGATTGCGATGTCATAAGACGAGACTGTCTCACATTTCCAATATTCAGACTTCAGTTGAAATATTATCTTTGCGGCATGGCAGAAGACTTGCAGATCAATATCGGTAATAAAGCAGAACAATATCAATCCCTCGTTCCCCAGATTAAAGCATTGCTGGAAGGCGAACCGGATATAATTGCAAACATGGCAAATGTAGCCGCAGCGTTAAAAGAACAATTTGGCTGGCTGTGGGTAGGTTTTTATGTAGTTAAAAGATCCTTCGACAATGCTCAGGACGAACTGGTGCTGGCTCCTTTCCAGGGACCTGTAGCCTGTACAAGAATAAAAAAAGGGAGAGGTGTATGCGGCAGCAGTTGGGCTGAATCAAAAACATTGATAGTACCTGATGTAGAAAAATTTCCGGGGCATATAGCATGCAGCAGTTTATCCAGGTCCGAAATTGTAGTACCAGTTATCCGCAATAATGAAGTAGTAGCGATATTAGATGTGGACAGCAGTGATTATAATCAGTTTGATATGACTGACCAGCGGTATCTTGAAGAGATCGTTAGTTTGATTGAATTTTAAACATAGATGCAGAAAACAATCTCCATTATCATTTCAGGCAAAGTTCAGGGAGTTTTTTTCCGGCAAACTGCCAAAGAGAAAGCTCTGGAATTAAGCCTTACCGGTGAGATTAAAAACCTGGAGGATGGAAGTGTTTATATTGTCGTTACCGGATCCCCGGAGCAACTTGCCCCGTTTACAGACTGGTGTAAAAAAGGACCACCCCGTGCCGTGGTATCCGGGGTGGAGATTATTGAACTTTCATTAAAGCAGTTTGAACATTTTAGGATTGTACGTTATTAATTTTTTTCTTTATCAATATTTTGCCTGATATTTTAATGAGGAGTGATATGCATGTAGGCAATTACCAATAGGGCAACCTGGCACAGTACCAGCAATACCATACTCAGTACCCAGCACTTTTTATGATGACGTTTTACTTTTTTCACCCTATCCTTATGATAATGATGAATATGGGGCAGCTCTTCCAGCTTAGGAGCATGGGCCTTTTCATGAGGGGCCGCAGGCGGTACTGTTTTAGTGGCCGGAAGCTGCTTCATGGGTTCAGAAGCTGAATGGGATTCTGCCTGTTTGGTATCGCTGACAGTAATAGATGACGATTTTTTTGTTCCGGCAGAAGCAGTAAAAGACGTCATTGAAGTCATTGCCAGGAAGAAGATGCTGATGATGATATATCGTGTCATACAATAGATTTATGACACAATTTTGCCTCAGCAATGGCCTGAAAACAAGGTAGGAAATGCGTAAAAATGAGATGGGGTAAATGAACTGGTAAAAGGCTTAACAACTGCGTGGAAATGCTGTACAAACAGTTATCCGCAGAATTACTTTTGACTAAAGGAGTATCTACGCAGGCAATACGCAGTACAACGCAGAAGTATCAGCCCAGACCCTCAAAGCTCCGAACAACTACGTAGCAAACAGGTGTATATACGCAATAATTTCATGAGACCTTTGAAAGTTCGAAATAGCTTGCTACTTTAGTTGAAGATTTTACTCCTGCCTGGTGAGAACTCTTAACACTCTTTTCCCACCAAAATCAACAATCATGGAACACTCTAAGCAAAATCCTGTTCTTTCCGCATTCAAGTTTGTTTTCTCATTGGCCGTTGTCACCCTTCTTTTTTGGGTATGTACTTCCGGCGACAAAAAAAAGGAAGGTGAAGAAACCAAACCCCCGTTCAAAATGAATTGTGTAATACTAACTAAAGCCCAGGTCCAGGCTTGGGTGGATAGTGGCTGGACCAACCCGGGGAATTCAAACAGAATCAAAAAGTTACTATTACAATTTTATACAGCTGACGCTGCCTCGGCCGGAAGTAATATGCAACTTGTTTCCTACCCGGGAAAAAGCATGACACAGGTGCAGGGAGGGGGGAAAAGCATCTTGGCAATTGACACAACATGTGTAGCAAAAACTCTCTCCGGGCCAACTGCTTTTGCCAATAATTGGGTGGACCTTGATGGTTTAAAAATCATCAAAGCCGATGGTACCCTGGAAGTATTTGATTTTGTCAGATTCATACCGAATACAACATATCCACCTTATATCAGTTTTGATATTGAAATTGTGAGGGCGGGGGTTGCTGAAGCAATGAAGGGCTTTGGCACATGGCCTTGTCCTCCTTATTGCAGTGTTGCGGCATCCGAAGAATAAAATAATAAATGGACGGTTTCTTAAATTCAGTCATTCAGTGGTCAGAGGTATGGGCTTTACTAATACCTCTGGCCATTATTATTCTCTTCGGCACAAAAGGAAGCGGAATGCTGCCTGTAGTTCTTTATATATGCATCGCTTTCATCCTGAACCTGGCTGCAATAATCATTTCCATTTATCATGACCGCTTGCCTCCTAATTTTCAAAACAACAACATCCTTTATAACCTGCATTCCTTTGTACGGGTGTTGCTTCTGGGATGGTATATTACTAATCTAAAGTTGTTAAGTTCCTCCAGATTGATAAAAATTATCATACCTGTCTATATACTTTTTGTATTGGTTAATTTTATTTTTTGGGGAAATCCACTCTTACTGAGTAGTCGTCTTTTTTCGGTTGAAAGCATTGTTCTTCTGCTTTTATCCTTTTTGTATTTCTTTTGTTCTATGCAGGATGAAAGTAAGATTGACTGGCTGAAACACCCTTCTTTTCTTGTGTGTACGGCTATCAGCCTGTATGAGGCGCTGAGTTTTTTTATTTTTCTTTTCTTCTACCCTTTATTTGAAAAAAATCCGGAGTTTGGAATGCTGACAATGAAGATTTTCTCAGTCACTTTCCTTATTTTTTGCATTTTGATGGCTCTGGCTCTTCGTAAAGCCTATAAGCGGCCGCTATCACAAAATAAGATTGACCATATTTAAAATCCGAAATTAAACTGCAAAAAATGCTTGCTACATCAAAAAATCAGGGATGCGTACAACTACGCATTATGTAAGAGTATCTACGCAATGTTACTTTAAGGCCTTTGAAAGTTGATTGTAGGAGTTTATTTTAGTTCAGAATTTTATTCCGGCCTGATGAAAATCGCAAATCTTTTCTCTTTAACCACTAAAAATTAAAATTATGAAACTTACAATGCCATTGTCTTTCAGGTTCATTTTGACAGGCTTTTTGTTTCTGCTTATTCCTTCCATCCTCTTTTTTTCCTGCACTCCTGCACAAAAAGCGGCCGGCCCATTTTCTACTATGTATAGGATTAGCACAAATTTTTATGAATTGTCGCTTTCAAAAACACAATATGAAGCTCTTAAAACTTATCACGGTGGTGCATCAAAAAAAATGGTGGTGCAGTTTTACTTTCATTCAGTTGCGATAAATTCCCCTTCGCTTATTGCCTATGCCTCAAAAACTAAAAATGACTTTGAAAAAACAGGAATGACTCTCAGCAGAATTTTGACCATAACCCCTAATATTGGCATAGCAGTACCTGATGAATTTGTATTGGGAGATCAGCAAGTGAATTTCAAAAAAATTGATGATGACCTTATAACTGCATCGGGAATTTCTGCCGCACAGGATTATGAATTGATATTTAAACCGGTGATGAAAGGGAAAAATGTATGCTATGAGATCTGTCTGAAATATGGAGCAGTTTTGTATTGCGGAGGCGATTCTGGAGTTCCCACAAATCCTTCTCCCCCTAAAGACGCAGACTAATGATTTTGACAATACTTAGAGCAATTTTTGACTGGTCAGAGGTGTGGGCTTTGCTTATACCTCTGGCTTTTATACTAACCCGTAAAAATCCACCTGCCTATTTAAAACCAGTCAGGATGTATGTATGGATTGCTTTCGTATTAAATATCGGGGCAATTGTAATCTGGTATAGAAACCGTCTTGGACTGACTGATCTTCCTCAATTTTTACGGAGCAATAACTTTCTATATAATATTCATTCCGTAATTAGATTATTGTTGTTCAGCTGGTTTTTTATTTTATTAAATCAGCGTTTTATGCACAGGGTTAAAGCTGTGTTGCCTTTTCTGTTTATATTACTTTTACTTATCAACTTTATCTTTTTCGAAGACTTTTTTAATTATGCCATGTTAAGCAGCCGCCTGCTTGCCACGGAGGCTGCTATTCTTTTGTTTTATTGTCTTCAGTATTATATTTATCTGACGATTGATGACAAAGGAACCGCTTTAGAAAAACAACCCGGTTTTTGGGTTGTAACAGGTCTCAGCATTTATGTGGCGGCCAATTTTTTTATCTTTCTTTTTTATACCTATCTTTTAAAGCAAAAGCTTAAAGTTTTTGCTGTCAATATCTGGGATGTACACAATATTGTATTTATCGTTCTTTGTATCTGTATAGCCATAAATTTCAGAAAAAAAAATGGGTACTGATTTAACCTTTCTTGTAATCCTGGGCATTGCCGTAATGCTGCTGATGGTAATAAGTGTGCTGCTGGCGGTTGTATTCAGCCAGCGAAAAAAAAACCAGCACCGGATTGCTATGGAAAAACTGCGGGAAGAACAACAAAATCTCCTGATTGAAGCGGCTGTGCGGAGTGAAGAAACAGAACGCCACCGCATTGCCGAAACACTGCATGACGAAGTAGGCGCCATACTTTCTTCGGCTAAACTGCACCTGCTGGGCATTAAAACAGTAAGCCTGGATGAACGGGATAAAAGCCTACATGATAAGGGGAGTGAGTTGCTGAACGATGTTATTCACAAAGTCCGGGGTATTTCCCACAATCTTCATTCTAATATTCTAAAAGAGTTTGGACTAAATGAGGCCATCCGAGATTTTATCAGAAAAATTATGCAAGGCGCTATCATCAAAGCCACCACCGAATTGGATGACAGCTATCAGACAGAAAATCCTGATAATGATATAAGCATCTACCGGATGCTGCAGGAGTTAATGAATAATATCCTGAAACATGCTAATGCTACGGAGTTCATCATCAGTTCTACTCATAAAGACAATGAACTAGACCTGGTTCTTTTTCACAACGGTAACGGGCTTACCCAGGAACAATTTGAAGAACTGCGGTACCGTAAGGAAGGATTGGGTTTAAAAAATATTCAGAATCGTGTTATCATGCTGAAAGGAACCATACATTTTGCCGGCGGCAGCGAAGGTTATCGTATCAATATACATGTACCTGTTACTACTTCGCCGAAAATAACGCCACAAGTACAAAGTAAATAAAGCCAGACATGAGTAAAATAAAAATTGCCATAGCAGATGATTATAAAATCTTCAGGGATGGGCTTAAAGTAGGCCTATCGGCGGATGAAAACCTTGATGTGATGATGGAAGCGGACAATGGCGAAGATTTGCTGAAAGCATTAGAAACAACTATTCCCGATGTCATCCTCATGGATTTGAAAATGCCCATCATGGATGGCATGGAAGCCACCAAAGCGGTCAGGAAAAAATATCCTTCTATAAAAGTATTGGTAGTAACGATGTATGAGGATGATAAATTCATCATCCACATGATGGAAAATGGCGCCAATGGCTACCTGCTGAAAAATGCCGAATCAGAAGAAATACGAAAATCAATATATGCCGTGCATGAGAACGGCTATTATTTTAATGATGTAGTCAATAAAGCCCTATTGAAAAAATTAGTGCTGAAAAATAACCTGAAACCATCGTTCAATCAGAATATAGACCTGACAGAAAGAGAACAACAGGTATTAAAACTTATTTGTGAAGAAAAAACGGCAGCGGAAATAGGCAAGGAAATATTTCTAAGCCCCCGGTCAGTAGAAGGAATACGTCAACGGTTAATTGAAAAAATAGGAGTTAGAAATACAGCAGGAATTGTAATGTTTGCCGTTAAAAACGGACTCGCCGATTAAACCTGTTTATATATGTATAAAATTCAATTGAATTATTTACACGTTGTTGCTGTTTTGATAACAGGAACCATCCTTTTATATTCCTGCAATTTTTCTAAAAAGGCTTCTAATCAAAATTCAGCCACATTCTACTACTATGGCAACAAAAAAATAGAAATCACTATACCGTCAGGCGACACCCTCGGCCTGTTATTGAGAGATGACGGGCCCGGAGACAGCAGTCAAACCAATTTTACTGCCGTAAAGAAACAAATAGAGAGTATTTTAGTGCAGGAAGGATATGTTTCTGTTGGTTTTATACCGAAAGATGGAAATATTCTCCGTATTACCCCTACTTCGGGAAATAAATCAATTCCCTTCCTTGAGAAAGAAGCAGGAAGGCTGAAAGAAAATTATAAAACCCTTATTCTGAACGCTGGTTATCTTTCCCAAGTAAAAGAATCAAAAGCCACAGTATTTGTAACAAACGAAATAATTGTTGAATTTAAAGCAGGAGTATCTGATACAGTGGTAAAAAAATTCTTTAGCGATTATGGTCTTATTCTAAAAAGGAAAAGTCCCTTTGTACCAAATGAATATACCGTGACAGTATCAGATAAAGCACCGGCGGATGCACTTAAAATGACCCATCAGCTTAGGGATAATACGTTAATTAAATCTGCTGATATTAATCTTATCTATATAAAGGAATTTGAAGGACTGGAACCCACCGATGAATTATTTATCAAACAATGGCATTTGTTAAACAGGGGCTCTGCCAATATCACTAAGGATGCAGATATTGATGCCGAGCTGGCCTGGGATTTCACGATGGGTTCGGAAGATATTATTATAGCAGTGATTGATAATGGGTTTGATGCTGATCATGAAGATCTGAGAGATAATTATGCTTATAACAATGATGAAATACCATTGAACAATATTGATGATGACAGGAATGGCTTTGTGGATGATATTCTTGGAAGGAATTTCGTAAACAATTCAAATAATCTTAATGGGGGGAACCATGGTACAGAAGTCGCCGGGGTGGCGGCAGCAGATTCAAATGGGTTAGGAGTTGTGGGTAGTTGTCCCGAATGCAGTCTCTTACCAATTGTAACCCGGCTGGGAAGCACAACCCAGGATGATGTGGATGCCATTGATTATGCAATAAGCAGGGGTGCAAAAATTATTAATTGCTCCTGGAACCCAACAGCAGCAATCCCCAGGTTACCTGATGTAATAAACCGGGCAGAGGCGGCGGGTGTCCTTTTGATTTGCAGTATGAAAAACACACCGGTACCATCCTGCGCAACAGGTTCACTTTCCGAGCTCGGCTTTACATTCGCACTCTCCAGATCAAACTGTCAGGATCTTTTTGACAATAGTGGTACGGGGGAGTGCCTTGATTTATTGGCGCCAAGTGCTTATGATAATAACATAACCCCCAGAATTACCACTACTGATATAATGGGACCCGGGGGGGATAGTAATGGCATTTTCGAATCTGAAAGCTGTCCCGATGATGTTCCGGATGCACTAGGTAATTATATGTCCTGTTTTAAAGGAACGTCTGCTTCAGCACCATTAACGGCAGGAGTGGCAGGCCTTTTATTATCTGCCAACCCTTCACTAACACCACAACAGTTACGGTATTTATTACAAGATTGTGCGGATAAGATAGAGCCGTCAAGGGCAGGCTATGCTATAGAAAACGGGAAAAGCATAACCGGCACTCATGGCTTTGGCAGATTAAATGCCTATGAAGCAGTGAAGATTGTTTCTTCCCGAACAGATAAAGGTGGTAGAAATGGCGTAGATATTTTTATCCGTGACAATGAATTGGATTGGGGTAATACTGAACAGCCGAGTAACTGGAGGTTTGAAGAGAATAACCGGTTTATAGGACATTGGAAAAGCCCGGATATAAAAATAGATGCCCCCGATATAAACCGGCCTGGCAACCCTTATGAAGCTGCTCCCGTGGATAATGCCGGATTTGAAAACCTGGGGTATGACAAACCGGTTAGCAACAGAATAAACAAAGTTTATGTTCGGGTAAGGAACAGGGGATACAGAACCGCTGCATCTGTCAATATTAAATTATACTGGGTGTATGGCGGGTTGGCTCTTCCCGCTTTATGGAGCGGTTTTCCTGCCGACAGACCAGGCGATCCTGTTTGGAATTATCTCGGCACGCAAACCATTTCTAACCTTCAATACTCCGGCAGTTCCCTTGCAAATAACCCAGGTGCAGATGCTGCACAGATTGTTTCTTTTGATTTTACTTCCCCCGACCCTGCCCTTAACCCGGTGAATCATTATTGTTTATTAGCTATGATTGATTCGCCGGATGACCCTTTACCATCAACTGAAGTGAGTGCTATTACTGAGCTGGATGATATCACTCCATACTATAACAATATCACTCATAAAAATTTCAGTATAGAACCGGGAGGGGGTTTAGCAATGCAGGCTCTTTACATACACAATCCCACAAATAAAATAATAAAAACAAAAGTGACTGTAGATAACCCGAAAAAGATATCTTTCAAGTTAAGTAATATTTATCAGGACAGCCTTATTCAACTACGGCCAAAAGAGAAGCGATTGATAAAAATAAGTTTTGACCACTCTAATATAAAACATCCCGTTGAAATCACTTTAAAACAGGAAATCTGGATTGATGACAAAAAAAAGATTACAGGCGGCTTTAGCTTCTACTTTGCAAACAAAAAATAAGGTATTAATTATACAATTTCCCATTGGGGACAATTCCTGATTTTCAAACCTGCCGGCAGGCAGGCAGGTTCTCCAACATATCTTTCGTCATTGCATCCAAATCATATTCTTCTTTCCATCCCCAGTCTTTCCGGGCAACAGCATCGTCAATACTCTGTGGCCATCCTTCGGCAATAGCCTGCCGGTAATCTGGTTTATAAGAAATAGAAAAATCCGGGATATGCTTTTTAATGGAGGCTCCAATTTCTTTGGGGGAGAAACTCATAGCGGATACATTGTAAGAGGTTCGTATTGATATTTTATTTGCAGGTGCTTCCATCAGTTCAATCGTAGCCCGGATGGCATCCGGCATATACATCATGGGTAAATAAGTGTCTTCTTTTAAAAAACACTCATACTTTTTTTCCTCTAATGCTTCATGATAAATTTCTACGGCATAGTCTGTAGTGCCACCACCGGGGGCAGATTTATAAGAAATCAAACCCGGATAACGGATACTTCTGACATCTACACCAAAACGATGATGAAAATAATTGCACCAGAATTCACCGGCATATTTACTGATACCATATACCGTGGCCGGTTCAATAATAGTTTGCTGCGGACAATTCTGCTTGGGAGATGTAGGGCCAAATACAGCAATGGAAGAAGGCCAATAGACTTTTTGCAGTTTTTCATCTCTTGCTATGTCGAGAACATTGAGCAAACCCTGCATATTCAGGTTCCAGGCGAGCCCGGGATTTTTTTCACCGGTGGCAGAAAGAATGGCTGCCAATAAATATATCTGGGTAATGTTTTGCCGGATCACCTGCACATGGAGCATCTCTTTATTCATCACATCCAGGCTTACATAAGGGCCGGTGCCTTCCAGTAAGGGGTTTTGTTCCCGCAGATCAGAAGCAACAACATTAGCATTGCCATAAATTTTACGAAGTGCCAGTGTAAGTTCTACACCAATCTGACCCGAGGCGCCAATTACCAGTATTTTATCTTTGATCATAACAAATAAATAAAAGCACAAGATACAAGAATCAAGATACAAGATTTTTAATCAACCCGGTTTTTCTGCCTGCACCTTGCCTCTTGTACGATCCCACTTATCTTTGCCGCATGGAAAAATTCCTAAAAGACATATTCACCAATCAATCTTACGACGAAAAAAATTTCTTTCTATTGGCTGGCCCCTGCGTAGTGGAAAGTGAGGCCCTGCTAATGGAAGTTGCAGAAAAAGTCTCCACAATTTGCAAAAACCTGGGCATCCCTTATATTTTTAAATCATCCTACCGCAAAGCTAACCGCACAAGTGGTGCATCTTTTACAGGTCTGGGAGATGATGTTGCTATGAAGATGCTGCAGAATACCGGCAAGAAATATTCACTGCCTGTTGTTACAGACATTCACTCGCCGGAAGAAGCAGCTAAAGCAGCTCAATATGTGGATGTATTACAAATACCTGCTTTTCTTTGCCGCCAGACTGATTTACTAATTGCTGCTGCGGAAACTGGAAAAATAGTTAACGTAAAAAAAGGACAATTTGTAAGTGGTGAAGCGATGAAGTTTGCTGTTGATAAAATCCGCAATGCAGGCAATGATAAAATAATGCTGACCGAAAGAGGCACCACTTTTGGCTACCAGGATTTAGTGGTTGATTATCGTAACATACCCGCCATGCAGGCACACGGCGTTCCTGTGGTGATGGATGTTACCCATGCTTTACAACAACCAAATCAAACATCAGGCATAACGGGTGGCAATCCGCAATTGATTGCTACCATTGCCAAAGCCGCTATTGCAGCCGGAGCTGATGGTTTATTTATTGAAACACATCCAAATCCTTCTAAAGCATTAAGTGATGGAGCTAATATGCTTCAACTTGATTTGCTGGAAGGGTTGTTGCAACAATTAGTGAAGTTGAGAAAGGCTCTGGTGTAATAATGAAAAAGGATTATCATTTCCAGATAATCCTTTAAATAATATAAATCTTAGTTCTTTTTTTATCTTAAATCCACTTCATCCACGCCGGGATATTTTGATTTGTCAAACACAAACTGGGTGTCAGCCATTACTGTATTTGTTTTCATTGTACTAACCGTATAAATGTACCGGTTCCCGGCATTCTCCAATACCTTAGTGCTGTAAATGGTTTTAGCAGCCTTGTCCACCTGCAGATACACCTTATGAAAAGGCTTGCTTTTGTCAATCGGCGTCATTTCTATTTCCTGGATGGTTTTTGTACCTATCTTTTTTTCACCATTCAACAGGTAACGAAAATCTTTATCGTAAAAATTGGTAAATAATTTCTGGGGAGTAATCATTCCGCCTGATGCATCCAGTTTACTGATGGTTACTTCATTGGCAGCTTTATCATAATTCCAGACCGTAGTACCATTACAAAATATTTCCTGCCCACTGAAACTTACCCGGTATTTTGTTCCTTTCATAAGTAAAGTGCCTTTTTTTGAAGACAATACTTTTCCAGTTGCATTTTCCACTTTATAGGAAAATGCAGCATTAACCGTAGTAAATGTTTTGAATTTGGCACTGACAGCATCAAGAATAGCTTTGGCAGCCGGATCGCTGGACTGGGCTTCAGCATAAATTACCAGGGTAAACAGGGAAATAAATAAGTATAATTTTTTCATCATTATTGGTTTGTGCAGCCCTTTTAAAAAGGCAGCTAAAGATAACTGAATTACATTAGTACGAAGCAGGATAGGCAATGACCATACCGGGTTGCATTTCATGCTTTTTCTTAACAACCCGGTAACGCCTCAACCCAATGCAGCGAGATGCTGCTGCAGTTCCATATCCGTTTTTATTAATACATCCCTTGCTTTACTGCCCTGGTTAGGGCCAACGACCCCGGCAGCTTCTAACTGGTCCATCAACCGGCCTGCCCGGTTATAACCCAGCTTCATTCTGCGCTGTAATAATGACGTGGAACCAATCTGGTTTTGTACAATCAGCCGGGCCGCATCTTCAAATAAAGAATCTCTGTCATTCAGATCAAAATCTTTTCCTTCCAGCTCCTTTTCATCAATATACTCCGGCAACAGGAAGGCTTGAGGGTAGCCCCGCTGATCACCAATAAATTCAACAATTTGTTCTACCTCCGGCGTGTCAACAAATGCACATTGCAAACGGGTTACTTCCCCATGATGGGAAATCAGCATGTCTCCTTTCCCAATTAATTGCTCAGCACCACCTGTATCCAAAATGGTTCTTGAATCAATTTTGGAAGTAACCTTAAAGGCAATGCGGCAAGGGAAGTTGGCTTTGATGGTACCCGTAATGATATTCACCGACGGACGTTGAGTGGCAATGATAAGATGAATACCAACAGCCCGGGCCAACTGCGCCAGCCGGGCAATCGGCATCTCAATTTCTTTTCCTGCTGTCATAATTAAATCGGCAAACTCATCAATTACCAGGACTATAAAAGGAAGAAACTGATGGCCTTTTTGCGGATTCAGTTTCCGTTTAATAAATTTTTCGTTGTACTCTTTAATATTTCTTGCCCCCGCTTCTTTCAGCAAATCGTAGCGGTTATCCATTTCAATACACAAAGCATTGAGTGTATGCACCACTTTTTTTGTATCGGTGATAATAGCATCTTCCTCACCCGGCAGCTTTGCCAGAAAATGTTTTTCGATATGCCGGTAAACACTCAACTCCACTTTCTTGGGATCAATTAATACTAATTTCAGTTGTGATGGATGTTTTTTATATAACAAAGAAACCAGGATGGCATTTAATCCAACGGATTTACCCTGCCCGGTGGCACCTGCCATCAGCAAGTGCGGCATGCTGGTGAGGTCCACAATAAAATTCTCATTATCTATCTTTTTTCCGATTGCAATAGGCAAACTATAACTGTTGCGTTGAAACTTTTCTGATTCCAGCAATGTTTTCATGCTGACTACCGTCTTCTTCACATTGGGCACTTCAATGCCAATGGTTCCCTTTCCGGGAATAGGGGCAATGATACGAATACCCAATGCCGCCAGACTCAGGGCAATATCGTCCTCGAGGTTTTTAATTTTGGAAATCCGTACGCCGGCAGCCGGAACAATTTCATACAAAGTTACTGTGGGGCCAACGGTGGCACTTATTTTTTGGATATCAATTGAATAATTTCTTAGTGTAGCAATAATCTGGTTTTTATTATTCTCCAGTTCATTGGCATCCTGAAATATTTTCTCGCTACCATGTGTTTCCAGGAGGCTCAGTGTGGGATATTTATAATCACGTAAGTCAAGCGTAGGTTCGTAGGGAGGAAGGGTTGCTGCGATTAATTCTTCTTCCTCAGTAATTTTATCCGGCACTGCTTTTATTTCCAGCTCAAGAGGTTCATCAGGTTTTTTATTCCCCTGCTTTTCTTTTACAGGAAGGGATATTTTCTCTTTTGCTGTTTCGTTTTCCTCATTAAAGTCATGCTGATGGAGCATTTCACTCACTATCTCTTTCTCAATACTTGGCGTCTGATCATCTATTTTGTCTGCCGGTTCTTCTTCCTCAGTCTCCTCTTTTTCTATTATGGTAAAATCATGCAAAGGTTTTTCATCAGGAAAATTTATTATCAGTCCAATATCTGATTTTGCTGAATTACCCTGCTGGCCGGTATCATCATTCCCGTTATAACTATCATTAATAGTTTTAGCTCCGGCAGCAGGCATTGCTTCGCTTTCGTCCGGTGCTGCTTCTGCTTTCCTTCCCGGAAAATTAAAAGCAGGGTTAAACTGCCAGATAAAATAGCCAAGTGCCAGCACTAAAAGAACTGCACCGGTGCCAACTGTTCCCAAAGCACCGCTAAGTTTCAGGTTAATCATATCCCCCACTCCGCCGCCGAAGGCAAAATCTTCTTTTGCAAATACAAAAGCCAGCGAAACAGATAAAACGAGTAAACCAACTGTAACGTATTTAAGGTTTCTCCAGATAGAAAAAACTTTGCGCCGGAATAATAGATTCACTCCTACAACAAAAAAGAAGGTGCAGATAAGAAAAGAAGCGATACCAAATGCATTGAAGATGAAAAAATGGGAGATAACCGCCCCAAAACGACCCAGCAGATTGGCTACCGGTTTATCATTATCCAACAGTGCAGCAAAACCCTGCTGAGCAACAGCCTGGTCTTCTTTCCAGGTAAATAAATAAGAAATAAAGGAGATAAAAAGGAAAATGGCAACCAGCAGGAATATGGTTCCGACTATCTTCCATGTCCGCTCATCACGGGCAAGGCCTTTCCAGTCAATCTTCTCTTCCTTTTCTGCCTTAAAGGCTTTTAAGTCGGATCTGGCTGGTTTTTTCTCAGGAATGTTTTTTGTTTTCTTTTTCAGCTTGGTAGCCATGGCAGCAAAGATAATTAGTTTACTGTCAAAATATTACCTGAAAGTGGTATGCCATAAACTACCAAAACTAAAACTGATATATTACATTTGAAACACAAGCAACTTTCGGTATGAAAAAGGCAACTTTTTTATTGTATATTTTTTTAATTACCCTTAGCTTTTTGCCTTGTTTAAATTCCGCTGCACAGGCACCACCTCTGCCGGAGGACAGTTTAGTAAACAGCTACACCGATATCAGTAAAATCACATTAGTAAAAACGATCAGCAAAACCATCAGCAGTATTTATATACGTAACCATGAATATCCTGAAACTGCTTATGCAAATCTCCCCTTCCGTCCGGGTCTCCGGCACAAAGGCACGGTGCCCAATGAATTTGTTACAAAAAAAATACTATTGAAATTCAATATCCGTAATTCTGCGGATACCAGTGTAGCTGTTTTCTTTTTCCCCGGCTTTTATTATAATGATATCAGGTTGTTTAAAATAACAAATAAGCAGGAGATTGAAAAAATTCCTGCTGTTCTTCCTTCTGTCAGCGATAGTGCGGGGTACCGGCGTATCACTTTATTACCGCATGACTCTGCCAGCATTATTGCTGAACTCTCGTTTGTAAAAACCTATAATAATGTTGTACGGCCAAGATTGGTAAACAGTGAATACCTGCCTTCGTACATTTCAGACCTCTTTAGTATCCATAACCGGAACAATATGATTACTTATATTTTTTGCGGTTTATTACTGATGATGATACTTTTTTCTGTTGCCAGCTTTTTACAGGCGGCCAACCCGGAGTTTCTTTATTATTCCGGCTATGCTTTTTTCCTGGGAGGAATGTTATTCGCACAGGCCAGGCATAGCTTTCATAGTAACAGCACCAGTTTTTTTGTGGAAGGATACCTGGATTTTATCATGCAGGTTGCCGGGATCATTTTCTACATGATATTTATGCAAAAATTTCTTACCACCCGCAGTAAGCATCCCTTTCTTTATAAATTATATAACGCAGGTATTTTATTACTGATCATTTCATTAATCAGCTATACTTATTTTCATTATTTCAGTGACAACTTTAGTGCAGAAAACCTGGTGGAGAATATCACCAAAGTATTATTACTGCTGATGATCATCATATTCCTGGTGTACAGCCTGAAACTTTGGAAAGATAAACTCTTACGATACTTGTTTTGGGGAAATCTCTGCCTGTTTATTTTTGCTCTTATCTCACAATTAGCTGTATTTCTCAGTCCTCTTTTTAAAACCTTACCTGGTGTTTTTAGCTCTTCTGTTATTTATTATGAAATAGGATTGTTGCTCGAACTGGTTTTCTTCCTTGCCGGGTTAAACCATAAAAACCGCCGCCAGCTTATTGATCAGACAAAGGAAAAAGAGACATTAAAAGCAAAAAACCTTCTTCAGGAGTATGAAAAAGAAATTGCTGTATATAAAGCGCAGCAGGAAGAAAGGGAACGTATTTCTGCAGACATGCATGATGAATTAGGAGCCGGTATGACAGCCATCCGCCTGATGAGTGAGATTGCCCGGAATAAGATGAAAGAAAATACACCGGTGGAAATTGATAAAATCTCCCAATCTGCCAATGATGTATTGAATAAAATGAATGCCATTATCTGGAGTATGAACAGCGGCAATGACACATTGGACAATCTTATTTCTTATATACGTTCCTATGCACTGGAATACTTTGATAACACATCCATTTTCTGCAAAGTAAATACACCTGAAAATATTCCTCTTCAGGAGTTAACAGGTGACAAAAGGCGAAATATATTTTTATGTATCAAAGAAACACTGAACAATGCATTAAAGCATTCCAATGCTTCTCAACTTATAATTGATATTGAAGCAACCCATCTGCTCCGGATAAAAATTGCTGATAATGGAAAAGGAATTGATATGCAGAACCTGCGGCAATTTGGCAATGGTTTAAAAAATATTGGCCGCCGGATGGAAAGTATTGGCGGAACTTTTACCATTGAAAATAACTCCGGAACTGTTACGGTGCTGGAATTGCCGGTCTGATCATTTTTGTTTTACCACTGATAATAACAGAAAAACCCATCCTGCAATTAAAAACAAACCTCCGAAGGGAGTTACAGGTCCAGCAAATTTTACAGCACTGCTTTCCTGAATTTTCAGCCAGGTAAGCAGGTACAAAGACCCGGAGAATAAAATGATGCCGGTAATAAAACTGGCAGCAGCCCATTTTATCCAGCGGTTTGAAAATTTTCCGGATAGTATTCCAACTGCCAGCAATGCGAGGGCATGATATAGCTGGTATTGTACTCCTGTCTGATAGCCATGCAGGATTTTTGAATCAGTGGTAATTTTTTCCAGGCCATGTGCCCCAAAGGCACCCAACGCAACAGCCAACCCTCCAAAAATAGCAGCAGCTACCAGATAATTCTTATGCATGAAATATTGTTTCTATCAGTTTATCCAATTGAACAGGTTCTTCATCAATTATTACATTGGCTTGTTCGTAATAAATTTTACGGTCGGCGTATTTTCGAGAAATAAAACTTCTTAATTGATCATTTGTCAAATCTCTTATTAGTGGTCTTTTGTCTTTTTCGAGAATAAGATTGTAATAAAGAGTTATTAAAGGAATATTTATCCAAACAGAAGTTCCGCTTTGA
>JANPMI010000220.1:0-3326 GCA_031422725.1 Chitinophagaceae bacterium | reverse complement strand
TGTAAGCAGTTACCTCGACAATAGTATGAACCTGCACTATGCCGATAAAGACATCCGGGATCTTGCCGCTGAGTTCAGCAAAAAATTTCCCGGCAGCTCGATTGATACTTTTATTAATGCAAAAGCAACTGCTGAAAATATACTCGCCATAAAAAACAAATTAAAACAAACAGGTATAGAAGACAGGGTGGTGATAAGTCTTAGCGGACATGGATTAGTTGATACCGGCAGCAATTTTTATTTTGCCACACATGATATTGATTTTGCAGACCCTGCCAAAAAAGGATTGAAATATAATGACATTGAGAACTTGCTGGAAGATATACCTGCCCGAAAAAAATTACTGCTGATAGATGCCTGCCATAGTGGTGAAATAGACAGGGATGTTCAAATTGATTCGTTGAAACAAACCGATTCATCAGGCCTGAAAGAATATGCCCCAAAAGGTTTTGTCGTTAAAACAACTGAAAAATCGGTGGGTCTGCAAAACAGTTTTGAATTAATGAAAGAATTGTTTGCCGATGTAAGTAAAAACAATGGCACCGTTGTCATCAGCGCTGCCGGCGGATTAGAATATGCCCTGGAAGATGCAAAATACAGTAACGGTGTGTTTACCTATGCCATCAAAAAAGGGTTATTGGAAAAAGCCGCCGATAAAAACGGGGACAGAGAAATAAGTGTAAATGAATTGAAAGAATATGTAAGTAAAACCGTGGAAGAACTGACAAAGGGAAAACAAAAACCAACCACAAGAAAAGAAGTGCTGGAGTTTGACTGGAATTTGTGGTGATTTGAAATTAGTATTAATTAAAAATGTATGCGGTTAAAAATAGTTTTTTTGTCGGGTCTGATGATTTTTTCATCGGTGCATTTATGGGCACAGCAGCCGAGGCTAATGTTGCCGATTGGGCATACTGTTGAGGTAGAATCTGCTCAATTCTGCATTAATGGAAGGAGAGTTGTTATTTGCCTGCAGATCTACCCGTAACAGGGTATTTGCCAGATTTCTTTAAAATAATAACTTACACAACATTAAAAGATAAGTTAGTAA
Organism: Chitinophagaceae bacterium; assembly: GCA_031422725.1. GTDB lineage: Bacteria > Bacteroidota > Bacteroidia > Chitinophagales > Chitinophagaceae > JJ008. The sequence continues at coordinate 2,275 of JANPMI010000220.1, read as the reverse complement.
TTATAACTGCGCATCATACATTTAAACCCCTGTTATGAAAAAAATATTATTCGCCTTAACCGCCCTGCTTTTGTTTGTGTGCCTGCAAACCGAAGCCCAGACAAAACGGGCATTGATAGTTGCCATTGGCAAATACCCGGATGTTGAAAAGAATATGTGGAAAGTCATCAGCTCCGCCAATGATGTTCCACTGATAAAAGGGGCGTTGGAAAAACAAGATTTTAAAAATATTACTGTTTTGCTCGACTCACAAGGTACTAAAGCAGGTATTGAAAATGCCCTTGACAAACTCATCAGCAGTTCCGGCTCCGGAGATATAATTGTTATTCATTTTTCAACGCATGGACAACAGTTAGAAGATGATGGTGATGATGAAGTGGATGGATTGGATGAGGCCATTGTTCCTTACGGAGCTGCCATGTCATTTAACAGGACATTGTATCCCCAGCTTGCCCCGGGTTATATCAGGGATGATGTGTTCGGTGAAAAAATGACGCTGTTAAGAAACAAAATCGGGTCCGGTGGGGATGTACTCGTTATTATGGATGCCTGCCATTCAGGTACAGCATCACGGGGTGCGGGGGATGCAAAAATCCGGGGCGGCGCCATTCCATTAGTCAGTGTTGATTACGGAACTAAAAAATTAAAACAAAGTGATGAAAGAGGTGTATTTAAAGAAGAGGGCAAAACAAAATTAAATGCTGATGCAGCCACCTATGTTCTCATTTCAGGTGCACAGGCACAAGAGCCGAATTTTGAATGCAGCGATGACAATGGCAAACCCGTTGGATCTTTGTCTTTTGCTTTCAGTAAAGCGATTGGGGAAATAACTGATACCACTACCACCTACAGGGCCCTGTTTGCTTTACTAGAAAATACCATGAGAGAGAAAGCAAAAAATCAAAAACCAGTGCTGGAAGGTGATGGTATTGACCGGATACTTTTTGGCGGTGAATATGTAAAACAAGAGCCCTATTTCAAAGTCGATGTTGCGCAAAGCAATAAAACAACCATTGTTATAAAGGGTGGAGAAGTTTCAGGAATTACCGCAGGCTCCATCATAAGTTTTTATCCCATAGGAACACTAAAGCCTGCTGATAATAAATTACTGAACAAGGGTACCGTTACTGCTGTCAAATATTTTACTGCCACAGTGAAATTGGACAAACCTGATGATTCATTATTTAAAAAAGCCCCCTTAGCCTTTGTTACTGAACTGGCTTATGGAGGCAAAAAAATTATACTGGCAGTTAATTCCCTTAATGGTGCCGATAAAAAAATTCAGACAGCATTAAAAAATTTCCAGCTCGTTGAGTTTACTAAAAAATATGATCTTTTCCTCGATACTGCCGGTTCGGTTGACGACTGGGTGTTTAAATATGCAAAAGATGGCAAATCCTTTGCCGATACCATTGCTATATCAGATACTGCAAGCATCAAAGAAATATTAAAGCGATACGATCGTTTTCAATACCTGCAAAATCTTTCCTTCCAGGAAAAAGGATTATCAGCCGAAGTGGAACTTTTGTTCTTAGATCAAAATAATAATATTGATCATGCCAAGAAAGCAGAACGGACAAAATTTGGCCCCCTCGAATTAAAAGAAGGTGATACGGTTTATCTTAAAATAAAAAATACGGGTGACAGGGATTTTTATGTGAATGTGGTGGATATTCAGCCGGATGGCCATATCAACCCTGTGATGCCGAATAAAAACCTGGAAGACAAAAATGGAAATCCGTCCCCCCTCACCTGGGACCAGTGTATAGTGGCAAGAAGAGATTCTCTGTTGAATACGAATCTCTTTATTGAAGTTCTCCCCCCTTTTGGGGAAGAATCATTAAAAGTATTTCTATCAGGCGATCCGCTTGACCTCGAAGATATTCTAACCGGGAATGATGACAGCCGGAGCCGCAATGCAAGGGGTGTGCTGAACAACCTTGCAAAAGTGTTTGTTGATTCCAAAGTAAATGAGGCGGGCAGCCGTGGAATAAGGCCGGGTGCAAAACCAAAGGTGAATACGGCACAAAACGGAACTATATTCAGTGTGAATTTTAATATAGTGCCAAATTGATATATGAAAACAGCAAGAGGTTTGAAAATACCCTCTGACACGGATAAACTCCGGTTTTAGTAATCCCTACCTTGCTGGTATATTTTTTAAGAAACAAAAAAACAACCCTATATTTAGTTAACCAAAATTTTAAACCTAAAAATTAAACAACTATGAACAAGATTAAAAGTTTGCTTCTCTGCTCCATGCTGGTTGTTACCA
>JANPMI010000219.1:0-1804 GCA_031422725.1 Chitinophagaceae bacterium | reverse complement strand
CATTTTCAAACATCAGCCTCATGTTTTGAATAGTACCGAGTGCCGCTTTTGCTTTATAATAAGCACTTATTTTTCCCAGCCCGTTCTTATACCGTATCTCAGCATTCTTTATCATAAAGTCCAGCAGCTTTTCATTTTGCTCCAATACACCGAACTTCTTTTTAATGACTATCCACTCATAATAATTTTTCTTTGCATCGGCAATTAACCCGTTCAATGCCGCCTGTTTTTTCTCTTTTACCACGGATGACATGGTGCTCATGTAGCCGTATTCTGCTGCTTGTTTTTTTCGGTTGGGAAACATTTGCTGTACTGCAAATACATATTGACCCATGCCTTCTTCACCCATGTCAGTTTTACGGGTGTACTTCGGATTGTAAGGCATCATGAAAAAACCAGTTCCAGCTTCTGGTGGCATCCAGCTCCAGGCACCCTTAGCAGCAGCATCCATCGATTGCACTTCAGCATCATACATCTTTAAGGAAGGATGTGATTGATGAATAGAATCTATAATCGCAGCAAGCTGCAAAACCTGCTGCCCAAAATTTAATTTGGCAGATAATGTAATGAGCAACAGGAGAATTATTTTTTTCATTGTTATAATTTTAGTTACAGCAATTTTTGCTTTCTTGAACCGGCGGGCAGGGTACAGTACTATAAGAACAAAAAACACAACAATCCCCGGCTTTTGGTTTTAGGATTGTTTTACATTGCTCACATTCATAAAAATATTGGCATGCATCTACCGGCATTAGTTCTTCCTTACGGTATCCGCATTGCGGACAGATAATTATTGATTTTATTATTACATCCTTTACTAATCCACTATTGTGTTTTGATGTTTTCATTTTATTAATCTTTTAATTCTTCAATTATTACTTTGCCCTTTTTCTTCAATTCATATTCCCGAACCAGTGCATACATGGCGGGTAAAACAATTAATACAAAAAATGTAGAGGTAACCAGGCCAAATACAAATGGAATAGCGATTGGCTTCATTACATCGCTGCCTGTTCCTGCTGCCAGCAATAGCGGTAATAAACCAAATATATCTACCAATACAGTCATTAATTTTGGTCGCAGCCTGAGAGCAGCACCTTCATACACCGCTTCTTCAATATCTTTATTTTTTAAAGGTTCGCCTGCTTCCTTTTTTTTGCGCACCTTGTTGTATAATGAGTTATTTAAATACACCAACATCAACACACCCGTTTCTACTGCTATGCCAAACAGGGCAATAAAGCCTACTGCTACTGCTACCGAAAAGTTTACATCAAAAAAGAAAAGCGAATATGCGCCGCCTACCAGGGCTACGGGTATGCTGGACAGTACAATCAATACCTCCCGGTAAGTATGGAAGGTGAAATACAGAATAACCATAATGATGAGCAGTACAATGGGTATCAAAATCTTTAACCGCTTCTCTGCCCTCACCTGGTTTTCGTATTGTCCACTCCACTCAATAAAATATCCTTTAGGTAATTTTTGGACGAGGCTGTCCAATTTCTTTTTAGCATCTTTTACTGTGCTACCCATATCTCTTTCCCTGACATTAAATAATAAGGTACCCCGCAGCATGGCATTTTCTGAAGTTATCATAGGAGGCCCTTCGGCTATATACACATCGGCAACAGCAGAAAGGGGAAGCGGTCCACTGGGGCTTGTAACCAGCAGGTTTTTTAACTGCTCTATATTGTTACGAAAATCCTGTGCAAAACGGGCATTCACTGAAAAGCGTTGCCGCCCTTCAATAGTAGTTGTAATATTCATTCCTCCAATGGATGATTCAACTACCATATTAATA
>JANPMI010000218.1:0-16052 GCA_031422725.1 Chitinophagaceae bacterium | reverse complement strand
TAAAAACATACTGCTGGCTTCCTGCACATAATAAGTGCCGGCATGAAAGAGTGGGTCGAAGGTGAAGGAAGGACGGGAATTCAAATAATATCCGAAATCAGTCCATTCGATTTTTGATTTTTGTCCTGAGCTTGTCGAAGGATCGATTTTGGATTGCTTGGAAGGATTTATTCTTACCGAAGTTATTTGTTCACCTGAAAGATGCACTTTTTCAAAAGCTTCTTTGTCGAAGCCTTTTGCATCTCCAAGCGATTGTAATAAAGATAAAGGAAGCTGCACAGGACAAAACTACAAACCACAAACTATAAACTATAAATTCTTTATCTCCCCTATCAAATCCTGCAAAACTTTTTTCGCATCCCCAAACAACATCGAAGTTTTTGGCCGGTAAAAAAGATCGTTTTCTATACCAGCATACCCAGGTTTCATACTCCGCTTATTTACGATAACATTCTTTGCCAATTCCACATCGAGTACTGGCATTCCATATATAGGAGACGATGGGTCTGTTTTAGCAGCAGGATTCACCACATCATTCGCACCCAGTATCAGCACCACATCAGTAGTAGGGAACTCCTCATTGGCTTGTTCCATCTCCAATAACTTTTCGTAAGATACATCAGCTTCGGCCAGCAATACGTTCATGTGGCCGGGCATACGGCCTGCCACCGGGTGGATAGCATATTTTACTTCCACACCTTTGCTTTCCAATAATTTTTCCAACTCATGACAGGCATGTTGTGCCTGCGCCACTGCCAACCCATATCCCGGAACGATATAAACCCTGTTGGCGTAGCTCATTACAACAGCAGAATCACTCAGGCTGATTTCTTTATGATGACCCTGGTCTTTTGCACCGACTGGTCCTGCTTTATTGCCACCCCCAAACGAACCAATCAACACATTCGCCAGTGAACGGTTCATCGCTTTACACATCAATATGGTAAGTAATGTACCCGCTGCACCAACAAGGATACCACCGGTAAGCATTACTTTATTATCATATAAAAAGCCGCCACAGGCTGCAGCCACACCGGTAAAGGAGTTGAGTAAAGAAATTACAACAGGCATATCGGCACCACCGATTGGGAAAACGAAGAATACACCATATAATAAAGACAAAGCAAAAATGGCATAGAAAATAATAGTGGTATTGGAGGTTACCCATCCGATTAAATAAGCAGCTAACCCAACTATTACAAGTAATAAAACAATATTGAAAATGTGCTGGCCTTTAAATGAGAAATCCTTTACGCTTCCATTTAGTTTCCCCCAGGCGATCATACTTCCTGCAAACGATATTGAGCCTATTATTAAGCCTAATAAAATAATCAAAACAGTTCCAACAGGTAATTGAGATGATGGATAGGCATGTATGAGATGATTAAACTCCACAATCGAAATCAATGCCGCACAGGCCCCACCCATACCATTAAACATACTCACCATTTCCGGCATGGCTGTCATCTTCACTTTCTTTGCCGCTAAAAATCCTATTACTGTACCAATAGCAATACCGCCAAATATCCATCCATAATTACCAAGTTTCTGTCCGCCTTCTTCATACAAAAAGATAGTGCCCAGAATGGCAATCACCATACCCGCCGCAGCAATGAGGTTTCCTTTCCTTGCTGTAGCCGGATTGGATAACATCTTTAAACCGAGAATAAATGTTACCGATCCAATTAAATAACAAAGTGTAAGTATCATAAGTACCCCTCCAAACCTCCCCTAAAGGGAGAGGCTTACCACTCACAGCCCTGAAAGCAGTAAGTGAATTTTTATTTTTTAATTACTTACTAAAGTACTGATGCGTAAATAAAAGAATCAACAACCTAAGTCTCCCCCTTAGGGGGACAGGGGTTACTTCCTCTTCTTCTTAAACATTTCCAGCATCCGGTCCGTCACCACAAATCCACCCACCACATTCACTGTACCTACAATAACAGCCAGAAATCCTAATATCAATGCGAGGTAGTTACCACTTTCTGCTTTACCCATTACAATAATAGCCCCGATGATAACCACACCGTGTATTGCATTGGCCCCACTCATCAGCGGCGTATGCAATACACTCGGCACTCTGCCAATTACTTCAATACCAACAAAAATCATCAGGATGACAATGTAGATGATTTGCTGGTTAGCGGTTATCCAATTCAATATTGATTCCATAAAGTTATTTTAGACGTTCATGAACCACTTCTCCGTTATGCGTTATGCAACTTCCTTTTACCAGATCATCTTCCCAATTAAGATTTATCTGCCCTTCTTTAGTAATTATAAGTTGTAAAAAGTTCAACACATTTTTCCCGTACAATTTACTTGCATCACCCGGCATGGTTGATTGTAATGAGGAATTGCCAATAATGCTTACTCCATTATAGTTAATCGTTTCATTATTTTTTGTAACTGGTGTGTTACCACCGGTAGCAGCGGCAAGGTCAATAATCACCGAACCATTCCGCATAGCTTTTATCATTTCTTCCGTAATTAATACCGGTGCTTTTTTCCCGGGTATCTGTGCCGTAGTGATAACTATATCTGCTTTGGCAATACTCTCTGCAATTTTTGCTTTCTGCCGCTGCAAAAAATCTTCTGACTGCTCCACCGCATAACCCCCGGCTTTGCTGGCATCAGCGGCGCCTTCCACTTCTACAAATTTTGCACCCAGGCTCATTACTTCTTCTTTCACCGCAGGTCTTGTATCAAACACTTCCACCACGGCTCCTAATCTTTTTGCTGTAGCAATGGCTTGTAACCCTGCTACGCCAGCGCCAAGAATTAATATTTTTGCGGGGGCAATACTTCCGGCAGCCGTCATAAACATAGGAAAATACCTGCCGTAAGAGTTAGCGGCAGTGAGCACTGCTTTGTAACCGGCAATATTTGCCTGTGAGCTCAATACATCCATGGACTGTGCCCGGGTGGTGCGGGGCAACATGTCCAGAGAGAAAGTGGTGATGCCGGCAGCAGCCCATTGCTTCATCGTATCTGCATTAAACAATGGCTGATAAACACCAATTATGATTTTTGATTTTTGTGCTGAGCCTGTCGAAGGATTGATTTCGGATTCTTCCGGCTGATGAATTGTTAGCATCAAATCGGAAGATGAAAGGACTTCACTCCGGCTTTTTATTTGCGCTCCAACTTTTTCATAATCTCCATTGGTGCAAAAAGCTTTTTCACCAGCTCCATTTTCTACAATAACAGTAATCCCTTTTTTAGTGAGGGTAGCTACTGCTTCTGCCAGAAGCGACACTCTTGTTTCATGGGCGGGTTCTTTTAGCAATCCAATCGTCATGCAGGTTATTGATTTACTGGCGGAAGATAGAATTTTTTTTGTTCCCGGCTTTAGTATTTCATAGCATCTTTGTTGCGTCGCACTCTTGTACGTCCGGTTCATTGGGCAACAACCCTCCCCGGTGTTTTATAGCACATAGTTTCCGCAATTCGCCCCGCCCCACCGGGGAAGATTTCTAAAGAATAGAAATAATCTCAGAACCTTACTCTTTCTCCTCCTCTCTGCTTCCTTCTCTTAGCCTAAAATCGGATACTAAAATGTTGTTTTTCCCGGAATTCCTCCCGGAAAAAAACAATGCCGATAAAGAACAGGTCAACCGTACAGCGGACTTGCGGATGGTCCTTTATGGTTTCCCATGCCTGCTCCATTTCACGGCTCCAGTGTATGTCGTCAAATATTAATATTGAATCATTATTTGTTTTAAGTAAGAGTTCCTGAAAATATCTTTCAGTAGGTTCCCGGCGATGATTACCGTCAATAAAAGCAAAGTCCACAGTTCTCAGTCCACGGACGACAGCAGGTAATGTGTGGTCAAAATTTCCCTCTTCTATTTTAATGTTCCTGATTCCTGTAGCATTGAAATTCTCTTTAGCAACGGCAGCCACTTCTCCGGCTCCTTCCATCGTAACTAATTTTGCTGCTGGCTTTGCCAATGACAGGTAAGAGGCAGTGATACCTAATGAAGTACCCAGCTCAAGAATTGTTTCAGGCTGATACTCTTTTACCATCCTGAATAATAACTGTCCGAATTTCTTTGGCTTAGCCGAGTTTTTTGCAATCGCTGAAACAGTGCGGTGATTTTTTTTATTACTGAAAGAACCTGCGCCAAAGTCTTCTATAGTCAGTACTGTTTCATCGTTTAATAATTTCTTTCGCAACGCTTCTACCCTGTCATACTCAGGATAATATTGCTTATCATTCAATACTTTATCAATAAAATGAAAAAGAAAAGGAGAATGAATTCCATGGCCTTTGCCATTGGATGCAGCGATGTAATACCTAAAATATTTATTAGCTAACTGAAATTTTGAATACATGAGGAGCAAGCTACGAAATTCATTTTCTCATTTATACATTTGCATATTTATTAAATTCTTTCCCATACCTGGAAAGAATAGTTATATGCATTCTTTTCATCGGCTTCATGGTTTTGCTGACTGACGAGGTGCCATTCTTTCGGATTCAAAGGAGGGAAAAATGTGTCCCCTTCCGGCTCAGCTTCTACCCGTGTCATATAGATGCGTTTGGCTTTTTCAAAAAGTGTTTTATAAATTTCACCCCCGCCAATCACCATTACTTCCCTGGCATCGGTTTGCTTTGCTACAAATAATGCGTCTTCTATTTTTTGAACAGTTACGGTACCTGCTATCTTTAGTCCGGCCTGCCGGCTGATAACAATATTTTTTCTGCCAGGTAATACTTTTCCCAGCGATTCAAATGTTTTCCGCCCCATCACCACCGGCATTCCCCAGGTTATGTTTTTGAAATGCTTCATATCATTGGGTAAATGCCAGGGCATTTTCCCATCCTTTCCAATGGTATTGTTGGTAGCAGCTGCAACGACGAAGGAAATAGAAACCCCCATAATGAGTATTATTATTTAAGTTTTCCTCCTCCCCTAAAGGGGAGTTTGTTAAATTCACTTATCAGGGAAGTGAATTAATTCAATACAAATGTAAACACACCTGAATTCTTTAAACTAATTTAATAGAATAAAGAATGATTGACCTAAATCTCTCCGCCGGGGCGGAGGACAGGGATTACACCGCCACGGGAGCTTTTATTGCCGGATGACACTCATAGTTTTCTAAAGAAAAATCGTCAAACTGAAATCCAAAAATATTTTTAACGGAAGGGTTCAGTTTCATTGTTGGCAATGGAAACGGCTTTCTGCTTAACTGTAGCTTAACCTGTTCCATGTGGTTACTGTAAATATGAACATCACCAAACGTATGCACAAATTCTCCGGGTTGCAAATCGCAAACCTGTGCAATAATCATCGTCAATAAGGCATAAGAAGCAATATTAAATGGAACACCAAGAAAAACATCAGCTGAACGCTGATACAACTGGCAACTTAGTTTTCCACCGGCGACATAAAACTGGAACATAGTATGACAAGGCATTAATGCCATTTCCTGTAACTCACCCACATTCCATGCACTAACTATCAGGCGCCGGCTGTCCGGGTTCTTTTTGATCTGAGCAATTAAATCTGAAATCTGGTCTGTAACTTTTCCATCCTTTCCTTCCCAGCTACGCCATTGTTTTCCATAAACAGGACCGAGTTCTCCATTTTCATCAGCCCACTCATCCCAAATTTTCACTCCATGCTCTTTCAGGTAGGCAATATTAGTTTCGCCTTTCAGGAACCAGAGTAATTCATGAATAATACTCTTGAGATGAACTTTTTTGGTAGTAACCAACGGAAATCCCTTTTGCAAATCAAACCGGGCCTGGTAGCCAAAAACACTTTGCGTACCGGTGCCGGTTCGGTCAGTTTTATAAATTCCAGTATCTAAAATATGATGAAGTAAATCCAAGTATTGGTGCATAGCTGCAAATTACCGGGAATTTGGGAATTGCTTTTGGAATTTACGCACCGTGTGGGGAATGTGTGAATTCCAGCATTCATGCAACGGATGCTCTCCTGATTGTATCTTTGATGATAGTTTCTAAAAACAAATCATGAAATTGCCAGTTAAACAAGTTGTTTCTTTAGTAGCAGTGTTTTTATTTTTCTACCCTCTTGTTATTGGACAGGGGCTGGCAGATACCACCCGGCTTGAAAAAAAGATCTCTGTACTGAATAAAAAAGTATTCATTGATGTACCTGCTGCTGCTATCGTCAGCCCCCGTGTAGCGGATATAATGGCTGCCGATCCTAATGAAAACAGGGAAACGAGGATAATTGCTGACTGGGGAAAAATGAAACTGGTGCTTTTTGCCCAGGAGTTATATGCTTTAAGTGGCAGCACACTATTTGAAGATATGTCTAAGCAAGTGGAGCCTGATTTTGATTTTCAAAGAAAAGTGCTGAAAGACAACGATTCACTTATTTCCGTTATTTCTACCCCCACCCTGTTTGATACATCAGCAAATGGCATACTTGTAAACAGTTTATTGATAAAAATCCAGGATAATTCGGTATGCAGGATTGATGCTTACATAAATCCTGAAGCTTATGTGCAGAAAGATGAATTTATACGGCTGACAGAAGATATTTTCAAAACCATTTCAAAAGGGACCAGGACTGTAAACCTTAGTGCAAGAGAAGAAACTTTTGCAATACCCGGCAGCGTAAACAAATTTATTTTTGAGCTTCCCAAAAATTATTTCGTAACGGTGGATGAAAAATTTGATTTCAGTGTTTTCAAGTTAACGAAATACAAGAATCTTACAGATAAAATCTTCAGCAATATCACTATATATACCGGCTTTCATCCTTCTTTGTTTCACAAAGGTTATGGCTTCACAGACAGTAATGCTATAAAAACGAATGGCCGTTTTTTACAAAATAATGTTGAGTGGCTCTATTTTTCTGATAACCCTAACAGTTTTTACCTGAAAGAGCAAATTATTCCTTCCGATAATATTGAAAAGGGCTTTCTTCTTCATATTGCCCTTCTTAGTAATAAGAAAGATATGATGGAAGAACTGACAAAAATTATTGAAAGTATAAAACTGATTAAATAAATAAGAAGTGACATCTTTTTACCTGTAACCCTGATATGGTTATGTAATGGATGTCAAAAAAGAATCATTAAAATAAAAAAAATGAGAAAGATTGTCTTTTTGTTAATCCTAACTTTTATAACAATGGAAATTTTTGCCGCTGATACTACTACTGTTTTTGTTAATAAGAGAAAAGTGGCAGAGGTCATCAATAAGGATAATCGGGAGCAAATAACTCTGTTGTTAAAAAAATCTGTGTCCCAGAATTATAAATCACTGGCGATACAAGTTAAAAATAACTATACAAACAGACCAGTGTACAAAAAGGAACTGGAGATTACCGGGGACAGCACTATCATCATCAGCGAAACAAAAAATAAACCGGGCTGTTTTACTATTGGTGATCCTTATATAAAAAAAGAGCTGACAGCCGGGAAAACATTGAAGCTTTATCTTTTATTAAATCCTGCGAATCCTATGATGATGATCCCTTCCAGAAGAATATATATTGGGGATTTGGTAATGAAGTAAAAAAGCAAACCGGCTATTTAGTTCTCCGTTTTAATTCCTTATTTATTAATCCCAGCTCTCTTCCTGTTTGCCCTTTTACCGAGGTATTTTCCTGTGCACGGCGCATCAGGTATGGAATTACATCCTTAATAGGGCCAAAAGGCAAATATTTGCTTACACTGCATCCGGCATGGGCAAGATTGAAAGTGATATTATCGCTCATCCCATATAATTGGCTGAAATGAACATGGGGATGATTGAGTGGTAAATTTTTCTGTTGCAGCAATTGTGTTGCGTACAGGTTGCTGTATTCATTATGTGAGGCAACAATAAGGGCTATCTGGTCAATATTATCAATACATAATTTCACTCCTTCATTATAATCCCTGTCACTGCTTTCTTTATCAGTTTGTATCGGTGAAGAGTAACTTTTATCTGCCGCCCGTTTTCTTTCTTTCTCCATGTAGGCTCCCCGAACGAGTTTGGCACCAAGAATAAAATTTCTTTCAACAGCGGCAGCATGAGAATCTTTCAAGAATTGTAACCTGTCATGCCGGTAATGCTGAATGGTATTATATATCACACAGCTTTTTTTATTAAATGTATCCATCATCAGGATCGTAAGAGCATCAACAGGATCCTGTATCCAGGTTTCTTCAGCATCTATCAATACACCTCTTTTCTTTTCAGCAGCAGTTTCACAAACCCGCATCATACGATGGCGGATGCGGTGCCATTCTTCTTTTTCTTCCGCAGGCAAATTTTCTACTGTTTTCAAATATCTTTTCATCAATGTTCCCTCAGCCGAATGCATCATCCCATCCATTTTTTCCAGCAATGCAAACCGGGCAAAGCCGGTAACCTTTACACTTATAAAAGGTATATTTGGCTGTGTGGCTGCATAGTCAATGACACGGATAAATTCTTCGCAGGCCTGATCAAAGTTTTCTTCACCTTCTTTTCCTTCCACGCCGTAATCAAGAATCACCTTTACTTTGTATTCACCCAATTTTTTGGCAACCACTGCTGTTTGTTCCAGCGTTTCACCGCCGACAAACTGGGCAAATATTGTTTTACGGATAATTCCTTTTACCGGCAAGCCAGCTTTAATGGACCAGGGTGCCAGCCGGGTTCCTATTTTTACCAGCCAGGATTTACCCATTAATGAAAAAATAAACCGGGCCTTTTTGAGTTGCTTATCTGATTTGTATTCAAAGGCAAACTCTGTATTATCAAAAGAAATAACGGGGTATGATTCCATATAGCAATTATAAATAAACCGGGCAAAGATAGGGTGAAGATATTCACCCAACACTGACTTCAACACTTGCCTGCCTGTACCTTACCTTTGCCCAAAGTTTTAGTTATGGAGCCAAAGAAAGCAGCCGATAGTCTCACCATTATGACAGAACTGGTATTGCCCAATGACACTAATACGTTTGGTAACCTCATGGGTGGACGATTAATGTACTGGATGGATATTGCTGCTGCCTTGTCAGCCATGAAACATTGCTCCGCCCCGGTAGTTACTGCATCGGTTGATAATATTTCATTTGAAGCCCCGATAAAACTGAGCAACGTAGTTCATATTGAAGCAAAAATATCAAGATCCTTTAACTCCTCCATGGAAGTGCATTTAAGTGTGTGGGGCGAAGATGCTATTCATCAATACAAATACAAAAGCAATGAAGCCTATTTTACCTTTGTGGCTCTTGATCCCAACGGTAAACCACGACCTGTGCCTCAATTGATTCCTGAAACAGCCGGAGAAAAAAAATTATTTGACGGCGCATTAAGAAGAAGACAACTCCGTTTAATTCTTGGAGGAAAAATGAAACCCGATGAAGCTGTTGAATTAAAAGCGTTGTTTGTAAAAGATTAGCAGTTGAATTATTTATCCGTTGTCTGCCAGTGATGTTTCCCCATCATCATGTATTTTTTACTTTGCTCAATAGCATCCATTATTTGGTCCATTATATCTTCTGCAGGTGCCTCATAATTAATAACAAGTGGTTCTTTAAAAACAACAGACAATACGGAACCTTTCTTTTTAAACTTCAGGCCTTTTTTATTAAAAGCTCTCCAGAATCCGCTTATCACCACCGGAATGACAACGGGTTTCATTTGTTTGATGATTAATGCTGTTCCTTTTCTACCGGGTGCAAAAGGTTTGGTGGTACCCTGCGGGAAAGTAATAACCCAGTTATTTTCGAGGGCTTTTGTAATTTTTCTTGTATCCGAGGGATCCAGGCCTCTTCTCACTTCTTTACCCTCGGCCCGCCATGTTCTTTTTACCGTCAGGCCACCGGCAAGCAGGAACAAGCGACTGATAAAACTTCCTTTCATGGTTTCCTCGGCCGCTACATAATTTACCCTGGTAAAAGGGTTCAGCAGATAATATGGAATGCCGAGACGGTTCATTTTCCCCCATTTAACAGCGCAAAAAATATGCAGAAAGGTAATAACGTCTGCAAAATAAGTCTGGTGATTACTGACAAAGAGGACTTTTTGTTTAGGCAATCCTTTCAAATGCTCTGTTCCTGATATTTTCAGCTTATTGACTATAGCAAGCCCGGCGTAGGAAAGTAAGCCTACAAAAAAATAAACAATTTTTCTTACCGGATGAAAATTCCTTAACCTTTCACCTATTGAAGCCATGCAGTAAATTTTGACAGGCAATGATGGCTCAAATTAAGGAATTGTAAATAAAAACAACTTATTTGTAAATGATGCGGCAGAATCCTTCATAACACAAAAAACCCTCCCGGTAGCCGGGAGGGTTGCGATTAATTTAATTTTTAGGTTTTATTCCGGCTTTGCTTCTTCAGCTGCTGCTTCCTCACTGGCACCACCTTCCATTTTCTTCTTCAATTCTGCCAATACACCTAAATCACCGAGTGTAGATTTTTCTACTTTAGCCTGAACGTTTTTAACTGCCTTCTTCGTATTGTCAGCTTCCACTCTTGCCTCTTTCTTAACTGCTTCCGCTTCTTCTACTTTGCCCTGCTCCCAGATACGGGTATGAGAAACAACAATTCGCTTTTCATTGCGATCGAATTCGATTACCATGAACTGAGCTGTTTCGTCAGCGCCGATTACCTTACCATCTTCTTTGGCAAGATGACGGTTAGGAGCAAATCCTTCAAGACCATAAGATAGCTGAACAGTGGCACCCTTATCGTCTCTGCGGCTCACCGTACCTTCATGCAGACTGCCGATGGCAAATGTGTCCTGCAGAGAATTCCAGGGATCTTCTTCCAGTTGCTTGTGGCCAAGTTGCAGCTTCCTGTTTTCTTTATCTATACCAAGAATAACTACGTCAATATTAGCACCCACTTTTGTGTATTCACTTGGATGATTGAAACGTTTCAACCAGCTCAGATCGCTGATATGAATCATACCACCGATACCCGCAGCCAGTTCTACAAATACACCATAGTTAGTAATGTTCTTTACCAAACCAGTATGCTTGCTGCTTTCTGCAAACTTTGTTTCAATATCATTCCAGGGGTCAGCAGAAAGTTGTTTGATAGACAAACTCATTTTGCGGCTTGCTTTATCAAGTGTTACTACTTTAGCTTCATGCTCATCACCCAATTTAAAGAATTCTTTTGCATTGATTGGTGTGTTGGCCCAGGTAATTTCTGATACATGCACCAGGCCTTCAACACCCGGTTGAATTTCGAGGAATGCGCCATAATCTTCAATGTTTACTACTTTACCTTTCACTACATTACCTTCTGCAATATTTTCAGCCAGCACATCCCACGGATGTGGTGTCAGTTGTTTTAAACCAAGGCTGATACGTTTTTTCTCATCATCAAAATCAAGTACCACCACATTAATCTTCTGATCAAGCTTCAGCACTTCAGTTGGGTGAGAGATACGTCCCCATGAAATATCAGTGATATAAAGCAGACCATCGAGGCCACCCAGATCCATGAAAGCACCGAAGTCAGTAATGTTCTTTACTGTTCCTTCTAATACTTGTCCTTTTTCCAGTTTGCTCATTATCTCTGCTCTTTGTGCTTCGATATCGCTTTCGATAAGTGCTTTGTGAGATACAACAGCATTCTTAATAGTCTCGTTGATCTTAACGACTTTGAATTCCATTGTTTTCCCTAAAAACTGATCGTAGTCGGTAACAGGCTTCACATCAATCTGTGAACCTGGTAAGAATGTTTCCATTCCGAATACATCAACGATCAAACCACCTTTAGTTTTAGAGGTAACAGTACCAGTAATAACTTCACCGGTTTTATGCACTTCCACAATTCTTTCCCATGCCCTTGTGATGCGGGCCTGACGGCGGCTCAAATTCAAATGGCCGTCCCTGTCTTCTTTTTCCACAATCATCACTTCCACTTCATCACCAACCGCAAGGTTGGGAAGGTCACGGAATTCGTTCAGTGAAATCAATCCATCACTTTTAAAACCGATGTTCAGCACTACGTCAGTTTTTGTTAAACCAACTACTAATCCTTTCATCATTTGTCCATCGTCCAATTGCACAAAAGTGTCATCATACACTTTGTGATACTTCTCTTTTTCTTCTTTACTGTAAGAGGTAACATTACGTCTGTCAACACTCCAGTCAAAATCATCATGAGCAGTAGCTGCTGCTACTTCCACAGGTGCAGTTGTTGTCGCTGTAGCTGCTTCTGACTCGATAGTGGTTGCTACCGGATCAGCACCAGTCTCCTGTGCATCAGCGTTTAGTTGTTTTCTAATTATATTTTCAAACATTATTAAATCCCGAAGGGTTTTATTTTCGGGGCAGCAAAGATAAGTGAAACTTCTGGTTTGTCTCGCCTCTGGCTAGATGAAGTTTGAGGTTTCTTCGGTGCTTTATTCTCTTTTAAACTATTGATTTTAAATTGATTATCTCTAAAGCAATTTGTAAATAATCTCCGGGTTATTTATCAAGTTGCCCCTTCAACTGAACAAAAGCCCGGGCGGTTAAAGGAAACAGAATCAGGACTAAAAAACTCATCCGGTTACAGGTGATCCAAAATAGCAAGGATGTAACAAAAAGTAAATAGACCGGATATAAAATAGTTAGCAAAGCAATCAATACCGAATCATAATGATCCGTGTCATTTGCCCTTGCTTTGGTAAAAATTCTGACAGGCAAATAAAAAGGTACATGAAGAAAAAAACCAATAAAAGCAGGAATACAAAGTAATATCCTGGAAATAATTCCGGCATTAACAGTCAGTAGTTTTGTCTGAAGTTGTTTATCAGAAGAGGGTATTTCAAAAACTAATGGCTGTAACTCCTGATGAAGTTTGTAATTAAAAGCTATATGTTTCTTGCCATCTGTATCGTTTACATTAATGTCATCCTGAGTGATAATAGTTCCAAAATTCAGAAAAATATTTTTTCCGAACCGGCGGAAAGAACTGTAATTAATTCCAACGGGCAGCACTTTTAAATCAATTCCTTCCTGCCAGGTGCTAATAGCTAATCTTGCGGTGCCTTTCATTAAAGGCCTGAGATGCCATTCATTAATACATTTTCCTTCGCTGAACATTAATACAATTCCCTTATTTCTGAAAATCTCCTTACAAGCATCAAAGGTTTTATAATTCGTTTCCAGGTTTTCTACTCCTTCACTCGTTCTGTAAACCGGCAGCATTTTAAGTTTGGTCAGCAGTTTTATATAGAAAGGTTTTTTAAAAACATCTCCTCTTGCCAGCGACCATACTGGTTTTTTGAAAAGTATATCAAGAATAATGGCATCCAAAAAAGAATTGGGATGATTGACGGCCAGCAGCAGCGGACCATCCATTTTTAATCTTTCCGGGTGATTAATGATTATTTTCCGGCAGAAGATTTTTGACGCAAGGCGAACCCATATTTTAAGAAATCCGTAAAGCAATTGTTTTTAAAGATGAATATACTACTTAGGAAGATATTATGGAGAGTTCACATAAAACAATCATGCTATGCACCGGCAATATTATTTTTTCACTGTTTGCTGATAGCGAAAAAGGTCTTCTGCGGTATCTATATCTGAAAGCTCTGGCAGGAAGGAACACTCCTTTCTCAATCTGACAGTATCCAGGATAGTATCTGAAAGCACACTACCAGTGCTCCATTGCTTATCGTTAAATAGTTCAGGAATCAATTTTTTTAACCCTAATAAATAATAACCGCCGTCAGATGAGGGTCCGATCACAACATCATTATTGTCTAATTTTTCAAATGCCTCTTCAATAAATGAAGTTGTCAGCTCCGGGCAATCGCTGCCGATAATAACAACCTTTGAATAATCCTGCTCAAACAATTCAAAAAATGCCAGTTCCATTCTTTTACCAAGCTGGTCTCCAGCCTGTAGCTTTTTTACAAACATTTTATTGTTCCACAAATCATTTTCAGTAACATAATCAGCATAATAAACAAACCGGTTACAATCAAGCCCGCAGGAAATATCATGAGTATGCTGTAGCAGGTCTTTATATACCTTCAATGTTTCCTCATCCCCTATTTCTTTAGCAAGACGGGTTTTTACTTTTCCTAATTCGGGATTACGGACAAATATGATAATTGCTTTTTTCATTCAGCCAGTATTTTTTGAAATGTGCCAGCCGCTCTTCAAGACGACCGACACTATCAGCAACATCCGCCCCCATCATAAAACCAGGTGGACTCAGAAATAAAAATATCTTCCCTGCCCAGCGATGCTAAGGCACCGGCAGTTTTATCACATACTGCCAATGGTTGGTTAGGTAATAGGACATGACCTTTATTATCTTCAAAAGAATCATCACTACCAAAGTAAATTGCTGTTTTGCCCGTAAATACACAAGGTCCATCGGCAGGCATTGGATCCTTTATGGCACATACTTCCACACTTTCAATATAAATCAGCTTATCAGTATCATAATTCTTCGGATCAAGTATCCTGTAAGGACGTTTAGCTCTTATCTCCACCGTACCAAAACCAGCATCGGTAATCATTTTTATATAATCCCATAATGGCAAAGAACCACTGAGGCATAATGCCCTTAACCGTTCATCTTCCCGCAGCGACTCCGGCATTGTCATTTCACAAGTTGGGTCACTCATCACCAAACGGCCACGGGGTTTCAATGCCCGGTACATTTCTTTTAACGCTTGTTTTAATTCTTCCTGTTTGAAAATATTGAACAAACAATTTTGTGCAGCCACATCTATGCTGCTGTCTTCTACCGGCAGACTGAGAGCATCTCCTTTTCTGACTTCCACAAACTCACTGCGAAACCAGGGATTTACTTTTTCTGCTTCAATAAAATTCTCTTTACAGGCCATTACCATTTCATCCACCACATCTACACCAATCACTCCGCCTTGTTGACGGCTGAAATAAGCAAACTGCAACAACTCCATTCCACCGCCAACTCCAACATATAAAATTTTAGGATTGTTTACCAAATCTCTCGGATGCACGGTGCTACCGCAACCATAATTCATCTGCTGCATTTTAACTGGTATATCCAAACCTGGCAACTGCCAGATGGGAGTAGTAGTACAACATAATCCCACATTGGGAGTTTCGGCGGCTTCTTTATAAACATTCTTTGTTGTTTCTAAATATGACATGCTGGTATAAATTTAAAATGATTAAGCCACGGCCCCGCCACAACTGCTTCCTGCCCCGGCTGTGCATCCATAACAATGCTGATTAATTACAATATCTCTTTTACTCAATACGGAATGACTGAATTGTGAAATATGTTTGGCAGAACAATCCACTTTCATATCCAGCATCTGGTTAAAATCACAATCATAGATAAATCCATCCCAACCGATGGAGAGAGTATTGCGGCACATTACGCCGGCAGCAGCTACAGGATTGTAAGAAGCTACCAGTTTCTCCATATATTTTTCATAATTACCGCTTTGCAATAAATAATCAAGAAAGCGGCTTATCGGAAGATTGGTGATTGCATACAATGAATGGAATGAAATGTCAAAGTCTTTCTTTAATGCTTCTTTAAATTCCTTTTCAAGTGAAGTTTGTGATGGGGGCAGGAAAGCCCCCGCAGGGTTATACACTAAGTTCAGCTTTAAATCACTTCCTTCCAGGCCATAACCAACTGCATTCAGCATTTGTAATGCCTTGATAGAATCTTCAAACACACCATCGCCCCGCTGCCTGTCCGTTCTGCCTTTTGAATAAAAAGGAAGTGATGAAACTACTTCTATATTATATTTTTTAAAAAAGTCAGGAAGGTCATTAAATCTTTTATTGGCAAGAATAATGGTAAGATTACAGCGAACGATGATATGCTTGTCAAGTTTTTTGATTTCTTCTGCAAACCATCTGAACTCAGGATTCAACTCAGGTGCGCCCCCGGTAAGGTCAACAGTTTTAAAAGAGGGATTATTTGCAAGAATATCCAAACACTGCTGCATCGTTTCCTTTGTCATGATTTCCTTTCTGTCAGGCCCTGCATCTACATGACAATGTTTGCACACCTGGTTGCACATTTTGCCAACATTAATCTGGAAAATTTCTAATTGTGTTGGTTTCAATGGAAACAAGCCTGTTGCTTCCAGCTTTTGCTGAAAAGGAATC
>JANPMI010000217.1:0-7372 GCA_031422725.1 Chitinophagaceae bacterium | reverse complement strand
AGAAACATACGGAGTCTCATTATATTGCTCGTAGCTAACAGCTCATGGCTCGCAGCTTCTTCACAGGATCTTCATTTTTCCCAGTTCATGAATTCTCCTTTGCTTACCAATCCGGCCAACACAGGTTTTATTCCTGATGGTGATTATCGCCTTGGTGTTAATTTTCGTAACCAGTGGTCTTCCATCACGGCCTTTCCCTATAAAACGATGAGTGCTTTTGGTGATGTGCAAACGATGCAGAACAGGGATAATACCGGCTGGCTCGGTGTAGGTGGTGTTATACTCAGGGATGTGGCGGGAACCGGTGCATTAACTTCTACCAAAATTTACGGATCAATAGCCTACCACCAGATGGTGAATGCGGGAAGTTTAGTGAGTCTTGGTTTTAATGCAGGCTGGGCCAACAAAAATATCAATACCTCCAATCTTACTTTTCCCGGTCAGTGGAACGGAAAGTTTTTTGATGTTGATAATAAGACGGCTGCTCCTAAATTAGATGTAAATAATATCAACTATCTTGATATACAGGCGGGAGCCAACTATGCTTATTTTCCTACTGAACGGGTTTACCTGAATGCCGGTTTCTCTGCCCTGCATATCAACCGGCCAAGAGAATCTTTTTTTGATCAGCAGTCAGGGGTTGATAACCGCATACCTGTTCGTTATACCGGTTTTTTGAACGGAAGTTTTATGGTGAATGACCGGGTGATTGTTAATCCGAATATTTATGGTTCGCTACAGGCAAAGGCTTACGAAATTGTAGGGGGATTAAATGTCCATTATAATTTGTCGGGTGACGGCGAAAAGGTTTTGATAGCCGGAGCGTATTACCGTTATAAAGATGCTGTCATTCCCATGCTGGGCCTCGGATACAAAGACCTTACTTTCACTTTCAGTTATGATGCTACCATGTCTTCCCTGAAAAATTTTAATAATACCCGTGGTGCTTTTGAGTTTTCTATTATCAAGCAGGGTGTGGTGGACAAATACAATGGCAACAAGCGGGATGCGATGTGTCCGTCGTTTAAGAGTTACTGATAATCATTCTTTTTCATTATATCCCGGGATATTCAGGGTTTTTAAAAATCATATTTGTAAAATAGAATCATGGATATCAAGGTTAATCCTTTGTTTCCCTATGTTCAGTATTTTCTTTCCTGCAGTTTGCTTATCAATAACTCTTTTTTGCTTCTCGATATATCAACTGTAGATCCGTCACTCATAATCAGGTAACCCCCTTCACCCCTTATATATTTATTGATCTCTTTCAGGTTGACCAGATAGGAATGATGGACCCTCAGGAAAGAATGATCTTCCAATAGTTCTTCCATCTCTTTCAACGGCCTTGAGATCACCATTTTTTGTTTTTCTTTCAGGTAGAGAATCGTGTAGTTTCGATCTGATGCACAACTGATGATACTATCAATGGCTATCAAAAGCAGGCCTTCCATAGTAGGCAAAGCAATTTTTTGGCTACCGTTTCCTGTTCCTGTCTTGTTTAATTTTTGCATCAGCACTTCAAACTGTTGAGGCAGCGGCCTGTCAAGCACTTGCATCGCTTTTTTTACTGCGTTTTGTAATTCTTCTCTATCGATAGGTTTTAACAAATAATCCAATGCACTAAAACGGATGGCCTTGATGGCATACTGGTCGTAACTTGTTGTAAATATCAATTTGAAGCTGATAGATTGAAGCTTTTCGAGCAGTTCAAAGCCATTCATATTCGGCATCTCAATATCCAAAAAAACAATATCAGGGTTCAGTTCAATGATAGAAGTCAATGCAGCCTGGCCTGAATAACAGATATCCGCCACTTTCACCTGAGGACAATACCGTTCCAGTAAAGTTGCCAATGTCTCGCAACAATTAGGTTCGTCATCAACTATGATCGCTTTTATCATATTATTTCCTTAAGCATTAATGTCTTACACTAGTTCATTATAGTGTATCTTGATATCCACCCGGGTTCCCCCAATCTTTCCTTCTTCATCAATTATATCATTCATTTTATAATAACTATCCTCCTGAGCACCCTGGTTCAGTAAAGCCAGGCGATTATTGGTAATTTTTAATCCCAGTGATTTTTGCCGTTCCGCAGATTTGCTTTTCAATTCTGTTGCTTTTTCTCTTCCCACACCGTTATCTGAGATGCTGCAAAACAAAATATCATCCTGTATAGTTAAGGCAATATCCAAGTTGCCATGACCTTCTTTATGCATCAGTCCGTGCCAGATGGCATTCTCACAAAAGGGCTGCAGCAGCAGGGGAGGAATAAATACGGTTGCCGGTTCAATAGCATTGGTGAAAATAATATTATAGTCGAATATATTATTAAACCGGAGCCTTTCCATATCCAGGTAAAGCCGCAGCATATTCAGTTCTTCCTCCAGTGTGATCAATGTTTTCTGCGAGTTGATAAGCACCATGCGGATCAACCTGGAAAACCGGGTAAGATAATCAGAAGCTGCTTCCGTTTCATTTTTAATGATATACTTATTAATAGAGCTGAGGCAGTTGAAGATAAAATGCGGATTCATCTGTGCACGGAGGGCCTGCATTTCCAGCTCAGCTGCCTGATGCTGGAGCTTTGCATTGGATTCATCACTTTGCAACTGACGTAATTTAAGTTCATTCTCTATTCTTTCTCCTTCCAGCTTTTCATTCTTTCTTCTTAAAGAAAGGTTTCGAAAAATAAAAGTTCCAATTCCTATCACTGACAGCAGGGCTAGCACCAGGAAATTCCTGATCAAGGTTTGCTGTTTTAGTTGTTGTTGTTTGATCTTATCGTTTTGAGTAAGTATCTGGATCTGGTTGGCTTTTTTTTCATCTTCTGCTGCCTTTTTGTAACTGGCTAACTTATAGTTTAATCGCCACAGAAAATATTTATTAGCCAGAGAGTCTTTTAATCTGGCATGTGCCTGCAGGTAAAAAAAGGCGCTATCATCCTGATGCAATCCATGAAGGACTTTTGTCATTAATTCATATCCATCAATTGTATAATTAATTTGGCGCCAATTGCGGGTATGTATGATGAAATTTTGTGCGTAAGGTAAAGCCTTGGAAAACGCTCCTAATGCTTCATATGTTTTCCCAACAAAAAGCATCGGTCTTGTATAAACAACGTCCGGATAAATTTTTTTTATCCCTGATTCAGCTTTTAGAAATAATTCTAATGCCTTATTATAATTCTTCGTGGCAAAATAAACTTCACCCAGGAAAAGATAATTCCATGGATCTCCCGGTAGAAGTATAAATCTTTGATTAATATAGTAAAGCGCTGAATCATATTTTTTTAATTTTATAAACAATGCTCCAATTTTAATTTCCATTCCCCCATCTTTATTGTTGTTTTCCTGTGCATATTGTCTTGCATTGACAGAAGATTGCATTGCCGATTCCAGATCTCCAACTTCCTCATATATAAGTCCAATATATCCTAATGATGATATCACCAGGTTTTGACCATAAGTGATATTATGGATTCTTTTCACTTTAGCTGCAGCTAGAGACAGTTCGGCATATTCGAAAGCTTCTTCCAGTTTCCAGTTAGTATAATACACATCACAAAGGATTTTCGCTGCTTCGGCTTCGCCTTCTTTATCACCTGATTTTTGAAAAAGTAAAAGCGCAGTTTTTAATGGCGTTATTTGTGTAGTGTCCGTCTGTAAATTTGACTTTTTTGCTTTTGCCAGATAGGCCCAGCCTGCAATCTTATCGGAATGAAGTTGTTGGGCAATTGAAAATGCCTGTTGAAGATAGTTTTCCGAACGTATAGTATCTTTTTTAAACAGAAGAAAGACCCGGGAAAGGTCGATCAATGAATATGCCTGGCCGGTTTTATAATTGATTTTAGTTGCTTCTTCATTTGCTTTTTTGCTATATAAGATAGCAGAATCACGTTTATCCCAATGATCCCAACTCAGGCTATTTATAACAATAATATATTCCCTGCTAATGTCATTCAGGCAATCAACTCTTGCACTATCCTTCAAAAAATCTAATTGCTTTTTAAGGCTTTCAATCCTGAGGCTGTCAACTTTTGGAATGGGGGGTTGAGTATATGCCCGCAATCCGAAAATGAAAAATATTAATATAGCCGATACGGTTTTAAACATAAATATTCCATTTATTCAACGCTGCATAGAATCTCAACAAATCACCTTCCCGTAGTTGAGCTTTCATATGCCGAAACTAAGCTGGGTTGCTATAATAAAATAGCTGAATTGCACCATTTGCTCATTTGCAGGGATAATTGGAGGGAATGAATGACCGGTTGGCAATATAAGGTAATCTAAAAGAAAGGAAAACGAATAAATATCAATTATACAACCAAGTCCGCAAATTATCCGGTAAATAGGTCAACGGTACATTTCTTTTAGTTAGAAGGGAGCAATAAAGATAGTTTTATGTTTATTAGCTGATGCTGTCAAATAAATAAAATCAAAAAACCGATTTCTTAAACCTTTAAGATTACAATTATGAAAAAAATTCTTTTAATTTTAGGAAGCTTGGTCCTTTTCATTCTTTCCTGCCAAAAACAAGAAAATCCGGTAAGTGATACAGAAAAAGAAACAATAACAGCTAAAGCCAATCCGGGCATTTGTATGGCTGATGAAATGCTGAAGCAGGACATCGCTTCCAATCCCGGAAGAGCAAAATTCCTCGCTGACCTGGAAGAAAAAACGAAGCTGTACGAAGGCAGAACGGGAGGAAATGCAAGGGGACCAGGTGTACTGTATTTGCCGGTTGTGATCCATGTTGTACTCACCGACACTACATTAATTCCTAATTCACAAATTATTTCGCAGATACAGGTACTCAATAAGGATTTCAATAAATTGAATACAGAACTTGCGAATACTTCTGTGTACCTGGCAGGCTACTCTTTTAGTAAGGTTGCCAATTGCCAGATACAATTCTATGTTGCAAATATTGTGAGAGTGCAAACAACTGTACTCGAATTTCCTTTGAACAACACAGTGAAATCCGCTTCAAACGGTGGAAGCGATCCTGTTGATCCAGCTACGAAATTAAATATATGGGTATGCAATACACCGAATGGTTCTTCTTGGGGGCAGGGACCCGGAGTGATCCCGGCGCTGGATGGTATCATAATAGACTATGCATTTTTTGGCACTAATAATCCAAATTTTATAGGCAGGATAGGAACACATGAAGTTGGCCATTGGCTTAACCTTTGGCATATCTGGGGTAACAGCCAATGTGGTGATGACCAGGTAAAAGATACTCCTAAGCATTTTGGTCCCAGTAGCGGATGTCCCGCCGCCGGAACTAAAAGCACATGTAATAGTAAGCCTCTCTTAATGTGGATGAACTATATGGATTATTCCATGGGAACCTGTGAATATATGTTTACAGATGGCCAGAAAATAAGAATGGATGCTACCATTGACAATGCAAGACCAGCTTATTTTTCAACAACCAAAATATACACTGATATTTTACCCCAATGAAATCAAAAACCGATTTCTTAAACGTTTAAAATTACAATTATGAAAAAAATTCTCCCAATTTTAGGAAGCTTACTCCTTTTCATTCTTTCATGTCAAAAGCAGGAGAATCAGATAAGTAATTTTGAAAAAGAAACATTAGCCTCTAAAACT
Organism: Chitinophagaceae bacterium; assembly: GCA_031422725.1. Taxonomy (GTDB): domain Bacteria; phylum Bacteroidota; class Bacteroidia; order Chitinophagales; family Chitinophagaceae; genus JJ008. The sequence goes on along the minus strand of JANPMI010000217.1, from coordinate 1,748 downwards.
AATCAAAGCATTTGTATGTCTGATGAAATGCTGAAACAAGACATAGCTTCCAATCCGGGAAGAGCAAAATTCCTCGCTGACCTGGAAGAAAAAACCAAGCTGTACGAAGGCAGAACGGGAGGAAATGCAAGGGGCCCAGGTGTACTGTATTTACCGGTTGTGATCCATGTTGTACTTACCGACACTACATTAATTCCTAATTCACAAATAATGTCACAACTGCAGGTATGGAATAAGGATTTCAATAAATTGAACACAGAACTTGCGAATTCTTCCATTTACCTGGCGGGTTACGCTTTTAATAAGGTTGCCAATTGCCAGATCAAATTCTACATCAGCAATATTGTAAGAGTGCAAACAACAGTGGTCGAATTCCCTTTGACCAACGAAATGAAATCCTCTGCTACCGGCGGAAGCGATCCGGTTGATCCGGCTACAAAATTAAATATATGGGTATGCAATACACCAAATGGTTCTTCTTGGGGGAATCCTCCGGGCGGTCCCCTGCTTCTTGATGGTGTCGTAATAGACTATGCATTTTTTGGCATTAATAATCCTAATTATATAGGCAGGTTAGGAACACATGAAGTTGGCCATTGGCTTAACCTTTTGCATATCTGGGGAACCAGCCAATGTGGTGATGACCAGGTTCAGGATACCCCTAAGCATTTTGGTCCCAGTAGCGGATGTCCCGCAGCCGGAATTAAAAGCACATGCAATGGTAAGCCACTCTTAATGTGGATGAACTATATGGATTATACCATGGGAACCTGTCAATATATGTTTACTGATGGACAGAAAAAAAGAATGGACGCCACTATTGACAATGCAAGACCAGCTTATTTTTCTACAACCAAAATATACACTGATATTTTACCCCAATGAGTTGATAAAGCTTGTCATGACATTTGGTATTTCAACTTTCAACCCGCATCATGTTTAAAAAAAAGCACTGTTGTACCGGTGCTTTTTTTCTGCCCGGAAGTCTTAGCAAGTCTTTATTTTTGAGTTGATAACCCTTTCCTTTTCCCCATTTCCCCGATTATTCCGATTTTTACAGCATCATCTTTCTAAAACTAAATCATGGATACTGTTGCGCCTTTCACACTTTCTGCAAAGCATATAGAATCTTTCAAAAAAATTGCGGGTGAACAATTTGTATTCGTTGATGAAGAATCGTTGCAACACTATTCTCATGATGAAACTGAAAACCTATATTATCTTCCTGAAGTAGTCATCAAACCCAGAACAGCGGAAGAGATCAGCGCTATATTAATAATCTGCAACAAAGAAAAAATCCCGGTTACTCCCCGTGGAGCAGGCACGGGATTAAGCGGTGGCGCTTTACCACATCTTGGGGGAGTGTTGCTATCAACAGAAAGAATGAATTCAATTCTTGATATTGATGAACGTAATCTTCAGGTGACAACAGAACCGGGAGTGATAACTGAAGTATTGCAGAATGCAGTAAAAGAAAAGAGATTATTCTATCCACCCGACCCCAGCAGTCGTGGCTCCTGTTTCATTGGTGGAAACATTGCCGAAAACAGTGGTGGCCCAAAGGCCGTAAAATATGGTGTGGTAAAAGATTATGTGCTGAACCTTCAGATTGTTTTACCCACCGGCGAAATAATCTGGACAGGTGCCAATGTACTGAAGAATGCAACCGGCTACAATCTCACACAATTAATAGTGGGCAGCGAAGGCACCCTGGGAATTGTAACTAAAATTGTGTTACGGTTAATTCC
>JANPMI010000216.1:0-9099 GCA_031422725.1 Chitinophagaceae bacterium | reverse complement strand
GCTAAAGATAAAAATTGCCTCATGTATAACCAATAAAAAAACCCTCTGCGTAGCAAAGGGCTTTATGTAAGGGTGCCAACTTTTCAAAAGTTGGCACCCTTTATTAATCAGTTCATCCGTATCACCCGGTTACCTCCCTGGTTGTTCTTTTGCATTTCTTCCATCATCTTTCCCCTTTCCTTTCGGAATTCTTCCGGTGTATAATGCTTTTTTCCGGTGGGTTCTTTTATTACAGTAAGGTCAGCTTTTTCACTGATACCCGTAGCTTTGAATGTTTGCCGTCCATTGTTTACATCCATTTCTAAAATCAATCCGGGCAATTGTCCCTGGTATTCTGCCGGTCCTGCTGATACAGGAATGCTGCTGGTGAACCATGCCGTGATATTGGCTGTATCCTGTATTTCTTTCCGCTCCACCTTTCCGTTGTCCATATTCATCATCGTACGGGTGCTGATGTTGGTAGCAGTGGCTTTCATGCAGGGCATATTGAGAATAGTTTTTGTTTCTCCCGTCATTTTCCATTTTAATGAACGGATGCTGTCATCAATGATGAAAGTTTTATCCATCACTTCTCTTTTTTCAACTCTTTTATGGGTTTCAAAATTGTTATACAGTACATCGTCGGTTCCCGCCACTATCATGCGGATTTGCATACCACCTCCCTCACCGCCCCTTACATCAGTGGTGCCATTGTCGTTGTCTTCCTCGGCAGATTTCCATAAGGACTGGTTATTACCAAAGATCAGTTCAAATTTATCTGTTCTTGTTCTTGGAATATCCTGTTCCCCTCCGTGCGGCATATCTGCAATGCGTATTTGCATCTGAGATGTTCTTTCATACGTCACTTTTCCTTCTTTTTGCTGTGCCTGTACAAGGGTTACTGATAAAAAGGCACAACCGGCAATCAATATTTTTTTCATGATTTACTGTTTTGAACGAAAGTATAAAAGTAAAAGAGCAAGATAAGTTAAGCCACCTTTCATTAAGGTTAATAAAGGTTAAAGCCCTTAAAAATGCCGGAAGCGAATTGCTAAATTTGCTTATTAGTGCGACGGAGAAAAATTATACCAGGTCCTCTTTTAATGGTGATTTCCATCTTGGGTATCACCGCTTTCCTGCTTTACTGGCTGAAGCAAAGTTATGACCGGGAGGAAAAAACATTGGCAATAAAATCAGACGTTACATTCCGGGAAACGATACTGCAGCTACAGGTAGCTAAATTAAAATTAGACGGACTGGACTGGAATGGTAAAGACAGCAGCAAAGGCAAAATTAAAATTGTAACGCATGATTATAATGGAGAAAAAGTAAACGTCCGTTACAAACCAAAAGAAGAAATTATTTCAACTATTAATGTAATCAGGAATAAACTGAAAGACTCATTGAAAGCAAACCCGGGTGGAAAACCCGGAATGGTTACTATTTCCATGAATCAAACTTCTGTAAACAGGGGTGGCGATTCAATAAAGTTTGACAGGCATATACAAGGCCTGCCCGGAAAAAGTGACCGCATCTTCAGTTTATTATATGGTGTAGATTCTTTGCAGGATTCGCTGCGGCTGACGGAGATTGATTCTGCCTATGCAAAAGCACTGCAGGAAGAAAAGCTGAATATCCCCTTTTCCATTATAAAAATTGACAGTACGGGAGAATCTGACGGGCCGGAACCCAACCAGGTGACTATTGGTTTAGCCAATCCTGTTACCTACAAACTGCAACCGGGCAATACGCTGCCTTATCTCCTGAAGCAAATAAGTCTGCCCATTCTGTTTTCAATTCTTCTTCTTGGCATCACCAGCCTTGCTTTTATTTTGTTGTATAGAAACCTGGTAAAGCAGCAACGGCTGGCTATTATAAAAAATGAATTTATCAGCAACATTACACATGAATTAAAAACACCGATTGCCACAGTGGGAGTTGCTATTGAAGCATTAAAGAATTTTAATGCCATAGACGATCCAAAGCGGACAAAAGAATATCTTGATATATCACAAAATGAATTGCAGCGGCTCAGCCTGCTGGTGGATAAGGTGCTGAAGCTTTCGATGCTTGAAAAGAAAGAAGTGGAACTGAAATATGAAGCGGTGAACCTGAAAGAAGTGGTGGAGGAGGTAACAGCTTCATTAAAGCTGCAATTAGAAAAATACAATGCCAGGGTGAATATTACTCAGCAGGGAGAAGTTGCCTTGCAGGGTGACAGGCTGCACCTGGTAAGTGTAGTGTTTAACCTGCTGGATAATGCACTTAAGTACAGCAAAGAACAACCGGTTATAAAAATTGATTTGCAGGAAAAAGGAAACACCGTTGTTTTAGCGGTAACTGATAATGGTATCGGCATTCCGCCGGAGTATAAAGACAAAGTATTTGATAAGTTTTTCCGCATCCCGCAGGGAGATACACATAATGCCAAAGGTTACGGCCTGGGGTTGAGTTATGTGGCGCAGGTGGTGGCAAAGCATGGTGGAACAATAAGTGCAGAAAGCCGGCAAAGCAGCGGAACAATATTTACTATTACACTACCGAAGACACCAACTCCTAAAGAAGCTTAAAAAAATAACATGAGCCAGGCAAAAGTTTTATATGTGGAAGATGAATTATTCCTCGGTAAAATAGTAAAGGAAAGTTTAGAAAGCCGGGGCTTTGCAGTAACGATGGAGAGTGATGGTGCCAAAGCAACCGAACTTTTTAAAAAATCAAAACCCGACATCTGTGTGCTGGATATTATGCTGCCCAATAAAGATGGTTTTACTATTGCTGATGAAATAAGAGAGCTGGATGAAGAAATTCCGATCATTTTTTTAACAGCTAAAACACAAACAGAAGATGTGGTAAAAGGTTTTTCATTGGGAGGCAATGATTATATCCGCAAACCCTTTAGTATGGAAGAGCTGATTGTGCGGATACAAAACCTTCTGAAGAATAAAACAGGAGACACACAAAAAATAATAGGTGGTACAGCCATTATTGGCAAATATAATTTTCAACTCAACCGCCAACTGCTCAGTAATGGTAAAGAAGAACGTAAATTATCTTTCCGGGAAAGCGAATTGCTTAAGTTGTTATATGAAAACCGGGAGAAAATTATTGACCGTAAAGATATTCTTAACCTGCTCTGGGGGAATGATTCATTTTTCAACAGCCGTAATCTCGATGTGTATATCACCAAACTTCGCAGTTATTTAAAGGAAGATCCTTCCATTGAAATCCTAACTATTAAAGGAGTGGGTTATCGCTTTATAACCGGGTAGCAACAGTTGTCCCTCATCTTCCGTCACTTATATTTATTTTAGCTCAGTTGTGGGGTAGCTATAGGCTGTCAGGTTTATTTACTAACTTACCTGTAAGAACCGCCGCCATGAGGAGTCTTCACCCGTAATTCTACACCATAAACCCGCCACCATGCTAAGAAGTATATTCAGGCTTCTATTGCTTATCATGCTGTTTAATCATCCTATTTTATCGCAGGCACAAAACAAAAAAATTGATTCCCTGCTTTCTGTTCTTCAAACAGCCAAAGAAGATACTACGAGGATCAACACTTTAATTAATTTAAGCTGGCAGTTTGAAATAATAAACAAACATTCGGAAATAAAAAAATATGCGGAAGAGGCACTTTCAATTGTTACAGAAAATGAATCCAAAGGAGCGATATCTAACACAATACTAAAGGGAAAAGCAAATGCGTATATGTATATAGGGAAATTTTATTACCGGACCGGAAACTACCAGCAAGCTTTAAAACATTATCAAACTTCACAAAACATATATCAGGACATCGGAAATAAAAGAGGGGTTGCATTGATTTATTTGTACAGGGGGAGTGTTTATTTGGCTCAAGATAATCAAACGGAGGCATTGAAAAATTACGAGACATCTCTTAAAATAATGGAAGAAATAAAAGATAAGAATGGGATGCTTAGTTGCTATAATAATATTGGGCTTGTTTATAATAACCAAAGAAATTATCCGGAAGCACTAAAAATCCACTTTGCTTCTTTGAAACTAAGCGAAGAAACAGGAGACAAGGCGGGGATGGCTGGCAGTTATAACAACATTGGAAAGCTTTATGGTGAACAAAGAATTTATAAAGAAGCACTTAAGCACTTCCAGGCAGCCTTGAAAATACATGAAGAGGTTGGAAATAAATATGGAATTGCTGATTTTTATAATAATACTGGATTTATTTATTTCAACCAGGGAAATACTTCTGAAGCGATTAAAAATTATTTTTTAGCCCTGAAAATTTACGAGAAAATAGGAGAAAAACCCAGAATAGCCATCGCTTATGCTAATATAGCCGCACTTTATTTCGGTCAGAACAATTATCCGGAAGCTTTAAAGAATTATCAAGCCTCAAACAAATTGTGGGAGGAGATGGGGAATAAAAAACGCTTTGCTGACAGTTACGGAAATATAGGAAGAATTTATGTTAGACAGGGAGATTATAGTAAAGGGTTGGAAAATTTCCAGTTTAGTTTAAAATTATATCAAGAGGTCGGCGACAAAGTAGGAATTGCCCGTGTACATGCAAACTTTGCTGATATTTACTATAAACAGGGCAATTATGCTGAAAGTTTGAAAAGTAGTTTGCTTGCTATAAAATTAAGTACAGAAATCGATGATAAGGTCGGATTGGCAGGTGAGTACGCAAATGTTGCAGAAGTTTATATGATTTTTAAAAAATATACAGAAGCGGATGAATATTTAATAAAAAGCATGACTCTCGCCAAAGAAATCGGAGAAGTAACAGTCGTTAACAACAATTATAAAGCGAAAGCAAAACTGGATAGTGCTACGGGTAACTATAAAGGAGCTTACGAAAATCACAAATTATACACCCTTAAGAGAGACAGCCTTGTAAATGAAGAAAACACAAAAAAAATATTGCAAGCCCAGATGCATTATGATTTCGATAAGAAAGAAGATTCACTGAAATACCTGCAGGCCGTGACCGATGAACAACTTAAACAGCAAACCTTGCTGAGTCAACAACAACTTCAATCATTATTGTTAAGGGCAAAAGAGCTTACAATTGCAAACAAGGAAAATGAGATTCAGCGATTGGCGCATCTGCAAACACAATCGGAACTTGAAATAGAACAGGGAAAAAGAACGGAGAATGAAAAGCAGCTCTTAATCAATTCGCAGGAGAAAAGCCTTCAGCAGACCAGGCTGGATCTTCAGGCGTCACAACTAAAGTTACAGGATAAGGACCTTCAGGAAAAAAGAACACAACGCAATATTTTCATTGCCGGAACCGTTGGATTGCTCCTTCTTTCTTTTTTTATTTACCGGAACTTTCAAAACCAGCGAAAAGCAAATAAACTAATACAGGTTTCTGCCGAGAAACAAAATGCGGAATTACAATTACAAAGCCTGCGGGCACAACTCAATCCACATTTTATGTTCAATTCACTAAATGCCATCCAGGAGCTGATATTGTTGGAAGAAAATGAAAAATCACAATCCTACCTGGAACGCTTTGCACAACTGCTTCGCATTCTTTTGGAGAATGCCGATCAACCTTTTGTTTCATTGAGAAAAGAAATCAATTTTCTCGAATTATATCTTTCATTAGAAAAACTCCGTATTCCTGATATGCAATACCTGATCAGGATAGATCCCTCCATTGATGCAGAAAAGGTAATGACCCCTAATATGATGCTGCAACCCTATATTGAAAATTCACTATGGCATGGGCTTTCACATAAACAAGGTGAAAAGAAACTGGAGTTGCATGTTTCCCGTCAAAACGGTTTTTTACAATATGCAATAAAAGACAATGGTGTAGGGAGAAAAAAGGCCACCGAACTTAAAACGCTATACCGTAAAGAACATAAATCGAAAGGCATGGAGCTTTTATCCAAACGATTTAGCTTATTATCTAAGGAGTATGGGGAGGATATTGAGGTAAGGATAACCGATCTTACTGAGAATGGAGAAGCGTCAGGTACTCTTTTTACTATATCTGTGCCAGAGGTTTTACAGGAACAACATAAGAAATACTCGTTATGATAAGAACGATAATCATAGATGACGAACCTTCGGCTGTTAATGTCCTTGGATTATTATTAAAGAAAAAATGCCGGGATGATGTGGAAGTCGTAGCCACCTCCAATTCTCCTTTTGAAGGTAAAATGCTGATAGAACAATATAACCCCGATCTTGTTTTTCTTGATATTGAAATGCCGGGCATGACTGGTGTTGATCTGGTACGTAGTTTTAATAATCCTGGTTTCCGGGTGGTATTTGTTACGGCGTATGATGATTATGCGGTAGAAGCTTTCAGGTTGAGTGCGGTGAACTATTTGCTTAAACCGGTTGGCCCGGAGAATGTGATCAGCACTATTGAAAAGATTAAGACGGATATGGCAAAGAATGAAAACAATATTGCAGCTCCATTACAGCAACTGGAAAAAATATTAAACCAGCATTCCTCGGATAATATTTCAAGGATCGGTATCGCTATGGCAGATAAGATTATTTTCCTTCCTGTTGGGGAAATATTGTACTGCGAAGCGCAGGGAGGATATACCAACATTTACCTGCAAGATGGCAATAAAATCCTCTCTTCAAAATCCCTGGGTGATTTTGAAAACCAGTTAGGCCCTCAACATTTTTTCCGCATCCATCATTCCTCGCTGATCAATATGAACCGTATAAAAGAATTTCAGCGTTATGATGGAGGTTATGTGGTGATGGAAAACGGGAAGAATCTCGAAATTTCACAACGTAAACGAAAAGATTTTCTGCAGGCAATCAGCAGGTATGTAGTATAAAAAAATCCGGCATTGCCGGATTTTTTTATACTTGCTCCACGGAAAGAATTACTGTACAATTAGTTTTGAAATATATCTCTTGTCACCGTCTTTTATTTCTATCAGGTACATTCCCGGAGTTTTTGTTCCCAAATCTATTGAGATATTATTTGGGCCTCCTTTAATTGTTTGCTTTAAAACAACTTTACCCGACAAGTCAGTAACGACTAAGCTTGCATCATCAGTAAGCAAGGGTAATTGAATAGTAAATTTTCCATTGTTTGGATTCGGATAAACGGATACATTTTCGGGAAGGAAAATTTCAGTAGTGGGTTCTTCCTGTTGTGCCTTATTGCCGCCACCCCCCTGTGTCATTTTATGAACTACAAACCGGCCATTTGCTGCATTCAATGTGTACTTTGCTTTGCCGGGGTTAAAATCAACTGAGCCACTAAAATTGATAGAAGTGTAAATGTCGCCGGAGGTACTTAGTTGAATGCTATGGCCAGTTGGCATTGCACTTCCTGTTCCGGCTATTGAAGCTGCCCAAACAAAAATTCCAGAAGAGTTTAATTTTTGAATGAACATACCAGACCCGCTAAAATTGAAAGTGCCGGGTCCGGGATCAAAATCATGGTTGCCCGTTCCGGAATAGAAACCTGTAGTATAAACATTGCCAGTCCCATCTGTTGTAATACTGCTCCCGGCATTACTATATCCGCCAATTACTCTCTTTGCCCAGACAAAGTTTCCGGAGTTATCTAATTTCCAGATAAATAAATCCTGTGCATCCGGGCCTGTAAGATTATAAACGGCTGCACCGGGGTCAAAATCAACCGTTCCTGAGAAAGTACCGGTGGTTAAAAGATTGCCCGATCCATCAATACTAACATCTACAATATCCAAACAGCAAGATCCACTGGCAAGCAATTGTTTTGTCCAAATGGTATTCCCGTTGGGATCAAATTTGTCGAGGACAGTATTACCATTAAGACTACCAATTAAAAAGATATTATTATTGGCATCTGCAACAATCTGGCCTCCTGCATCCACCTGTGGGCCCCCATAAGAATTAGCCCAAATAAAATTACCGGCACCATCTAATTTTTCAACGAACTTATCATAATTACCCACCGAGTTTATTATGTACTGCCCTACACCAGGATCGAAATCTGCATAAGAAGTATTGGGTCCCATATAACCATACCTTCCCGTCAGGCATACATTACCAGCACCATCCAAACAAAGGGTACTGAAATTATCCACCCCGGGTCCGCCCATAGGGCCAGCCCAAACAAAATTGCCATTGGCATCAAGCCTTTCAACAAATCCATCAGTATATCCTGAGGAAGCCAGATTATTTACTCCTGGCCCCAAGTCAAAATCATATGTCCCAACGAACCCCCCTGCTATAAAAACATTTCCTGCAGCATCCACCGCAATCGCATATATCTGGTTAGAACTATTAACCGAAGTGAAATTAAGAAACTGCTTTACCCAGATAACTGTTCCTGCCGGCGAATGTTTTATAATAAAGTCTTTCCCGGCAGCATAATAATTTCCCGCAGCATCTATCCCTCCGTATTTACCAACAAAGGGGCCGTTGTTATAATTGTATTGTTTTGCCCAGGAAAAAACCTGGCTGTTCAGATTGACTGACAAGGTTAACAGCAATACCATGGTTAAACAAATAACCCGGAACAACCGGTGGAAAATACCCATTAAATTTAAAAGGACGTTCATAACAATAGTTTTTTGGTGGGGAAAAAGGTTTACTGATTAAAGATATTCTGTTTTTGCATACTATTCAACGGGCTTGCCATATTTGAGAAAGGGGAGGTTATAAGCGATTAAAATCATCAATAACTGCCAAAGTTATTAAGCGGTACTGGTAATTATTCCTTTTAAGGTACCGGCGAACATGGTGGCCGATAAAATAATTTTATCATCCGTTTCTGATTGTATTTTTACCGGCAATTAAAAATGCCGGAGACAAAAATCTATATAGCCGACCGCATCTTCACCGGTGAAAGCTGGCTTACCAATCATGCCGTTATAGTGGATGATAAAATAATAAAAGAGATCATTCCTGTTTCTTCTTTATCCTCTTCACAACAAACAAAACAATTTGATAGCTGCATTATCGCCCCTGCCTTTATTGATCTGCAGATATACGGTGCTTATGGAAAGCTGTTAGCTGTTTTCCCGGAAGCAGGTTCATTACACAAACTAAAAGAGTATTGCGAAAAAGGGGGAGCTGCATTTTGCCTTCCAACTGTTGCCACTAATACCACGGAAGTTTTTTATAAATGTATAGATGCAGTGAAAGATTACTGGAGCA
>JANPMI010000215.1:0-6604 GCA_031422725.1 Chitinophagaceae bacterium | reverse complement strand
TTTACACTAGTTAAAGTCAGATACCTGAACATCATAAATCAATATTGCATTTCTCCTTACCCCAAACGGGGCATTATTACCGAATCCGAGGTCAGAAGGTATCAGAATACTTCCTGTAGAATTTTTGCCAAATTAATTATTCTACTTAGAAAAGAAAGGAAATTTCATTGAGACAATTACACAAATGAGGGTATTGTTTTTCATACAAAATGCAGAACCTTTTTTATCCCGTTTATCCCGTCTTGGATATATGTTACTCAAGATGTCTGTTTTTTGGATGAACGGTTGGGGGAAAATTAAAAGCAAGATATTGCCTGAACGATTTGACTTATATCTTTCTAATGTTTTACTGGTGGAGAAGAAATAAATTATCTGACATTTTCTCCCTCAATCTTCTTTGGAGTGAATCTTACAGTGCTAAAGAGTATAACAAGTTATGCCTGATATTTCCATCATTATAGTTGCCTACAATCCTGACTTCCGGGTATTTGAGCGATGTCTTGAAGCCATTTCACGTCTTAAGAAAAATACACTGGAGGTGGAATGTCTGTTGATAGACAATAATAGTAATCCACCCTTAAGCGAAAATAAAATGGTCCGCCGCTTTTTGGAAAAATGCCCGGGAGCAAGAATAATTATAGAAAAAAGACAGGGTTCAGGCTATGCACGGATTTGCGGTTTTGAAAATAGCCAGGCCCCGTTGATCGTCACTTTTGATGACGATAATGAACCTGACGAAAACTATTTATTGGGGGTTATGGATTTTGCGAAGAGAAATCCGGCAACAGGAGTGTTTGGACCGGGAATTGTAAAAGTAGAATATGTAGATGGGGCTAAAAAATACTTTGACAAATACAAATATGTTTTCCAGGAACTTCATTTAACAGAGGAAAAAAGCGGCACTACCACAGGTGTTTACCATGAATATTATCCAGCTGGCACAGGAATGGTGGCCCGGAGAAAAGTAGTGGAAAATTATTGTGAAGCAGTTAGGAATGGTGAAATATCAGCGGTGGGCAGAATTGGAAATATCCTGACGAGTTGTGAAGATTCACAATTAGTGTGGTTATCCTTAAAAAAAGGTTTTGCAGCCGGGAGAACTCCTTTATTGAAACTAAATCACCTTATTAATGGAAAGAAGGCAAATTTCGAGTACTGGAAAAAATTGACCTTCGGGGGAGGCTTTTCTTTTTTACCGGCAAGGTTTGAAATTTTCCCGGAGGAAAGAAAGACAGTGAAAAATACCGGACTGGAGATTCGCAAATCAATTTTGCGGATCGGAAAAGTTGTTATCTACAATTTTTACAAACCCCGGTTTATAATAATTAGTATAGCCAGTCAACTCGGTATTCTTATCAGCATTTACCAGATCAATGATAAAGAGCCCCCTAAAATGTTAGTATGGCTTAAGAATTTGCTGGGTCTTGATTAATAATGATGCGATTTAATAACTCTTGAAAATTTTGCAAAACCCAGCATCAAAAAAAGTATTATTGTTCAGCACCCTGAATCCATACCCCTTCTGGGCAGGTTCAGAGAACCTGTGGTTTGATTTTGTTCAGGATGAAAGAGTGGATAAGCAGGTAAATTTCCAGGTGGCATTAGCGGATAGCCCGGTAACAAGAAAAAAAGGTATGGTATTAACTGCAGCAGGAGCTGCTACGAATTTCTATCATCATTTTAATATAAGCTTTGCCAGGCGGAACCTGTACCGGGTACGGGATAAATTTTCTAAGCTTCCTCACCGCACATTGCCCTGGTATGATGAAATAAAAAAAGGTTCTTATAACCTGGTTTGGTTTAATGTAGCAGCACTGGCTGACCTCGCAGATCTTTCTTATGCGGTGGAGCTTTGCCAAAAAATGAAAATCCCTTACTGGCTGCTGCTCCAACACGGATACGAAGATTTTTTCCTGAATAGTGAAAAAGAAATTGCAACCGTTACGAAAGTGGCTTCCTCAGCCAAACGATTTGTATTTATTTCCAAAAGAAACCGCTGGTCCTTAGAAAGGGCCATCGGAAAGAAATTGACGAATGCTTTTCATTCAGTGAATGCAATTTCACCTTCAACCATATTTAAGGCGGCGGAACTAAGTAAAAAAAATAATGTCAGTAGCAACGGCATAGCAAAGTTTTATAACCTGGGCCGGTTTTCTCCAAAAGATAAGGCCCAGCATCTTTTGCTGGAAGTTTTTTCGGATGATAAATGGAAAGAAAGAGACTGGCAACTTAGCTTTATCGGTGTTGCCGGTTTTGGACAAATTTATCTTGAAAAGTTGATTCTTTTTTATGGACTGAACCCGGAGCGGATCAAAATAATACCACATACGGAAAATGTATTGGGAGAAATTGTGAAGCATGACGTATTACTGATGCCTTCGCTGGCAGAAGGCACTCCTTTTGCCATGATAGAGTCTATGGCCTGTGGTCGTCCTGCATTGGGTACAGCAGTGGGAGGTATTCCTGAACTGATAACGGACAATGAAACAGGTTGGTTATGCAGCAGCACAGACTGTGCAACCGTTGCGGAAAAACTAGAAGAGGCCTGGCAGCAACGAACGAAATGGCCGGAATTGGGATTGAAGGCGCAAAAACATATTGAAAAAAACTATAACCAGGAAACATCTTTCGGCGAACTGCTAAAAGTTCTTAAAGAAGATATGAATTGATGGATCCGGTTTTTGACATAAGTATCGTCATTTCCTCTTACAACCGTGAGAATAAAATTTTACAAACCATTGAACGGCTTTTTGAAAGTGATTTGAATGACTTTACTAAAATTGAACTGATTGTTATTGATGATGGATCGCCCAGTCCTGTGAATAAGCTGTTGTCGCAATTAAAAAATATTCCCGCTAAAATTGATTTGCGGCTGATTACACAGGAAAATGCAGGTATAGGGGCCACAAGGAACCGGGGTTTTAGAGAAGCAAAAGCAGACATTGTCATTTTCCTTGATGACGATATTCTTTTGCATACGGATACAATTAAAAAAATTTACAAAGCACAGCTGGAAGGGCCGGGGCCGGTTATATTTGGCAGCTATCCCTTTATCTCCCATTCCTCTGCATCTTTACAGCAATTTGCCCGGCAGCTTTTTGGATATGATGAAATAACGACAGCAGAGCAGTTTGAAAAAGTGGATGCTATTACCAGCGGATTACTTTCAGTGGATAAATCAAAATTGAATGATAGAAGCAATTTTTACAAAGATGACCTGAGTATCCCCGCTGCTGAAGAACATGAAATAATTTCCCGGTTTCACCAGCAGGGAATTCCCATTTATCATGCTAAACATATCGCAGCTATTCACAACCATCACCTGGAACTAGGCTGGCTGGGACAGCAGCAATATAAATATGGCCTTGCCACTGCGGAAGCATTTATCAAAAATCCTGAAATTTCGGAGATGGAAAAATTTTCCGTTTTAAAGACAAGCCTGGATTCAATAAAAAAAAGCACCACAAAAAAAATCATTAAATCTTTTTTAGTATCAGCAGTTGGAAGAAAATCTATAATCTTGCTTGCCCGTATGTCAGAGTATTTTTTCCCCAACAAAAATCATGATTATATTTTCGGTGTATTTACCAGTTCTAATTTTCTGGCAGGATACCGGGCAGGGATGAAAAGATTTACCCATTAGTATGAAACGGATAAAGCTCTGTCACCTTGTTGATGGATCCACCTTTAATATTTTACTTTATAACTCCATCAAATATTCTGACAGGTCAGTTTTTGAATATATTGTAATAACGCTGCAGCCGGAAGGGAAATTACAGGAGCAGATGGCTGAGTTAGGGGTGAGGTCGTTTTCAGTTAACTATTCTTCCAAATGGCAGATACTTTCTACCATCTGGCGTCTTTTCAGGTTTTTTCGCCGTGAAAAAATTGATATTGTTCAGACACATCTGCTTGCTTCAAGCCTGCTGGGGTTAAGTGCGGCCCGGCTGGCCCGGGTGCCTGTTACTATTTTTACGGGGCATCATTCACATGAAGTTCCGCTTTATAACCGTAAACTGTTGACGTACATTGATGGATTATGCGGCCGGTTATTATCGAAGTACACCATTGCTCCCTCCAACGACATGAAGAATATTCTTATCCGGTGTCAGAAAGTTCCGGCCCGGAAGATCGAAGTGATTCCACATGGCTTTGATTTATCCTCCCTGAGGAATGCAGCAAAAATGGGGAACGATATAAAAAAAGAACTGAATATCGAAGACAAAATAATTTTTGGTGCGGTGGGCCGGCTATTTTGGGTAAAGGATTTTGAAAATCTGATAAATACATTTGCTGAGGTTGCCAAACAAAGAAATGATATTGTTCTTTTAATTGTGGGCGAAGGCGGGGAAAAAGAAAAATTGCAAAATCTCGTTGAATCTTACCAATTGAAAGCGAAGATAATTTTTACGGGAAAAAGGAATGACATTGCGGCTGTAATGAACAGCTTTGACGTTTTTGTTCACACTGCATTAGCTGAATCATTTGGAATGGTTTTCATAGAAGCTTTTGCTTTGGGCAAACCCATTATCAGCACTAAAGTGGGGGTGGCACCGGATATAGTGGAAGATGGGGTAAACGGATTTTTGGTGAGGGAGAAAAATCAAAAGGAACTTTCTTCTGCGATGTTAAAAATGCTTGATGTAAAAAGTAAGTGGCAGGAAATGGGTGAAAGAGCCAGGCTAATAGCAGAAAATTTTGCTGTGCAGAAAACACAAGCCCAATGCGATGATTTTTATCGTAAAGCATGGCATAAGGAAAATATAAACAAAATATGAGAAGTCCTTTTTTTTCAGTAATAATTCCAACCTATAACAGGGCGGGTTTAATCAGCAAGACAATTGATAGTGTTTTAAATCAAACTTTCCGGGATTTCGAAATAATTATAATAGACAATAAGTCTACTGATAATACCGTCGAAATATTACAGCCCTATTTGAAAAACAGCAGCATCAGGCTTTTTGTACAGGATAAGAACTATGAAAGGGCAAGATCCAGGAACAAGGGATTTGAGGAAGCCAATGGAGAATTTGTAACCTTATTGGATTCAGATGATGTTTTGTATCCGGATTGTCTTAATGACGCCTATAATTTTTACCTGAAGGATAATACTATAAAATTTTTTCATGGTGGATATGAAGAATTTAATGAGCAGGGCAAAATCATCAGGAAAGACAGCCTTGTAGAAAAGAAAAACCCTCTTAAAGAACTGGCCAATGGAAATTATATTTCCAATATAGGTGTTTTTATAAACCGTGATATTGCAAGGGAAGTGAAGGTGGACGAGACCCCGGTACTGATTGGGATGGAAGATTATGATTTTGTTCTCAGGGTTTTGTATAAGGTAAAGAAAGTTGGCTTTATACCTAAAATTAACTGTGGGGTACTGAATCATCCGGGGAGAACAGTATTGACGCAGGATATGGAAAAAATAAAAAACAGGGTGGAATATATTATTCAAAAAAGTTCAAACGAAAATTTATTTAAAGGAGAAACCGCTTCGTATAAAAGGAATTTTTTGACAGGTAATCTATTATATCTTTGCGGCGCTGCAGCAATAAGAGGCCTGTCTGTAGAGGCTTTTCGTTATTGGACCAAAACTGCAATAAGTAATATATCAGCTATTTTTACTATTAAATATTGGAAACATTTTTTTGTAATTTTTAAATATATGTATAAATGAAGACGATTCTGATTACAGGGGGTACTGGTTTTTTGGGACGAAGACTGGGCCTGGCCCTGAAAAATGATTACAGGGTTATATTAACCGGAAGAAATAATAAACAGAATTTCATGGCTCAAAAATTTACGGATTGTGAAGTGTTGCCATTGGATATAACAAATATTGAGGCTGTCAGGGATGTAGTTAATGAAACCCGTCCTGATATTATTATTCACGCAGCTGCTACAAAGTTCGTTGACCTGGCTGAAAAACAACCCATGGAATGTGTGGATGTGAATGTGTTGGGATCTCAAAATATAGCCAGAGTTGCTATAGATAAAAATGTAGATATTGTTATTGGAGTTTCAACTGATAAGGCCTCACCTCCGGTTCGCAATACATATGGTCTTTCTAAAGCACTAATGGAAAGGGTTTTTTGTTCAATGAACAGAAAAGGAAAAACCCGGTTTACCTGTGTCCGTTATGGTAACGTGGCATGGTCAACAGGATCAGTGCTGACTATATGGAAAAAAATGATTAAGGAAGGCGGTGTTATCGGAACAACAGGTCCTGAGATGCGGAGATTTTTCTTTACCGTAGATGATGCGGTGAGGTTAGTTCTGGCCGCCTTATTTAACATGGACACAGTGGAAGGCAAAGTGCTTTCCATGAAAATGAAAGCAGCACAAATCAGCGATATTTTAAGGGTGTGGACCGACAATAATGGAGGGAAATGGGAGAAGATTGAAGGCCGTCCGGGAGAACGACTTGATGAATACCTGATAGGGGATGCCGAATTACCGTTTACAAGAGAATTAATGATAGATGGAATCAGCCATTATCTCATCTCGTTTAATGAGAAAGTTGAAAACCCGGTTGCCTTTGGGTTGTCATCAGCCAATACAGATAAATTAACGGATGAAGAAATTTTAACATTGATTA
>JANPMI010000214.1:0-3434 GCA_031422725.1 Chitinophagaceae bacterium | reverse complement strand
CTGTCCTGTTAATACGAAGCAGTAAAGATGAACGACCCGCAATGGGAGCTATGCTTTCAATTTTTGCAGTAGTAATATTATTCTGGGCCATCTTCAAACAAAATGGTTCTGCATTAAATACATGGGCCAGCCGCTATACCGACAGGGAAGTAAGCGGAGCAATGGGTGGTGTTCTTGGCACTTTCAAACAAACAGATAAACCCGTTAATACAACATATAAACTTGACAGTGTTACTAAACTTGACAACCAGTTCCGTAAAATTAAAGCAGATGGTAAAGAAGTAAAAGAACTGGGTTATCCTTCTTATTTTAAAAATGTTCCTCCTGAAAAGTTACCGAAAGAAGGAGAAGTGGTGAAAGCATGGTTGCCGAGTCTCAGTCAATCCATCAATCCTTTTTGGGTAATTGTATTAACCCCATTAATCGTGGCTTTCTTCACCTGGTTGCGGGGAAAAGGAAAAGAGCCTTCTACTCCCACAAAAATTGCTTTTGGTTTATTAATATCAGCATTATCAGTGTTGGTAATGGTGGCTGCGGTAAAAGCAGGTAACAATGGGACAGAAAAAGTAAGTGTGTGGTGGCTGATTGGCAGTTACGGAGTAATTACTATTGGTGAATTATTTTTAAGCCCGATGGGATTATCATTGGTATCTAAGTTAAGTCCGGTTCGTATCACATCATTAATGATGGGCGGCTGGTTCCTGTCCACTTCTATTGGTAATAAACTAAGTGGCATTCTCGCCAGCAAGTGGGATGAATATGAGAATAAAGCCAGCTATTTCTGGCTGAATTTTATTTTGTTAGGCGCAGCAGCTGTCTTCTTGTTTATTCTGCTTCGTTGGTTGAATAAAGTGATGAAGGAAAAAGGAGTCAATTGAGGATGAGGTACGGGGTCTGAAGCAGGAAGTCAGAAAGAGTTGTTGAAATAAAATATTCTTTCTGACCTCTGACATCCGACTTCAGACTTCCGATTTCTTCCTTATCTTCCCTGTAACAAAACCAACTTGCTATGTCAGAGCAAACCAAGTTTAAGCCTTTTGTATCTCCGGAAACAAGAATGGCTGAGTTCACTGTTAAGTCTGTTCTTACCGGTGCTGCATTTGGAATTATTTTCGGTGCCTCCACCGTTTACCTTGCCTTAAAAGCCGGACTTACTGTTTCTGCATCTATTCCAATTGCCGTGCTGGCCATTACGCTGGGCAGAAGATTTCTGAAAACAACAATTCTGGAGAATAATATTATTCAAACTACTGGTTCTGCCGGAGAAAGTATTGCTGCGGGTGTTGTCTTCACCCTGCCTGGATTTTTGTTTTTAAGTGAGCCCGGCAGTGCTAATTTCTTTAATTACTTCACCATATTAATATTGGCCATCTTCGGCGGTATCCTTGGTACGCTGATGATGATTCCGCTGCGCCGTTCATTGATTGTAAAAGAACATGGTACTCTCCCTTATCCTGAAGGCACTGCCTGTGCCTCTGTTTTAAAAGCCGGAGAGAAGGGCGGTGATTTTGCTAAAACAGCATTCATGGGTTTAGGGTTTGCTTTTGCTTATGCAACGCTGCAAAAAATATTTCATGTCGTGGCAGAAGCACCAGCTTTCTTTACGGCTCAAACCAATAAAATTTTCCCATCAGCAAGGGTAAGTGGTGAGATTACACCTGAATATATGGGTGTGGGCTATATCATCGGGCCAAAGATTGCCGGTGTTTTGGTTGCCGGTGGTGTATTAAGCTGGTTTGTTTTTACACCACTATTGGCAAGTTTATTAAATGACAATGGCGGCGTTATTGCTGCACAATTAGCCAAACTGGGTTATTTAAAAGATATAAATACTGCTGGCGGTCCCGGTGGATGGAACCCCGCTACACAAGGATTTGATGACTGGTCGTCTGCTATATACCGGGCATACATCCGACAGATAGGCGCCGGTGCTGTTGCAGCCGGTGGTTTTATAACATTAATAAAAACAATACCCACTATCATTTCTTCTTTTAAAGGAAGTATCGGCTCATTGAAAAAGGGCGGCGTTGCTGCTGAAGCAAATGTGCCAAGAACAGAAAGAGATCTTTCTATGAAAGTGGTGGGTATTGGCAGTCTTGTTTTATTAGCAGTGATTGCTTTAATGCCCAATACACTTATTCCCGGAAGTAATATCGGGAGCAAATTGTTATTAGGATTATTAGTTATCATCTTCGGGGCATTCTTTGTTACTGTTTCATCAAGAATAGTGGGTATCATCGGTTCATCCAATAATCCTATCAGCGGCATGACGATTGCCACCCTGATGGGAACTTGTTTGATTTTCATCGCCGTTAAATGGACGGGGTATTTTTATGAACCAATGGCTCTTGTAGTTGGTGGAATGATTTGTATTGCTGCTGCCAATGCCGGTGCCACTTCACAGGATTTAAAAACCGGTTATCTCGTTGGCGCTACTCCAAAGTATCAGCAAATTGCTTTGTTTGTCGGAGCAATTGTTTCATCATTAGCTATCGGTGCAACCATAAAAATTCTTGACACACCAACGGCTGCCATGGCAGCACAGGGTATTGAACATGCTATTGGTACCGATACTTATCCTGCACCACAGGGAACGTTGATGGCTACATTAATAAAAGGTATCCTTTCATTTAATCTTGACTGGCAGTTTGTATTGGTTGGAGTATTTATTGCAGTAGTGATGGAACTTTGCGGCATAAAAGCATTGAGTTTTGCCATCGGTATTTACCTGCCATTATCAACCACACTTCCCATCTTCCTTGGTGGTGCAATAAGAGGGGTGGTGGAATGGAGACAGAAAAGGAAAAATATTGTGATAGCTCCCGAGGAGGAAGATTTAGGTAAAGGCAATCTCTTTGCAACAGGATTGGTAGCGGGTGGTGCATTGGCAGGAGTGCTGGTAGCCATTCTTTCATCCATACCCAGTGTAAGTTCCCAGGTAGGAAAGGTTAATGCAGAACATGGCATAACAAACTCATTGGGAGCTGAGGGATATAAATGGCTTGGAGTTGCCTTCTTTGCGTTGATGGGATATGTTTTGTACCGTATTGCTACCAAAAATAAAAAGAACGCATAAAGGAAATATATAAAATAATAAATGCCTCCGTTAACGGAGGCATTTTAGTTTCCGGATACGAATCGCATATATCTTATAGCAATTAGACATTAAAAATGTATCTGAAAGAAAATGTCAGGCTGAGTTTATCGAAGCCTTTTGAATCATCCTTCGACAAGCTCAGGATGACAGTCTTGTATTAATGTCTAATTGGTATTAAATAAAATTCAAATACTCATATTGTTTCGTAAGTATTGATTTATCATCAGCTTTCAGCCATTTGTTCAATACAGTAGCATACACATTTTTAAAGTCAACATTATATTTCAGGTCGCCTTCATTCAGGTCGCTGAGGTCGGGCATAGCATTCAACACACCT
>JANPMI010000213.1:0-13646 GCA_031422725.1 Chitinophagaceae bacterium | reverse complement strand
TTATTAAACATCATTTGTCCGGCACCCCACATGGCGTTCATTACTTTTTGTCCTTGCCCCGCATAATCCTTCTTAATTTTTGTAATAACGAGATTGTGAAATACTCCTTCAATGGGCATGTCCATATCCATTATTTCAGGCACCATTGTCATTTTAATAGGAGCCAGAAATATTCTTTCCGTTGCTTTACCAAGCCAGGCATCTTCCTGTGGTGGTATGCCTACAATAGTAGCCGGATACACCGGATTTTTTTTGTGAGTAATGGCGGTGATATGAAAACGGGGGTACCAGTCTGGTAATGAATAATACCCGGTGTGGTCCCCAAACGGCCCTTCCCAGATTAATTCATCATTGGGATCTACGTATCCTTCAATAATAAAATCGGCATCAGCAGGTACTTCTACATCAGGTTGTGAAATACATTTTACCAGTTCAACTTTTTTCTTTCGTAAAAATCCTGCCAGCATATATTCATCTACATTCTCCGGCAAAGGGGCTGTGGCGGAATAAGCATACACAGGATCACCACCCAATGCTACTGCCACCGGCATTATCTTATTCAGTTTTTTATATTCAGCAAAATGCTTAGCAGACACCTTATGCTTATGCCAGTGCATGCCGGTAAGCGTTGGCCCAAAAATCTGCATCCGGTACATACCTACATTGCGGGAATTGGTAGTTGGATCTTTGGTATGAATAACAGGCAGTGTAACAAATGGTCCGCCATCTTTTGGCCAGCAGGTAATCACCGGCAATTTTGTAATATCAGGATTTTGCATCACTACTTCCTGGCACTCCCCTCTTCCGCTTTTTACTTTTGGCATCCAACTGGCAAACTGTCCCAATTTAGGAAGCAGTTTTAATTTATCTAATATCCCTTCTTTAGGAGCAGCTAATAATTTGAACAGCGATTCAATTTCTTTTGCCACATCATCCAGGTGATCAACACCAAGTGCCATGCACATTCTTTTTTCACTGCCATACGCATTCATCAGCACCGGGAAACTATACCCGGTATTTTCAAACAGTAAAGCCTTGCCACCATTACCCGATTTGCTTACCCGGTCAGTTATTTCTGCCATCTCTAATTTCGGATCAACATGGGTTTTGATACGAATTAACTCTCCGGCTTTTTCTAATGCTTCAATAAATTGTTGCTGATTTTTCCAGGCCATAATATAAAATAAACTTCGCAAAGGTACAACAAGGCCTGTGAGGAAATGTTCAGAAGAAATGACTTATCAGTATACATTGGTGGGACAACCCGTCTTGCCGCTGCGTCTGCCACCTAAACCTCCACCACCACTATTTCCTAATTTGTAAGAAAGATGAATACCGGCAAAATAATAAATGTCCTTACTTTTAGGATTACCCCGCTGATCAGTTTGTGGAGGATATAACGGGCTGCCGCCGCTTACTTCATCGCCGCGGTAGGACAAATCAACGGCTACCTGGCCTTTCGCTGCCAGCAGATCGGCAGGATCAATATAATTTTTACTTACATCATCAAGATAGTCAGTAAATAATTTTCGAATACCAAGTTCCAATCCTGCCCGAAAATTTTCGGAAACGGCAAATTTAATTCCTCCGCCAAATGGAATGGCAAGTTGTGTTAAACTATAAGGTTTACGGTCAGGATAGCCAGGTAACCCCTGTCCTTCTGTACTTAATGTTTTTAAAAATACTTTTTGCTTGCCACCGTTGTAAACGTAAGGATTGTACTGAAATACGGCAAGACCGGCAAAAGCATATGGTGAATAAGCCTTCTCATATAAATTGAACAGGTAATATTCTCCCACAACACTCAGTTCCTTAATAGATGTTTCAAATGATAAATTACGGAGCCTTGCATCCGGTTTATCACTAAACTGATCTGAACCTCCAACAACTGAGTAAGTAAATCCGGCCCGGAGCATAAGCTGGTCGGCTATTTCATAATTAACGGTAAGACCGATAGCCCCATTGGAAACTTTTTTTGGAAATAATTTATCTGTAAGGTCACCATTATATGCCGCAAGGCCTCCAAATACACCAACATGTACCCGTTGCGTCAATGCCGCAAAGCTTAATAGACAACACAGCACAAGGATAAAAATTTTTTTCATAAATTATTAAACACCGCTACTGCAAAATTAAGGCCGTAAATTTAATTATCAGGATAAATGACCCAAAGTCTTCGGCAATTGAGAGATAGTCCCAAATAATAAAGAGTTCATTTTTCGCAATAAAATACCCGTTTATCATAATTTTTTTCTCAATGCCATTGATTGGGCTATTTTTAAAACCTGTAAAACAAATATTTATGCGTTTATTTTTCCCATTGCTGGCATTAAGTGTTCTGACCATTTCTGGTTTTTCCTGTAAAACCAAAGCAAAAGATGAGACTAAAGAGAGTAAAAAAGAAAAACAAGATGTCCTGGCGGTAAATATGGATACTTCCGTGAGTCCGGGAGAGGATTTTTTCCAGTATGCCAATGGTGGTTGGATTAAAAATAATCCTATTCCCGGCGAACAATCATCCTGGGGTATCGGACACCTGGTGACAGAAGAAAACCTGAAACGTCTCCGGGAGATTTCAGAAAAATCCGCCGCATCTGCTGCTGCAAAAGGAAGCCCCGAACAAAAAATCGGCGACTTCTGGACATTGGCGATGGACAGTGCTAAAATTGAAGCCGAGGGATTGAAACCACTACAACCCTGGTTAGATAAGGTGAATGCCATCACTGATATGAAAAGTTTAGTAGCCACCGTTGCTGAGTTAAAGAAAATAGGATCTTCCACCCTGTTTAGCAATTTTGTAACACAGGATGACAAGAACAGCGATGTAATGACTTATAAATTATGGCAGGGAGGTATCGGGCTGCCTGAACGGGAATACTATTTTAAAACAGACAGTACTACCATCAATATCCGTAATGAATATGTAAAGTATCTCGCCAATGTTTTAACAATGGCCGGAGACGATTCAATAACAGCTAACAATGCAGCAAAAAATATTCTTGCCCTTGAAACTAAACTGGCTGCAGCAAGCCGTAAATTAGAAGACCTGAGAGATCCTTACAAGAACTATAATAAAATGGCAATTGCTGATCTCGGCAAAATGAATGCGAATGTGGACTGGACAAATTTTCTGAATCTGAGTGGCGTAAAAGCTATTGATTCAGTTGTTGTTGGTCAGCCTGAATTTTTTAAAGCCTTAGATAATGTATTGAAAACCGTTCCGGTTAACGATTGGAAAAGCTATATCAAATTTAATCTTATCAGTGATTTCGCTATTGCATTGCCGGATAAATATGGTATTGCTGCTTTTAATTTCACTAAACTTTTCAGCGGGGCTAAAGAAAGAAAACCAAGATGGAAGAGATCTATCCAAAGTTCTGAAAATGTAATGGGCGAAATGCTGGGACAATTGTATGTAAAAGAATTTTTTAATGAAAAAGCCAAAAAGAGATATGAAGATATGGTGGAGGCCATACGAGAGGCATTAAAAGACAGGATTGGAAGACTGACATGGATGAGTGACAGCACCAAGCAAAAAGCCTACATCAAATTAGCGGCTATTAAAAAGAAAGTAGGTTATCCGGAAAAGTGGAAGGATTTCAGCAGTATGGAAATTGGCAGGGAAAGTTATTTTCAAAATTTGGTGACTGCCAATACCTGGTGGCACAATTTTGAAATAAATAAATTGGGAAAACCAGTTGACCGGGATGAGTGGGGAATGTTTCCGCAAACCTATAATGCCTATTACAATCCATCCAATAATGAAATTGTGTTACCTGCCGGTATATTTACCGTCCCGGGATACAGGGATGAAGAATTAGACGATGCAACAGTATATGGCTATGCAGGTGCTTCTACTATTGGTCATGAAATTACCCACGGTTTTGATGATGAGGGCCGGCAGTTTGATGCCAAAGGAAATTTAGTAAGCTGGTGGACGGCAAAAGATGAAGACGAATTTAAAAAAAGGGCTGATGTTATTATCAAACAGTTTGATGAGTTTGAACCGGTACCCGGCTATCATATTAATGGTAAAGCTACCACCGGGGAAAATATTGCAGACCTCGGCGGTGTGTTATTGGGCATTGAAGCGTTTAAAAAAACAGCGCAGTATAAAGAAAATAAAATGATAGCAGGGTTGAATCCAATGCAGCGGTATTTTCTTGGTTATGCTTTGGGCTGGTTGGGCCATCAACGGGAGGAGGAATTGCGGAGCCGCCTGCTAACTGATGTTCACTCACCGGCCAAATACAGGGTTAACGGACCTTTTGTGGATGTGGATGAATTTTACACTACGTTTAATGTAAAGCCGGGAGATAAAATGTTCCGGGCGGATAGTTTGAGAGTGAAGATTTGGTAAAGAATATTGAATAAAGAGCAAGGAATAATGAACACCGAAGTTTCTTCAGTTCATCATTCATTATTCCTTGTTCATCAGTTCTATATTCAAATTCTTTTTTTTCTGAAAAATTCTGATCATCTTAGAATAGCCACTGTTCCTTTTTCTGTCTTTATCTCTTCTCCTGCAAATTGGTAGGTACATACCCAGATATATATATTGCTGTCCATTTTAAGCCCATGTAATGTTCCATCCCATCCTTTTTTGAACTCCCGGGTCAGGAATACAATCTGTCCCCAGCGGTTATAAATTGTAAAACGATACTGTACCAATTTTCCGTCAACAAGTGGTTTGAAAATATCATTCAACCCATCGTTATTCGGTGTGAATGCAGTGGGCACAAATACCCCATGCATACAGCTTTTTGTTGTTACCCAGACATTTTCCCGGCCTGTGCATCCGGTAATATCTGTTACTTCGAGCCAGTAAAGACCACTATTAACTACCCGGATTGATGACGTAGTATCTCCGGTATTCCATAAGTACTTTGCAAAAGTCATTGAAGGAGTTATTTTTTCATAAAGGTTCACACATTTTGTTATTTCCGGTGGAAGAAACCCCGAAGGCTTGCCGTTTGGATAAGTCTGCATAACAATTTCATTAGACAGCACTTCCTGGTCAACTATACATGGAAGAAGACTCAACATTTTGCAAGTAACCCTGTCACCGCCCTGCAGACTGTTAATGTTGAATGTATCCCCGTTAACGGATGGTTGTTCAACATCGTTGACATACCATGTATAATAAATTGGATCAGGTCCCCCGTTTACCGGGTGCGCCGTAAACTGAACAGGTTTACCCCCACAAATAATAGTGAGTGAAGACGTAATGCTTACTTTAGCCGTCATATCCGGGCCTGTGAATGCAAGTATGATTATCCACTGGTCATTACGGGGATTACGCAGAGGACTGCTGGAATTATGATGACCTATAACATCCCTGTCGTCTGATAATTCATATCCTGTTACATATAATAAGCCGTCAGGAGCTTCCCTGATCCCTGAAGCAAAATCTATTTTGGTTCCACCTTGAGTTTTTTGCCATTGCAAATTGCCTGCATTATCTGTTTTTACTATCCAGAAATCTTCTTCGCCCTTATTGAAGCAACTGCCAAAGAAGGAATCGCTTCCACCAGCCATAAGAAATCCACCGTCGGCAGCCTGTATGATTGCTTTGCCGTAATCTGTATAATTGCCCCCGTAGGTATTTTGCCAGAGCAGGTTTCCATTCAGATCAGTTTTCAGCATCCATGCGTCACTCTGACCGTGATTGTTTATCAACCAATCATTGGAGTAAGTTGTTCCACCCACAACAAATCCATCGTTTAGAGGAAGTACGTTACAGGGAGTTTCGGGAGAACTTCCGCCATAGCATTTTTGCCAGATAATATTGCCAACCGGGTCAATGCGTACAAGCCAGATGTCTTCAAGATTATTTGCAGTTACGTCACCGTTTGTTGAATTGGTAGCGGTGGTGAAAATATACCCGCCACCCGGCACTGGCTTAATAAAACCTGTTCCTTCTTTTGCCGAACCACCATAACATTTTTGCCAAAGTACATTTCCGGTTGCATTTAATTCAACGATCCAGGTATCCCCTCCGCCATGATTGCCACTCACATCCCCATCATTTGATGCTGTATAACCGGATACGATAAACCCACCGGAAGCTGTTAAAGCAATAGAACCAGGCAAATCAATACCAGTTCCTCCAAGGCATTTTTGCCAGAGCAGGTTACCATTATTATCTAACTTCAATAGCCAGATATCAGCTGGTACAGAGACAATAGGAATTCCATGAACACCAGAAACATCACCATTATTTGGTGACCCGGTATATCCCAAAACAATATAACCACCTGCTGCCAATGGCTTTATTTGAATTCCAAAGTCATCCCACGAACCTCCAAATTTTTTTCTCCATTCAAGTTCCCTGGCAGCATCGAATTTTAAGATAAACACTTCATTTTTTCCGTGGTAGGGGGTGGTATTTCCGTCGAAGTCGGCTGAAGCGGCAGTACCTATCGTAATAAAACCTCCGTCTGCTGTGAGTTGAATATCTTCTCCCCAATCATCGAGGGTTCCACCCAATGGTTTTTGCCATTGCATTACAGGCGGGGATAGCTGACCTGTTACAGGATTGAGCCAGAGACAGCACAAAAATATTGCCCAGACTTTGTTCATCTGTAACTAAAGTTACAATTTTCTATTTTGGCTGTCAAGACAGGAAATTCTCATTTTTCAAACAAGCCCTTGTATTCAATGCCCAGGCCCGGCCGATCCGAATAAATAATTTTACCGAAATCATATTCAATACCTGTAGCAAGATCTTCCCCCAGCAATAAAGGCCCGTCCATATCCACATGGTCAATGAATGGCAATAGATGTGCAATAGCTGCTGAGCCAATGGTTGATTCATTCATGCAACCAATCATCACTTTCATATCCAGTTCTTTTGCTTTATCAATCATTCTTCTGGCCGGTGTGATTCCGCTGCATTTGGTAAGCTTGATATTGATGCCATGAAAATGGTTGTGACATTTTTCTACATCTTTTTCAAACACACATGACTCATCAGCATACAATGGCAGTGAAGATTCCCTATATAATATTTTCATTCCCTCCCAATCATCCTTAGCAAGTGGTTGTTCTACCAACTCCACCCCCAGTTCTTTTAGTTGTGGAATTAATTTTAATGCAGCGTCCACATCCCAGGCAGCATTGGCATCTACCCGCAGTGTTGCTGTTGTATTTTCCCGCAAAGCTTTTACTATGGCAATATCATCTGCTGTTCCTACTTTTATTTTATAAATGGGCCAGGGTTTTTCTTTCATCTTAGCTACCATCTTTTCTATAGTATCAATACCGATAGTGTAATCACAGACGGGGCTTTTGGTGATGTCACCATTCCACAATTCATACAGCTTCTTTTTTTTCATTTTACCATAAATATCCCAGGCCGCAATATCCAATGCACACACCAAAAAAGAATTAGCTGGTAATAAATGATGCAGGTAATGCCAGTAACGTTCAGGATCAGTGAAAGCAAATTTTTCTATAAAGCTTTTCTTTGCCTCCAGGTCTTCCATCATTTTTTCTACAGGAATATTATAATAAGCAATGGCAGGTGCTTCACCATAACCTTTGATGCCGAAATGTTCCAGCTCTACAATTAATGTTGGTTGGTGAGTTTTTGTTCCTTTGGAAATGGTGAACGGGTGTCGAAATTTTAAATTGTATGGCCAGTATTGAACTTTCATGAAAAAAAATATGCTAATGTGCTAATACCTTTACGGTGAAGTAACAATAAAGATGTGATTCATTAGCAAATTTGCACACATTATCATATTTGCGAATTATCCCCGCCCACTGTGCTCCACATATCCACTTAACTCTTTATTAAATTCTTTTTCTTTAATTAAATCCTCTAATGAAATGTGCATCCGGTACTGCCAGTAGTGTTTGGGATTGGCCGGATTATTAATTCTTTCTTCCTGTGGATTTTCCCGGCGCAGCGTTTCACTCATGCCCAAAATATCCTGCAACTGGAAAATACTCCACATGGCAGGAGAATATAAATGCTGCAGAACAACAGCCCGGTTTATCCACGATTCGCAATAGAAAGGCGCATCACCCCACTGTCCCAGTACATGATTATAAAAATGCTGTGTTCTTTCCCGGTTCTCTTCCCACCAGCCCCTGATGGTACTCATATCATGAGTAGAAGGAGTTATCACTGACATATACGGGGCGTCACCCGGATGAAAAAATTCTTTTGCCGGGTCTTTTGGCATACGTTGAATTTCCAGGCTTAGTATTCCCAGTTGTTGCATTACATCCGGCACACAATGCGGCACCATGCCGAGATCTTCACCACAAACCAGCATATTGGTGGCTGCTTTTAATTGCGGCAGTTTGTGCAAGGCTTCTTTACACCAAAAATCATCCTGGCGGCGGTAGAAATAATTAACGTATAATACTTTTAGTTTTTCCTGCACATGAGGTATCAGGTGCCGGTAAGTGGCGGTTTTCTCCATGGAGATTCGAAAATGAAATTCCTCTCCCTGCGAATTTTCTTCTTCAAACAATATCACATTTGAGATCAGATCAAACAAGCCGGACTTTAATCTTTCATTCTCTTCCGCCACGCCGGACAAGCCTGTTTCATATTCTATTGCTGCAAAATATTCTTCTACCTGCTTTTGAGTTTCATATTCCATTTCCAGATCATAACCGCCAAATTCATTGGCGATGAGGAATTTTTCTTTCACCTGTTCCGCCAGTTCATCAAATATCTCCTCCAGCACTTCATCAGTAATAAACGGACGGCAATACCGCTGGTAATCGAACCAGATACCGTTTTCTCCGAATTCATTGATATGAATTGGCAGACAGGGTACAAATCTTCCCATTATCCCCTGCACTGCATTGGCAGGAATACTCCAGATGCGGAAGAATCCAAGTATATGATCAATGCGGAAGGCATCAAAATAATTACTCATTTGCTCAAACCGCTGTTTCCACCAGGCAAAACCATCTTCCTGCATCCGTTTCCAGTTGTAGGTGGGGAAACCCCAGTTTTGTCCCACTGCGGTAAAATCATCCGGCGGGGCACCCGCCTGCCATGCCATATTATACATTTCGGGTGCCACCCATGCATCACAACTATTTTTTGAAATGCCAATGGGAATATCTCCCTTCAGTACTACCCCTTTTTTATGTGCATAATCAACTGCCTCTTTTAACTGGAGGTGCAAATGATATTGATTGAAATAGTAAAACCTGATTTCCTTATACAAGGAAGATTTTGGTGAAGTGAGTTTATCAATGTCTGCTTTCTGATAAACACTGTTTGTTTTCCATTCTTCAAAATTTGAACTCCCATATTTATCCCGGAGATAACAAAAGGCCCCAAAAGACTCGAGCCAGTGTTTATTGTCTTTAAAAAAATGTTTGTAATTGTCTGATTCAAAGCACTCCTCTCCCATTACTTCATAAAGCTTCTTCAGTACTGAAAATTTATATTTCATTACTTCTTCATAGTCCACCTCAGCCAGATCATTCAGTTGTTTTTGTTTTATTTTCAGGGAACTGAGCTGGGCTGCATAATCTTTACCCGCCACTTTTGCCAGGTTGATATACAAAGGATGCAGGGCAAAAGCAGAAATAGCTGAATAGGGATAAGAATCCATCCAGCTAAAGGTGGCCATCGTATTATTAACCGGCAGTAGTTGAATCAATTTCAACCCGGCAACTTTTGCCCAGTCAACCAGCAATTTAATATCTGCAAACTCACCAACACCAAAACTATTTTTACTCCGGAGGCTGAAAACCGGAATGGCAACACCGGCTGCTTTCCAGGTGTTATTGGGTAAATGCACAAACCCATCATGCAGGATACTTATTTTCTTTTTGGAGCCATCGCTGTATAAAAGCCGGTTATTCCCATTTTCAAATCCCACAAATTTTTTCTCGTGTAAATTATAGACTCCATATTTATAGGCAATGGGAAAACTGCTATCAGCTAAATCTAATTTCCCTTTCCACCAGTCTTCCTCCCTCCCTAACAGAACAGGTTTATTTTCTGACCAATCTCCGAGTCTTTCTCCGGTACCTGTAAGGCATATCACTTCATGCTTTTTCAGTAACGGGGCTTTTACTTTAAATACATGGGTAAAATTTTTATCGGAGGTTATTTTGCCTTTTGTATGATTTGTTTTCAGCAGTACATTTTTAAAAGCAGCAGAATAAAAAGCATTTTCATATTCTCCCGCATGGTTCCAGGTGTCCACCAACTGCACTTCCTGCAAACCCTTTTTGTAAATTTCAATGTGCCGGTCATCTCCCCATTCATAAAGGAGTTCATCTCCTGCATTCTTTAAAATATACTTGTAAGCAATATTTTTTTGCAGTTCTTTCTTTTTGATTTCCACGGAGCCTGTCCAAAATTCATCATTCAGATAATCAAGCGGTATTGCTTTAGCCGGGTCATTGTTGCCCAGTTCATCGGTGTCGCCGCTAAGCCATAAACTCTGGCCCTGACGGGTATGAAAACGCAAATAAAAATGAAGCTTCATTGCAATCGTTGGTTCTGTAGTAAAATGGCCGTTGGTTGTGTTTTTAAAACACATTATTAACGAAAATATAAAAAACAAGCAAGGATTGTACTTTTATACCGGAGAAAATAGAAAAAATTCTCATAAACACATGAATAATCAATATAAAAGATGGGAGAAACTATTCTTGTTTTGCCTGGGCTTATTTGCCGGAACAGCTTTTTGCATGAAATGGATGGAAGGTGATTTCTGGCAAAACGGGGAAAAATTTACCATTATCGGGCTGGAAATAAGCTACACCAAAGAAAAATTAGCAGCCATTTTCTCCGGGTTGGATGAACCCGTAAAAACAATACTCAGGTATCATCTCTCATTCGATTTTGCATTTATGGCAGGAGTTTATCCGGGTATTGCAGCACTATGTATGATGGCGAGAGAGAAAACAACCCAGCCGGTAATACAAAAAACGTTACTTGTTCTTGCCTCCTTGCAAACAGTAGCCTGGGGATGTGATATTGGAGAAAATATTTTACTGCTCCATTGGATAAAAAATCCGGTTAGCATTAGTGATTTTGGAACATACCATATTATTGTGATCGTAAAATGGAGCATTGCATTGATGGGGGCCATACTGGCAATACCTTTGGCCATCAGGCGAAGAAAACGGGTTTGATAAATGAAAACTCTTTTTTTGATTCAACTCTGCCGCCTTATTTTTGCCATGCCTTCGCCGGGCTTCGGCAGGTAAAACGTAATTTTTTGGAAATGGAACAAACAAAAAAATATAAAGGTATCTGGTGGCTTGTTTTCCTGGCATCAACTGCGGCATTATTGTTTGCTATTTATTCTCATTGGGAATGGCTAACACTGATTCTTCCATTCCAAACAACTGCTTTTGTAAAAGCAATGGATATTATGTAAGTAATGTACTTCTGGCAATAAATTATTAATAGCTCCACTGCTGCCGGGGCTATTTTTATTATCACGGCATTATAATTGAGGTCCTTTGTTATTCCTGCCAACTAAAATTTATAAAACAAGTATTATGAGAAAAACGCTGTTTACATTACTGGCTCTGTTAATAATGAGCTCCTCTTTTTTTATTAGTTCCGCTGCTATTGTTATCCCTGCTTCCCCCAATGCTGAAAAACCGGTTCCTGCTGCAATAAAAGCAGCGATTACCGGATTCAATAAATTATCTAAAAAAGAGAAAAGAGAAAGAATTAAAGAAGTAAAAAAAGACATTAAGGAATTCAAGGCGGCCAAAAAAGCTGGAAAGGCACCCAGCACTAACACATTGCTGCTTGTAATCCTGGCTATATTACTGCCGCCATTAGCGGTGTACCTCCACCAGGGAGAAATCAACAAGAAGTTCTGGATATGCCTGCTGCTGACGCTATTATTTTTCTTGCCCGGTGTCATATATGCACTGATTGTTATCCTTGGCGATTAATAAGCTTTTATTATCCGAAATGCCATCCCTTTAAAATGGGGTGGCATTTTTTATAATACCTCTTTCCATCTGGATTTAATTTTCCTACCTTACTGTAATGAAAGTATGGAAGCAGCTAAAGCCAGTATTGGTCTGTTCAGGAATAATTCTGCTGATGCTGCTAATAACCAGCCTGTTTGATATTCTTCTGGTCTTTTTCAATCCCCGTTTTTATTCGCCTGCTGCATTCATTGTTGTTTTTGGCGTAGGTGGAATTTTTGCGGCTGTTTTTGCCTATGTGTATGCTATCAAACTGGCTCCTGAAAAAAATGAAAGAGCAAGGTGGAGTTTAATTATTACAATCGTCACCACAGGACTGCTATTTTTTTTCCTGGTAGCAAAAATTGAAGGTGGCGAATATGAACCGGCTTTCAAATCTTTCGGCATAACAGCAGCTCTCTCGGCTTTCCTTTTTGCAAAAGGAAAAGTTGATTTTTAAAAGTTGGCAGATTTATTATTTTTACGCTGTTAAATGTAAACTGGACAGCATTAATTCATTTTTAAAACCACTATATGCGACTGCCTTTGTTATTTATTATAATAGTTTTTATATCCTGCGGACAGAGTTCACCAGGTAAGCAGGAAACAAGTGACTCCCTCAAAAAATCAACCGATACCACCGGGCCTCAAAAAAAACAGCCTGCTGACAGTTCAGGCAACAAACCAACTTCGCTGGCAAAACAGGTAAACAGCATTTTAAATGATCAGCCCGGCAATAAATGGCATGTGCTGAATGACAGGGAAGGCCGGTGGATGAGCGGACAATTTGATTATTTTATTGCTCCCAAAAGAAAGGAGAACCCGGATTATCCTTATATCGCCAAAGGAGATTTTAACGGAGATGGAAAATTGGATATAGCTGCATTGGTAACAGACAGTACCAAAAGAAATTATCAGCTTGCAATAATTTTGAATGCAGATGAGGTGACCCGGAAAATTGTAAGCTGGAAAGAAGATATAGATGAAGATGCTGCCATTGCCCTGTTACCAAAATCTGATGTGGAAGGTTTTGAAGGAGAGAGACCAAAGAAAATAAAAATGAAAGCTGATGGTATTTTGGTTGAGTATTTCGAAACTGCTTCCTTTGTTATTTACTGGAATGGGTCAGCATTTAAAAGAATACAGACGGGTGATTGATCTTAATAAAAAAAGTTCCGCTGACAGCGGAACTTTTATATTAAAGCAGGTAAATTAATTATTTCACCGAATCAACCAAGCTCTTAAAAGTCTCCGGGTTGTTCATCGCCAGATCGGCCAATACTTTACGGTCAAGGTCAATGCCTTTAGTCTGCAGCTTATTAATAAACTGGGAGTAAGTCATTCCTTCGGCACGGACAGCTGCATTAATACGGGCAATCCACAACGTACGGTATTCTCTTTTCTTCAGCTTACGGCCTACAAACATGTAGGTCATACCTTTTTCCACTACGTTTTTGGCAACGGTAAGTACATTTTTACGTTTGCCATAGAAACCTTTGGCTTGTTTTAATATTTTTTTGCGGCGGGCTTTGGAGGCCACTGCATTTTTTGAACGAGGCATATCTTAAAGAGTTTAAAGTTTGAAGAGTTTGTTTTTTAAAAGGAACAAGGTACAGGTAAACAAGAATACAAGTTGCCATAACACGACTTGTGCCTTGCACCTTGTGTCTTGTGCCTTAATAGAGTTACTTGAGCCTTAATAAGCGTTTTACAAAGTGCAG
>JANPMI010000212.1:0-20479 GCA_031422725.1 Chitinophagaceae bacterium | reverse complement strand
GAACCGGAGAGATTGGCACAAAGCTCCAAACTGGATGACATAGATGAGTTGAGAAACCGGACCTGCTATCTTACATACAGTGATTACGAGGATAAAAAAGGGATTAAGTTTTCAACAAAGAGAAGTATTAATGTAACCGAGAAAAAGAAGCTGGATATCGGATTGAATTTTAAACAGTTTGAGTTTAATGAAACGTTAAGTTTTCCTTTTAATGTGCCCAAAAATTATAAACGAAATTAGACAGATAAAATTTATTTTGCGTCCTGACGTTATATTCCATTATCATCCGCACCCGTTGTTTTTAACCTTACAACCCCATTAATTATGCAAAAAAAAATATTCTTCTGTCTGCTGCTTTTGGGTTTTACAGGAATTGTTTCTGCTCAGCCAGGACAGGATAAATCACAACTGGAAAAAGAGAGACAGGATATTCAAAAAGAATTGAAAGAAATTCAGGGTTTGTATAATAAAGTGAAAGGTCAAAAAAAACAAACACTCGGGCAGCTCAATATGCTCAAACGGAAAATGGATCTGCAGGAGCAATATATAAGCAATATCAATAGAGAACTAAAATCAATTGACGATGACATTTACCTGAGTAACCTGGAAATTTATCGTTTGCAAAAGCAACTGGATACACTGAAAACACAGTATGCAAGAACTGTTGTTTATGCCTATAAAAACAGGAGCAACTATGATTACCTTAACTTTATTTTTTCTGCCAATAGTTTTAATGATGCCATTAAGAGAGTAACCTATCTTAAAAGCTACCGGTCTTACCGGGAAAAACAAGTGGCAACAATTCTGCAGACACAACAGCTGATTGCACAACGTAAGCAGCAACAATTAGGAAGAAAAGATCAAAAAAATGTTGCCTTGTCCAATCAAACCAAACAAGTGCAGGAACTCGCCGTGCAGAAAAAAGAAAAAGACGTTGTAGTAGCCCAATTAAAATCAAAGGAAAAAGATTTGCAGGGGGAGATTGCCGTTAAAAAGAAAAAAGACCGTGACTTGCAGAATGCTATTACTGCAATTGTCCGGCGTGAAATTGAAGCCGCCAAGGCTAAAGCAAAAGCAGAGGCAGAAGCAAAAAAGAAAGCTGATGACCTGGTTAAAAAGAATGCAACACCTAATCCAGTAAATACCAGCACAGAAGCTGT
This sequence comes from Chitinophagaceae bacterium, assembly GCA_031422725.1. Taxonomy (GTDB): domain Bacteria; phylum Bacteroidota; class Bacteroidia; order Chitinophagales; family Chitinophagaceae; genus JJ008. Next base: position 19,319 of record JANPMI010000212.1, on the reverse strand, counting down.
CAATACAGGAAGCACTTCAACAAAAACTCCTTCCAAAAGAAATGAGCCGACTAAAAAGCCAGACAGTTATCTTGATCTGAATGCAAAGGATGTTGCATTGAACAGTAGTTTCCAGGCAAACAAGGCAAGGCTGCCCTGGCCGGTGGATAATGGCATTGTAACACTTCGTTTTGGCAATAACAAAATTGATAATACTTTACTCACCTTTGATAATCCGGGTATTACTATTTCCACACCATCATCAGGGGTAGCTGTTAAAGCTGTATTTGATGGAGAAGTTGCTGGCATACATAATTTAGGGGATGGTATGATGATTACTATCCGCCATGGCAAGTATTTCACGGTGTATAGTAATCTGTCAACCGTGGCTGTTTCTAAAGGAGCTACTGTAAAAACAGGTCAGCAAATTGGAAAAGCAGGAAGAGATGAAGAAGGAAGCGGCGGGCAAATTGATTTTATCCTGATGGTTGAAACCAGAAATGTGGATCCACAACCCTGGTTGCGCCGGTAATGTCAGATGGTAACAGATAGAAGTACTGGTAACAATTCCACGGAATTTCAAAGAAATCGTTCATACAATTTCTCATAAACAGGAATAATATTTTTTATATCAAAAATCTTTGCATGGGCAGCAGCTCTTCCTTTGAAAGCTTTCAATGTAGCATCATCTTTTAGAATAGACAAAGCCTGTTTACTCATAGAAGCAACATCACCCACATCGCTCATATAACCTGTTTCGCCTGGTATATTAATTTCACCCAAGCCCCCGGCATTGGTAGATACTACCGGAACACCGGCAGCCATTGCTTCCAAAGCCGCAAGACCAAAACTTTCATATTCTGAAGTCAGGAGAAATAAATCTGCGATAGCCAGAATGTCTTCCATTTGCTCCTGTTTTCCGACAAAACGTATTTCATCGCCTATACCAAGCTCCCGGCTCAGATCTTCGGCAGTACTTCGTTCCGGACCATCACCCACAAATAGCAATTTTGACGGTATTTGTTTATTTACTTCAGCAAATATCTTTACCACATCCTGCACTCTTTTTATTTTTCTGAAATTAGATGCATGTAATAAAATCCTTTCACCATTGGGCGCAATTACTTTTCTGAACGCATCAATAGGTTTGCGGCTGAACCGGCTTACATCAACAAAGTTGACGATCACCTCTATTTCTTTTTCAATTTTAAAATGTTTGAATGTTTCATCCCGCAGGTTTTGAGATACGGCAGTAATGGCATCGCTTTCGTTAATCGAAAAGGTTACTACAGGTGCATAGGTTTTATCCCGGCCAACCAAAGTTATATCTGTTCCATGCAGCGTAGTAATCACCGGAATATGCTTTCCTTCTTTTTTTAAAATTTGTTTCGCCATATAAGCAGCTGAGGCATGAGGAATGGCATAATGTACATGCAGTAAATCGAGGTTATTATTCTTTATAACATCAACCATGGTACTGGCTAATGCCGTTTCATACGGAGGATAATCAAATAATGGATAGGTGGGTACCTGCACTTCATGATAAAAGATATTTGGTATAAACCCATTTAATCTTACCGGCTGCTGGTAAGTAATAAAATGAACCATGTGACCTTTTTGGGCAAGTGCCTTACCTAATTCTGTAGCCAGTACACCGGAGCCGCCAAAAGTGGGATAGCAAACAATTCCAATTCTCATAGTAATGTAAATCAGTATCCGAAGGTAACAGTTTTACCGGAGTAAGGTTTGCCGTTTATCTTAATTCTTTGTATCTATTTTTAAGGTTTCTGCTATCTTTAGCAAAATGGAAATGTATGGGAAAAATGCTGCTGATTTTATTGTTTTCAATTGCAGCCACGGCTGCTTTTGGACAAAAGGAAGATTCAATACAGATTAAAAAAATCTCCGATGAAATACTGATGAATGGAAAAGCATATGATAACCTGCGCCATCTTACTAAACAGATTGGTGGCCGCCTGGCTGGTTCACCCGGAATGGTGAAATCAGAATTGTGGGGCTTAAAAGTAATGCAGGAAAGCGGTGCTGATAAAGCCTGGATGCAGGAGTGTATGGTTCCGCATTGGGTGAGGGGTGGTAAAGATGAGGCTACGGCTAATTATGACGATCAAAGAAGCCGGAAGTACAAGCCTTCTAAAAAAACACTGGATGTAATTGCTCTTGGTAATTCAATTGGCACTGGCAAGAGTGGACTTTCAGCAGAAGTGATGCTGGTGAATTCTTTTGATGAATTGGAAAAAAGAAAAGAAGAAGTGAAAGGAAAAATTGTTTTTTACAATTATAAATTCAATGATACTTATATCAACACTTTTCATTCTTACCGTGATGCGGGACAGTACCGTGGGCAAGGCCCAGGCCGTGCAGCAAAGTATGGGGCAAAGGCTGTGATTGTAAGAAGTATGAGTCATGCAACAGATAACAATCCTCACACCGGGGCTACCAGATATGATTCTTTGTATGCAAAAATTCCTGCTGTGGCCATAGGATTGAGAGATGCAGACTGGCTCAGCGAGCAATTAATAAAAGGATCTGTAAGTGTTTCAATCAAAACAAATGGTCATTTTTTACCTGATACTATCGGCCATAATATTATCGGAGAATTAAAAGGAACAGAATTCCCGGATGAAATAATTACGGTTGGTGGTCACTTAGATAGTTGGGACAATTGCGAAGGTGCCCATGATGATGGTGCAGGCTGTGTACAGGCAATAGAAATTCTCAGAGCTTTTAAAGCTATCGGGTACAAGCCGAAAAGAACAATTCGTTTCGTATTATTTGCCAACGAGGAAAATGGATTGAGGGGCGGTAATAAATATGCAGATGAAGCAAAAGCAAAAAATGAAAAACATATCCTGGCTATAGAAAGTGATGCCGGTGGATTTACGCCAAGGGCATTGGGTTTTACTGGTAGCGATGAGCAGTTTCAGAAATTTTTAAGTTGGAAAGAATTAATTGCCCCTTATGGGTGTAATGAATTAGTGAAAGGCGGGGGCGGAGCTGATATTGGGCCACTGAACAGAGCATTAAAAACACCAATGGCCAGCCTGAACCCGGATACGCAGCGATACTTTGATATTCATCATTCCAGAAGTGATGTGTTTGAAGCGGTGAATAAACGGGAACTGGAATTAGGAGCGGTGAATATGGCGGCGTTGATATATCTGGTGGATAAATACGGGTTGTAGTTTTTGTCGCCAGAGGCGACATAATAGTGCTGCGAAACGAAGACGTTTCGCAGAGCAGAGGAATACAAATGTCATCATTGAATTAGTTTTTCAACTGCTATGTGAACAGATACAAAGGGAAAAGATACAACAACTTTCTCCATCTGCTTCTTTATTTCATCCGTACAAAGATTGCCGATACTTCCTTCATGAGTATGATTAATAGCAGTATCATACTTGAAATTTTCTGCTTCAATATCCATCCCCACTTTTTTATAAGCATCTCTGAAAGGCATTCCTCCATTCACTAATTTATTTACTTCTTCTACGCTGAACAGGTGTTTGTATTTCTCATCTGCCAGGATATTTTCTTTTATTTCAATATTAGGTAACATCAGCCCGGCCATTTTAATACAATCTTTCAACGTTTTAAAAGCCGGGAATAAATGTTCCTTCAGCAATTGTAAATCCCTGTGATAACCTGAGGGAAGATTAGTGGTCATCAGCATAATCTCATTAGGCAATGCTTTGATGCGGTTGCAATGAGAACGGATGAGTTCGAATACATCCGGATTTTTTTTATGTGGCATGATGCTGCTGCCGGTAGTTAATTCGGCAGGAAAACTTATGAAACCAAAATTTTGATTTAGGTACAAACAGGCATCCATGCTAAGTTTTGCCAGGGTGTCGGCTACATTGGCTAAAGAATGTGCAACGATTCTCTCGGCTTTCCCTCTTCCCATTTGGGCATACACCACATTATAATTTAAATCATCAAAGCCGAGCAGTTTTGTAGTAAGTGTTCGGTTAATTGGGAAAGAAGAACCATAACCGGCTGCAGAACCTAATGGATTTTTGTTCACTACATCATACGCCGCTTTTAATGTTATCACATCATCCACTAAACTTTCTGCATAAGCACCAAACCAAAGTCCGAATGAAGAAGGCATGGCGAGTTGCAGATGAGTGTAACCAGGTAACAAATGGCCTTTGTATTTTTCACTTTGTAATTGCAATAATTCAAAGAATGGCTGGATGGTATTTACCAGTTCTTCCAGTTCGTGTCGTAAAAATAATTTTACATCCACCAGCACCTGGTCATTTCTGCTTCTTGCACTGTGAATTTTTTTGCCGGTATCTCCCAACTTTTGTGTCAGTAATAATTCTACCTGTGAATGAATGTCTTCCACATCATCCTGCAACTTGAATTCCCCTTTTTGTATCTGCTGATAAATATTCTTAAGTTCTTTTTGTAATTGCGATAACTCATCTTTGGTAAGCAAGCCAATTGACTCCAGCATTTCTATGTGGGCCAGCGAACCAAGTACATCAAAAGCAGCAAGGTACATATCCATTTCCCGGTCTTTGCCAACGGTAAAATTTTCAACTTCCTGTAAAGAGGCTTTATCTTTTTGCCACAACTTCATAATAAAAAATTATTTCACGCAGAGGACACACGGGTCGCAGAGGTGTTGTTAAAGAATTTGTTCTAATAATTGTATATAGAGTTTAATTCCTTCCTTTATTTCATCCATATAAATATACTCATCAGCCGTGTGACTTCGGGCAGAATCTCCCGGCCCTATTTTTAATGCCGGAAAAGGCATTAATGCTTTATCTGAAGTAGTGGGGGAGCCATAATAAGTTCTGCCGAGATTTAAGCCTGCTTTCACAAGAGGATGCTCTATTGCAATAGAAGTGGAACGAAGCCTGGTGCTTCTCGGATTCACTTCACACTCAACATTGGTTTTAATAATATGCAGCACTTCTTCAAAACTATACAGTTCATTTATTCTTGTATCCACCACAAATTTGCATTGTGCAGGAACCACATTGTGGGCTTTGTTTTCTGTTTCAATAACGGTCACACTCATTTTATTGCTCCCCAGTAAATCAGAAACTTTAGGAAACTGGTAACTGTTGAACCAGTCAATATCTTTTATTGCTTTAGCAATTGCATTCTCCCCTTCATTCCTTGCAGCATGTCCTGCCTTACCATTACTGATGCAATCCAGCACCATTAAACCTCTTTCAGCAACTGCCATCTGCATTTGGGTGGGTTCTCCAACAATAGCACAATCAATTTTTGGTAAATAAGGTAAGGTATATTCAATTCCGCCGATGCCGGAGATTTCTTCTTCTGCTGTGGCAGCAATCACCAAATTATATTTCAAATCCGTTTTATCAGAGAAATAAAGAAACGTCGCTATCAACGAAACTAAGCAACCACCTGCGTCATTACTCCCAAGCCCAAATAATTTTCCATCTTCCACAAGTGGAGAGAAGGGGTTTTTGGTGTATTGAGGATTCGGCTTTACCGTATCATGATGAGAGTTGAGCAGAATAGTTGATTTGTTCTCATCAAAGTAGTTATTTAAGGCAAAAACATTATTTCCAACTCTGGTTGCTGCTATATTTCTTATAGCAAAAAATTTTCCGATGATTCCAGATGTATGTTGTTCTTCTTTGCTGTAAGAAGGGGTTGCAATCAACTCTTTTAGCAATTCAATTGCATCCTGCTGTAATATCGCTATGTTTTTACTCATTAATAATTGATGTTCCTGAAGTTCCTTCAATCAGTTCTTTTAAATTTTCTGCCTTGCCAATAATTACTTTACTTACACCGCTGGTCAAAGCTGCAAATGCATTATCCAATTTTGGAATCATACCGGCAAATATTTTAGGCCCAGCAACCCCCGCAAGCGGGGCTTTGAGTTGCTCATAGTAAGTTGCTGTTATCACAGGTATCACTGAGTTTTCGTCATTAATATCCAGCAGCACACCACTTTTTTCAAAAGAATAAATCAATGTTACTTCATATAATTGTGAGAGGGTATTTGCAATTTCCTGCGCAATAGTATCAGCATTGGTATTGAGTAATTGCCCTTTGCCATCATGTGTAATGGGAGCAGCCACAGGGGTAAGACCTAATGATAGTAGCTCATCCCAAAACATACCCATCATCTCTCCCGGTTGTATATCACCCACAAAACCATAATCAATTTCTTTAAATAACCGTCTGGTTGCTGGAATTAAATTTGCATCTGCCCCGGTAATGCCTAATGCATTACAATCGAAAGCTTGTAACTGCGCTACTATTTTTTTATTAATTAAACCGGCATACACCATCGTAACTACATCCAGCGTTGCTGCATCTGTAATTCTTCTGCCGTCAACGTATTTTGATTCGATGCCGAGTTGTTCACCAATTTTGCTGGCTACTTTGCCCCCACCATGTACTAATATTTTTTTTGCATCAATAGCTGCAAAGTCTTTCAGAAATGAAGAAAGTTTTGTTTCATCGTCAATAATGTTTCCGCCAATCTTTATTATGTATAAAGGACTTTTCATCTTTCAGGAATTTGTTCCTCCCTTCATGGAGATTAGGAGGGTTGATAATACTGCCTGTGCCGCCCAAACCCTGTTAGATGCTTGTTGCGTTACAATACTGTTTGGTCCGTCCAGCACTTCATCACTCAGCTCCACATTTCTTCTCACGGGCAAACAATGCATCACTCTGGCATTATTTGTCAGCTCCAGTTTTTTATTTGTCAGCATCCACTTTGGGTCACTTTCATAGATTTTCCCATAGTCATTGTATGTACTCCAGTTTTTTACATACACAAAGTCAGCATCCTTTAAAGCTTCCTCCTGGTTATGGGTTATAGTTGCTCCTTTTGTAAACCCTTCACTCAGTTCATAATCTTCAGGATGAGTAATCAGAAAATCTGCCTTGCCCCATGCATTTATCCATTGAGAAAAACTATTGGCAACACATTGGGGCAATGGTTTTACATGCGGAGCCCATGTTAAAACAATTTTCGGTTTTCTTTCCTCTTTGAATGATTCAGTAATAGTAATTATGTCAGTAAGACTTTGCAAAGGATGAAGTGTTGAGCTTTCCAAACTCACCACCGGAATACCAGCATATTTGATGAATTGGTTTATATATAGCTCACTATAATCATCTTCCCGATTTTTTAAAGAAGGAAATGTTCTGATTGCAAGTATGTCAAAATATTTTCCAAAAATGGGAGCTGCGTCTTTCACATGTTCTACCGTGGTGCCACTCATGATGGCTTCTTCTTCAAACTCCAGCATCCAGCCTTCATTGCCAACGTTAAAGATGATGGCTTCCATGCCCAGGTTCTGCGCAGCAATCTGAGTACTTAATCTGGTACGCATACTTGGGTTCAGAAATAAACAGCCAATGCGTTTATTGGCACCAAGTACTTTGTCTGTAAATGGATTAGTTTTATACGCCAATGCTTTTTGCACCAGTGCATCAATATTGATTACATCATTAGCGGAAATGAAATGGTTCAATTTATTTTTATTTTTTACCAGCTTTAGTTCTGAGCCCAGCCGAAGAATTCATGGCATCTTCGTTGCAAGTTCATCCAGAGCTTGACGAAGGGCACTCTTCATCGTTCTGTTCATTACTCATCAATGTTGAACCCCGAAGGGGTTCCAAATACATCGTGTTGCTTTTAATTTCCGGGTTTCACCCGGAGCTACCAACATTTTACCCCTACGGGGTAAGCACCCATCTAAAAATTCTTTATAACCCTACTAATTATTCAACTTTATCTTATTTATTCTGCGAAGCAGAAAAAAATCTGTGTTCATCCGTTCTATCTGTGTTATTTGTGTACCTGTATTTTTTCAATCTCTTCTTTCAATGAATCAATAAATTGTTCCGCATCCCTTTTCTTCAATGCCAATGAAGGTAACAATCGTATCACATTTGGCTTCGCCTCACCGGTAAATATTTTTTGATTCCACAAAAGATTTTTCTTTAGGTCTTTTAATTCATCCGGAACATCAAAACCAATCATCAGGCCTCTGCCTCTTACATTTTCTAATTGTGGAATGGCAGCTAATTCATCTCTTAAGTATTTTCCAATCATTACTGCATTGCCCATCAGCTTTTCTTCTTCTATTACTTCCAGCACGGCTAATGCAGCAGCACAGGCTAAATGATTACCTCCAAACGTTGTTCCGAGCTGAAAATGTTTAGGCTTGATATGCGGGGCAACAATTATTCCCGCAACAGGAAAGCCATTACCCATTCCTTTGGCCATTGTATAAATATCTGCATTCACCCCGGCAAAGTCATGACTGAAAAATTTGCCGCTTCTGCCATAGCCGCATTGTACACTATCCGCAATATAAACAGCACCATATTCATCACATAGTGACCGGATTTTTTTGAGGAATGAATCATCCGCTATATTAATACCACCAACTCCCTGAATTCCTTCAATGATAACGGAAGAGATTTCTTTTCCAGTTTTCTTAAAACATGCTGACAATGCCTCTTCATCATTGAAAGGAAGAAAGATGACATTGTCTGTTTCATTTACCGGAGCAATATAATTTTTATTATCAGTAGTCGCCACCGCCAAAGAAGTTCTGCCATGAAAAGATTTGCTGAAAGCAATTATTTTTTTTCTTCCGTTATGAAAGCTGGCAAGCTTCAACGCATTTTCATTCGCTTCGGCTCCGCTGTTACAAAGGAATAATTGATAATCAATTTTCCCCGAAACTTTCCCCAGCTTCTCTGCCAGTTGCTGCTGCAAAGGAATTTTAATTGAATTGGAATAAAAGGAAATCTGGTGTAGCTGTTCCTCAATTCGTTGAACCCAATACGGATGTGTGTGACCAATACTGATGACGGCATGCCCGCCATAGAGATCCAAATATTGCTCTCCTTTATCATCCCACACATAAGAGCCTTTGGCTTTTATTATGGTGATGTCGTTGATGGGATATACGTCGAATAAGTTCATACTTTATTTTTTGCCACTGAAACACAGAGGAGCTGAATGATTTCTGTGTTTCAGTGGCTATTAAAAATAATTTGCTTTTAGTTTTAATCCTGATGTTTCATCTAATCCAAACATCAAATTCATATTCTGCACGGCTTGGCCGCTGGCACCTTTCAATAAATTATCAATTGCAGAATGCACAACTAATTTGCTTCCTGCTTTTTCTAATTGTATCACTGCTTTATTAGTATTTACCACCTGCTTTAAAAAGATAGCCTCCCTGCTTACTGTTGTAAAAGGGTGGTCTTTATAAAAGTTCTCAAAAAGAATATTCAGTTCTACAAGGCTTAAATCACATTTCAAAACAGAACTGACAAAAATACCTCTTGTAAAATCACCTCTCCACGGAACAAAACTTAAGTCAATACCCCCATCCCCTGAAGGGGTGGGCTGCAATTGCAAAAGCGACTCACCTATTTCGCCAAGATGCTGATGCGTTAATGTTTTATAGGCTTGAATATTATTTGCTCTCCAGCTAAAATGTGACGTAGTGGTTAATGACTGTCCTGCTCCGGTAGAACCGGTAATGCCGGTTGTATAAACATCTTTCAGCAAACCGGCTTTTGCCAATGGCAATAACCCTAACTGGATGGTAGTGGCAAAACAACCGGGGTTGGCAATATTATATGCCGATTTTATTTTCTCTTTATTTAATTCGGGTAAGCCATAAACAAATTGGCGGTTACCTATTGAAGATTGTGCTTTAAGACGAAAATCATTTGCTAAATCAATAATTTTAGTTTTATCAGCGATTTTATTATCTGTAAGGAATTTTTTTGACTCGCCATGGCCTAAACAAAGAAATAAGACATCAATGTCATCACTTAATTTATCAGTAAAGAGTAATTCTGTTTCACTCATCAAATCCTGGTGAACAGAATAAATATATTTGCCCGCATTACTGCGGCTATGAATAAAAGAGGTTTCCACACCGGGGTGATTTAACAACAGTCGTATTAATTCACCTCCGGTGTAGCCTGCACCCCCGATTATACCTGCTTTAACTTTCATATTTCTCTTTTTTGCCTTCGTTCAGTAACTATAAACTATCAGTTGCTTAAGCCCCTCCTTCGGAGGGCTTTGGGGAGTCTGTTTTTACCAAATGATAAATGGCTGTCTGGTTGCCAAATATTTTACTAAAGCCCCTCACATCATCACCGGTAAAACCTGTATTCATTTCACCATATCTGCCAAACTTACTGTTCATCAAATCATATTTTGATTCAATACCGTTGATTTGAAAACGATGGGGGAACAATTGTACAAACACATCACCCGTAACATTTCGCTGGCTTGTTTCTAAGTATGCTTCTATATCCCTCATCACGGGGTCCAATATTTGTCCTTCATGCAACCAGTTTCCATAGAATTGTGCAAGTTGGTCTTTCCATTGCAATTGCCATTTGGTCAGCACATGTTTTTCCAAAGCATGATGGGCTTTCAAAATAACCATTGGCGCAGCTGCTTCAAAACCAACACGGCCTTTAATGCCGATGATAGTGTCGCCAACATGAATGTCACGGCCTATGCCATAAGGCCCGGCAATAGTTTGTAAATATTGAATGGCTTCTGAGGGATGATTGAATTTGTTGTCATTTATTTTTTTCAATTCACCTTTTTCAAAATGAAGCTTTATTTCTTCACTTCCTGTTTTTGTTACCTGTGTTGGCCAAGCCTCTTCCGGTAGCATACCTTTTGATGCCAAGGTTTCTTTGCCACCCACACTGGTTCCCCAAAGGCCTTTGTTAATGGAGTACATTGCTTTATCATAATTCATTTCCACACTTTTCTCTTTCAGGTAGGCAATTTCTTCTTCACGGCTTAATTTCAAATCCCTGATAGGTGTAATAATCTCAACCCCCGGAATCATGATATTAAATATCATATCAAAACGAACCTGGTCGTTGCCTGCACCAGTGCTGCCATGCGCCACGGCGTCTGCATGTAATTCTTCCGCATGTTCTGCAATATGCAATGCCTGGCTAAGCCTTTCCGCAGAAACAGAAAGCGGATATGTATTATTTTTCAGCACATTTCCGTAAATCAGGTATTTGACGATGCTGTTATAATAGTTTTCAACCGCATTGACCGTTTTATGTGTTTTTACACCCAGTGTATAGGCATGTATTTCTATTTGCGTTAATTCGTCATCTGTAAAACCACCTGTATTTACAATAATACTATGCACTTCATATCCTTTTTCTTCACTCAGGTATTTTACACAATAGGAAGTGTCTAATCCGCCGCTAAAACCTAAAACAACTTTTTTTGACATTTTAATACAGTTGATTTATTAAAAATGAAATAAATGATGCAATAATGATTTAGGTTTTGCGCCGCCACCATTACCAGCTTTATCTTTTTTCATAAAAGGTCGTAACAGTTTCCATTGCTTAAAGCGTAATAACCTTTCAAAACCCTTTGCATTTTCTTTAAAAAACTCTTTGGTTTCCTCGGGTTCATAATGATCTTTAGGATCATACAGCATAGCCGTACACATACAATTTTTTCTATCTTTGCTCATCAATATTTCGTAATTCACACAGCTTTTGCATCCTGCCCAGAAAGCCTCATCCTGCGTAAGCTCTGAATAGGTGACTGGTTCGTAACCCAGGTCGCTGTTAATTTTCATAACGGCAAGACCAGTGGTCAATCCAAAAAGTTTTGCCTCAGGATATTTCTCTCTTGACAATTCGAAAATTCTTTTCTTGATTGTTTTAGCCACACCACTTTTTCTAAAAGCAGGAGCAACGATTAATCCACTATTGGCTACATAGCTTCCGTGGCTCCAGGTTTCTATGTAACAAAAGCCTGCCCATTCATTTTGGTCAGTAACGGCGATTACTGCTTTGCCTTCGTCAATCTTTTGTTCGATATAATCAGGGCTTCTTTTGGCAATACCGGTACCCCGTGCAGCTGCAGAAGCAGCCATTTCTTCAGTAATTGTAGTTGAGTAAACTTTATCTGCCGGTGTAGCTACCCTAATAATTATATTTTGATTGTGCACCTTGAATTAGCTTAAAATATAACGGTTCACCAGTCCAAAAAATCGATTTTTTGCGGGGAGTACTTCACTGACAGGGACCATGGTGAGGGTTCGTCCTGTCAGCATACAGGACGACGCCGGGGCCGGGAAAAAGTAAACACATCAAAGCCAACGGAATAAACTCCGCAGGTAATCGGCGCATGAAAGGCCAGTTGCTTTGTATGTGTCAGAATGTTCGTCATGTTTACAAACAAGTTGTAAATTGAGAACAAATGTATAATAATAATTGATTTTTTCTCATAAATATTTTGTTATACTTATGCGTTTCAGGTTATGAACTTCAAAATAAAACTTCCTGTATGGATATAGAAAATAAACCTTTGTCTGAACAGCCAAACCTGCAACAGCCCGAAAAGAAACGCAAATCAGGATTCAGAAAATTTACCAGGGTATTGATGGGGTTGTTAGTGCTGGGGTTAAGCATATTTATTTATTTCAAATTTTTCTATGTATTCGGGGATGGTGTTAAAAGCGGTCATTTGAATTATGCGGTGAAAAAAGGAAATATTTTTAAAACCTATGAAGGCAAACTGATACAGGAAGGATATAAAAGCAAGACGGCCGGGGTCATTCAATCTTACGAATTTGAATTTTCCGTTAATAGCAAAGAGATTTACAACATTTTATCGGCCAACAGCGGCAAACTATTTGATCTGCATTATAAAGAATATCACGGTATAGTTCCCTGGCGGGGAAATACAAAATATATAGTGGACAGTATTGTCTCTATGAGAAATGAATAGCTTTACTGACCCGAATACAGCAGGAAGATAGCCGGACGTTTATGAATGTCAGGTTTAGTAGTCTGCCATTCGGCAATGGTTTTGGTTTTTATCCATTCGTTTTTCCCTGTAATTTCAACGGCTATGCATAGTTTAGTTGTGCTAGTGCAATTTTTCAGCATGGCTTCTATCAGTTGATTATTCCTGTACGGCGTTTCAATAAATATCTGCGTACACTTTTTCTTTCCCGATTCAATTTCCAGATCTTTAATAGCTTTTATCCGTTGCTGATTATCAATTGGCAGGTAGCCAACAAATTGAAACTGCTGGCCATTCATACCACTGGCCATTAATGCAAGCAAAATGGAGTTAGGTCCAACTAATGGTTTTACTTCAATATTCATTTCCTGGGCAATTGCTATAATTACCTGTCCGGGATCGGCTACTCCCGGGCAACCAGCCTCGCTGATGATACCGATATTTTTTCCTTCTTGTATTCGTTTCTTGAATATATGAGAGACGGTGGAACTGTCAGCCATATTGACCCACTCATACTCATCAATAACCATCTCCTTCCACAATTGTTTAAAATAGCGGCGGGTTGTTCTTTCATTTTCTACAAAGAAAACCTGGCAACTTTTTACAGCTTCAATAATATAGGATGGAATAGCATTCAGACCTTCTTCAGCCAATATGGATGGTATGAGATAAACGGTTGCCATAGCTGTCAACTATTTTTTACTTTATGAACACTGAGAGTGGCAGCGATAATAGCATAGGCAGGTGCCAGCGGAATGACAATATGCACCAGGTAAAACAATAACCCATTACCAATCGCAAGCCCTTTATGTCTTCCCGTAAAAGCAATACTCTGGGAAGGTGTGAAACTTATCCTGGCAAAACTGTAATCAAGCATGGAGAAGCCAAAGTAATAACATTCCATCAGCAGGGCGATAACAGGAGTGATCCATCCGATAACAGGAATAAATGATAGCAGAATTAATGAAATCAAATAAAGTGATTGCCAGCCACAATTTCGTAACGCCAGTTTGATGCTGCGGATACAATCTTTTTTCAGATCCTTCCAGTTGAAAACATGATCTTTTCCTTCAATAATAGCTTCTGTTTTTTCACTCAGGTAAGCAAACACCGGTGATCCGATAATTAATATTAAGTATTTGAAAAAGGAAAAATAAAACAACACGAGAATGAGCCGGAGCATCATACCCATCATTACAAAAAGAAAACTCAGCCATTCACTTCTTTCACTCTGTAACCAGGTTTCGATACTTAGCTGGCGGCTGATCCAGGAAACTACTGCATTGGAGGATTGCCAGAAGACCAGCATACCGGCAATGAAGAGGAGGGTATAAATTATTCCGGGAATAATTATCCACCTGAACAAACGGTGTTGCCGAATAAACCGCTGGGCCTCTCCCCACGACTGGACAGCTATGACAATTTCTTTCAGCAAAGACTTAATTTGGAGGGTAAATATAGTTATTAAGGCACAAGGGACAAGGTGCAAGCAACAAGAAGAAGAAGTTTGTATGAGAAAATTACCAGTTTCATTTTACCAAAGGGAAAATGTTTTAGAAGTTGCTAAAGACTTATTGGGAAAACTATTGGTAACAAAATGGAATGGTGTCGTCACTTACGGGAGAATTGTAGAAGTGGAAGCTTATAACGGTATTATTGATAAAGCTTCCCATGCTTATGGTGGCAGAAGAACCAATCGTAATGAAGTTATGTATAGTGACGGAGGAGTGGCGTATGTTTATTTGTGTTATGGCATTCATCATCTTTTTAATGTAGTAACAAACAGTAAAGAAACGCCTCATGCTATTCTTATCCGGGCTTTGGAACCGGTAAAAGGAATAGATACCATGTTGAAAAGAGTTGGGAAAAAGGAAGCAGATAATACCTTGACAAGAGGACCGGGTAATTTATCAAAGGCACTTGGGATAACTACATTGAATAGTAGATGCTCATTACATAGCAAAGAACTTTTTATTGCTGACGATGGATTTGTTTTTAACGGGAAGGAGATAGCTGCTTCGCCACGGATAGGAGTTGATTATGCAGGTAAAGATGTATTACTGCCTTATCGTTTTTATGTAAAAGGGAATGCTTTTGTGAGCGGTAAACCAAAATAGATTGTATTTTCAGGTTAAATCTGACTGCTTGTCCAAACAACAACTCAAATTCATTTCGCTTTTTGCAGGAATAGCTGTTTCACTATTGCTGTATTTTGTTAATCCATTTGGTGTACCGCCAGCAGCTGCCAAAGTACTGGCTATAGCCGGATTGATGATTACCTGGTGGGTAACAGAAGCATTGCCGATGCCGGTAGTAGCATTGCTGCCGCTGATTCTTTTTCCGCTGCTAAAGATTTCCAAATTAGAAGAAACGGCTGCACCGTATGCCAACCCCATTATTTTTTTATTTCTCGGTGGCTTCATGCTGGGTCTCGCCATTGAGAAATGGAACTTGCACAAACGTATTGCATTGAATATTGTGAGAATTACGGGAACCAGCGGCGACAGGATTGTACTGGGTTTTATTTTAGCCACTGGTTTGTTAAGTATGTGGCTCAGCAACACAGCCACCACCATGATGATGTTTCCAATTGCCCTGTCGGTCATTCATGTCATGAAGGAGAATAACAAAGGAGAAGGTAATATCCGGAATTTCTCGCTGACGATCATGCTGGCAATCGCCTATGCTTCCAATATCGGGGGCATTGCTACCATTATCGGCACTCCTCCGAATGTTGCATATGTCGGTTATATTCAAAAAAAATATAATTATGATGTTGATTTTGTGAACTGGATGCTTATCTGTACACCGTTAGCTATTTTGCTGTTGATGGCCCTGTATTGGGTAATGGTAAAATGGCTGTTTCCAAACCGAATAAAATCCGATGATGGCACAAAACAATTGATTGGCAATGAGATTCAGCAACTGGGACCTTTATCCCTTGCTGAAAAAAGAGTGTTAGTCATTTTCATGGCCACAGCTTTGTTATGGATAACAAGGGGGATCATTAATAATGCGCAACCGTGGTTCAAATTGGATGATACAATAATTGCAGTAATGTGCGCAGTGGCATTATTTATTTGTCCATCCGGAAATAAAGACGAGAATAATGACTCGCTGCTTGAATGGAGTGACACTAATAAAATGGCCTGGGGTATTTTATTATTATTCGGCGGCGGTATTTGCCTCGCAGGTGCATTGGAAAAAGCAGGATTAATGGAACAGCTCGGCCATTGGCTGGCACAATTCTCAGGCAATGGATTTATACTCGTATTAGTAGTGGTCACTGTTTCACTTTTTATCAGTGAAGTGATGAGTAATGTTGCGCAGGTAATTGTTTTTGCCCCGGTGGTTTCATCGTTGGCAGATGCTTTGGGAATGAATCCGCTGCTGCTCGGCATACCGATGACATTAGCAGCTAGCTGCGCAGGCATGATGCCGATGGGCACTCCGCCCAATGCCATTGTGTTTGCCAGTGGACATATCAAACTCAGGCAAATGACCAAAGCCGGGTTTGTGATGAATATTGTGGCTGTGATTCTTATTACGTTGTTCTGCTGGTTCCTTCTCCCTTTATTAATGAAGATGTAATTACCGGAGGCGATAAAATAATAATGCGGGACTGCAATTCCCGCAAAGCTGAGATCAATAAGAATATTTTAAAATTTCCAACCGGCACTTATTCCAAACTGGGGAATGAATCCATCACCAACCGGTTGCCCTTCAGTTTGAATATTAGTTTGTATGCCGGCACTGATAGTTGGAGAGATAAAGAAAAGATCATTGATAAGAAACATATAACCCATTTCAGCAGCAGGGTGCAATGCCCATATTTTTGATGTGCCGTTTGTTTGTATGAACAATTTTTCCTGCCAGTTGATCTTTAATCGCCATACATCAGCCCTTGCTCCCAGGAAAAAACCATGTGGCCGTACCAAAAAATAATGCCGGTAACCTAATGAAAAGCCTGCTCCGCTGCCTTCTTCCATATCATGTTTTCCTTTGTCTTTCCAGTTGCTTTTATTGTACCCGATACGAACCTGGAAGCCATGATGAACCTGTAAATTATAGGCCAGGTGCAATGCCGCAGTATATCCTTTTGGTGACCCGAGAAATTCACCACCAACATCAATGGTTTTATAACCCAGATCCTGTGACCGGGCGGCAAGAGATAAAAAAAAAGTGGTAACAAAGAGGCAGGTAAGTTTTTTCATCAGGTGGATTTACGGTAAAGATATTTTAAATACCCAAAAAACAAAAGCAACACCCCGTAACGATGTTGCTGTATAATTATTTTATAAAAAGGTAAAAAATATCAGAATCTGGGGCAGTTTAGCTTCCTGGCATTGGGATCAATTGGTTTCTTAATATAAATAAGAGATATTTCCATACCGCCTCTTGTATTGGAGGCTGGTTTCAGGCTTGATGTGTTGGCATCATAAGTGGCTCCTATGTGAATGCCTGAAAATTCCAAACCAATGTAGGGAATAGCAGCATCATTAAAACGATACCATCCACCAATGAAAACGTTAACAGGGTTTTCTTCATTTTGATTTACGTTATACGAAAAGGCACCGCCGGCCACTGTATTATGTGCTTTGGCCTGTATGCTGTGAATGGCCGAAACATGCAAAAAATTATAAGACCCGATTGGTATTTTTCCACCAGCCTGCAGGGTAGTTCTTGCAGCCAGTAAATATTGGCCACCCTGGAAACTTTCTTTCGGCCGGTTGATATGATACATGGAAGCACCGATGTAAAAATTATTGTAGCCGTTGGTAGTTCCGCTATATAGGACTCCGGCATTTACATCAACATAGCTTACGTTAATTTGTTTATTGGTGAAAATTTCACCTGTTGTACCCGGAACAAAGCCGAGGGGTGTTAATTCATCTTCAAAAACTACTTTGGTAATATCTAACCGTTTGTTGGTATAGGTTCCCTGGAAACCGGCACCAATCTGGTGATAACCATTTTCATCCAGTCCTTTATGATAAGCAAGGGATAAACCGGCAGAATTAGTAACTAAAACACCATCACCTGCCCTGTCAGTCATAGCAAGAATTCCTACTCCCAACTGATCAATATCTGTCAGCCGGTTTTTTAAAATACCAAAATCAATCGAACCGGTTTTAGTAACAAAGGCACTGTTAATAGTGGGCCATTGGTCACGGAAATTGCCGGCTACCCGGTACACACCATCAAACTTGCCGGTCAGTGCCGGATTAAGCGTAAGTGGTGAAGCAAAGAATTGGGAAAAATTAGGGTCCTGGGCAGTTGCCAAACTTATCATTGCCACACAAACTGTAAGGGTAGAAAGAATTTTTTTCATCTCAGCAATTAATATTTTTTCACTCTTCAGACAGATGAAACAGCAAGGTACTTTGTTCAGAAACTGTAAACGTTTATATATTCTTTGAAATTGCCTTAACCTTCTGTTGATCTGTATCCGTCGTAACGAAATGGGAAAATACGACAATTTAAAGACCTGAAAAAGGGAAATATTGCTGCTTTGGGTGAGGCTTCCCCTACTCGCCGCCAGCTACAAGCTTGAGTCCTAAAGATTAAAAGTCTGGCGGGCAGCCAGAAGCGGATAGGTCACAGCTTTTCTCTCACATTTGCACTTTCGTTCCAAAAGCCAGGTCCCCCGCATCACCAAGACCGGGTACTATATACCCTTTGGCTGTAAGTTCATCATCAATATCACCGCACCAGATGGTAACAGATGGTTCTTCTCTTTTTACATATTCAATGCCTACCGTGCAGGCAATAGCAACTACAATATGAATTTCCCGGGGATGTCCTTCTGCTTTTAAAAAATGAATAGTTTTTACGAGGGAAGATCCGGTGGCCAGCATGGGATCAGAAATAATCACCACCCTGTTTTCTAATTCGGGGCAGGAAACATAATCAAGGCTTATTTCAAAACTACCATCTTTATTATGCTTGCGGTAGGCAGATATAAAAGCATTGTCAGCCTGGTCAAAATAATTCAGTAATCCCTGGTGCAGGGGCAGACCGGCCCGGAGAATAGTGGCCAGCACCGGCTGCTCTTTTAATACTTTATGCTCAGCAATACCAAGCGGTGTTTGTATTTCCTTTTCAACAAATGGCAGCACTTTGCTGATTTCGTAAGCAGCCACTTCACCAATACGTTCCAGGTTGCGGCGAAACCTCATCCTGTCTGTCTGCACAGTTACATCCCGGAGTTCGCCGACCCAGTTACTTATTAAAGAATGTTGCAGGCTTAGGTTGACTATCATGAAATTGAATATTTAATATTGCGGATTGAATATTGTAAAACAATCCAAACCTTTGCAATAGCCCTGGCTACAGGCAAATCTAAAATCTAAAATCTGCAATCTAAAATAAGTTTATGGTTTACCGGGCTATTGGTTTAATGAGTGGCAGTTCGCTGGACGGGCTGGATATTGCTTTTGTGGAATTTCAGGAACAGGCTGGCAAATGGAGCTATGATATCATTCAGGCTGAGTGCTATGCATATCCGGATGAATGGATA
>JANPMI010000211.1:0-1728 GCA_031422725.1 Chitinophagaceae bacterium | reverse complement strand
CCAAATGATGGCCTTCCAACTTTTGCTCAAATGCCAAACCTGATTGCAGGTCATGAATATATTTTAATGATCAGCCATTTTACGGACACTCAAAGCGGTTATGATTTATCCTTTGGCGGCGGCACTGCCGTCATCACCGATCCAAAAATACCTGCCCTGGTAAGTGTAACGCCTGATTGCAACGGCCAGGTGCTTACCCTGAAGCTCAATAAAAACATAAGATGCAACAGTCTTTCTGCAAATGGGAGTGAGTTCAGTGTATCACCTGGCGGAATCACCGCTACCGGAGCCAGCACCACTACCTGCTCTGCTGGTTTTGATTTTGATGAAGTAACCATCACCCTTGCTACAGCATTAACAAGTGGTACGCATCAGCTCATCATTAATAACGGCAGCGATGGAAACACTTTATTAGATATATGCGGAAATAATATTCCTGCAGGTCAATCCATTTCGTTTGATTATTTTATTCCGCAACCCATCGTTGCTGATAGTATCGGCAAAGCTCCCTGTACACCTGATTCCATTTTAATTTATTATCCTAAAAAAATCAAATGCTCCAGCATTACAGCATCCGGCAGTGATTTTACGGTAAGCGGCCCCACTCCTGTCACTGTCATTGGCGCAGCAGGCAACTGTGTAAATAATGAAAGCAATTATATTGTGATAAAGCTGGGATCACCAATTTATACCAAAGGAACTTATACCGTTTCCATTCAGCCCGGTATTGATGGCAGTCCTATTTTTGATGTATGCGGCCAGCCTATCTTACCGCAATCACTTCCTTTCATAACATCTGATACGGTATCAGCCCTGTTTACTTATGCATCCAGGTTAGGTTGCCAGAGAGATACATTGACGTTTTCGCATGACGGGGCACATGACGTCAATAACTGGAATTGGATATTTAATAACGGAACACCTGTAACCACACAAACACATACGATTATTTTTCCTGCCGCCAGTACCAATGATGTGCAGTTAACAGTAAGTAATGGTGTGTGCAGTGACACAGCTGGTACTACTATTGTTTTGGATAATGAAGTGAAAGCTTCTTTTACCATGCCGGATATAATTTGTCCTGAAGATCAATTGGCAGTAATCAACACCAGCACCGGAATAATAGATGCCTGGCGATGGAACTTTGATGTTATTGCAACCAGCACATTAAAAGATCCGTTACCTTTTTTATTTCCTAATAATAACAGGGAAGCTTATTACACCGTTAAATTAGTAGCATTTAATAATACACTTAACTGCAGGGACAGTACTCGAAGAACATTAACCGTTCTGGATCATTGTTTCATAGATGTGCCCACGGCTTTTACTCCCAATAATGACGGACTGAATGATTATTTCTGGCCGCACAATGCGTTGAAGGCCGATAATTATGAATTCAAAGTGTATAACCGATGGGGTCAATTGGTATTTGCTACCCGTGACTGGAAACAAAAATGGGATGGCCGCATCAATGGTGCTGTACAAACAACCGGTGTATTTGCCTGGATGCTCAGCTACACCCACCGGGATACGAGGCAGCAAGTTTTTAGAAAAGGAACGGTGACGCTGATACGGTAAGTGGTCAATGGTGAATGATTACTGAAAATTCACCATTGACTATTGCCTATTTACTGTTCTCCCTTATCTTTGCACATGGCAACAAGAAATTCTCCCCCCGCTAACAACCAATCACAAAAATTTTTCGGTGAAGGTCTGACCTTTGATGAT
>JANPMI010000210.1:0-10749 GCA_031422725.1 Chitinophagaceae bacterium | reverse complement strand
TTTGGATTGATAAATCATCATAAACAATTCTGCCGGAAAAATTCCTATCAATATCTCACTGAGAAAAAATGCTAACCCGGTAAGGTTATAATTGTGCGATACTCTTTGAGCAATGTCGTTAAAATATCCTGCTGCATATTTATTGATTAAAATATTAATAAAAACTACCAGGAGTAATGCAAGGATTGTCCAGCATATTTTCTGGACGATAAATTTTTTAAAAAATGACTTGCCTGTGTTATTGTTTATATTTTTTTCCGCCTGTTTCAATTTATCAGTTTGAAATTTTAATCTACTAATTTTAGTACGAACTCATGACAGGCAACTCTAAAAGATGTGTGTGTGAAATACAATCTTACCGGACATGCTATATCATGCTTTTTGTTTAGATGGTAATAAAATTAATTTCAGATTTAGTCATTTTTAAATAGAAGTCAAGGTGCACTTGAGTCAAAATCAGAAAATTCCGATAGCTTATTTTTAAGATACATACTACTTGCTGTGTGCGATAAACAAAGGAGTATCCAATTCTTTCATTAAAATATCCGCCATGCTGGTTTTAAACCAACGGCTCAGTTCGCTTCGGCGGTAGGCGCCTAACACCACCAATTCATTTTCTTTATGGTTTCGCAAATGACTTTGAATCTGTTTTTCCACATCGCCTTTAATAACTGTAAAGGTGGCTTTAGGGAAATGTCTTTTTATAAACTCCCTCATTAACTTATTATCCGGCAATCGTAAACTGGCCATATAGTGGTCCTTAACAGTATATACCTCAATGGGCAAATCCTGCAGGGTGCCAAATAGATAGCTAAACATTTTTACTGCATAAAGGGCAGAAGGCCCACCATCATACAGCAATACAATTTTATCAACCTGTTTAAAAGCGTTGGGCACTACCAGTACAGGGCATTGTACATCACCCAGCAAATCTTTTATAAAACGGGTTGGCAGTTGTTCTTTATATTTTGTAAATGTTTCATACTCGTTTATTATGATAAGGTCGGCAAACATACTTTCATGCTTTAGTTCCTGCAGGGCAATACTTTTATCCCTGTGAATGGAAAAAGAAATTTGTGCTTTTTCACAGGCTTTTTGAAATTGTATTGCTGCATTATCTCTTTTTACTTTGTCTTTTGCATCCAATCTTTTCATGACTGAATCATAGTCTTCATAAGTTTTTATTATTTTGGTTACACTGTAGGTACGGTAAATGAACTCGTCCAAGAAAACACCTACAAGGTGGGCATTGGTAACCTGTGCCATTTGTATAGCATAATCCAATGTGCTTTTCGACATTTTATATCCATCAAAAACAGCCAAAAATTTTTTCATGTTATAATCAATTTAATGGTGAGTGATAAAAACCGGCGTATCTGATTTTTTTAAATAATAATTTCCGTTTACGCAGGTATTGCCAACAGTGGTATTCGGGTATGGTATGACATTTTCTTTGTCATACTCCGGTTAAAAATACTTTCCACGAAAGTTCGTTTATGAGTTAGCATTGCCACCATATCAATCCCTTTTTTTTGTATGTATTCTTCAATTGTTTCCTGAAATCTACTACCGTCCAAATGAATATGTTTTATAGTGGAATTTTTATACCTCGTATTAAGTTTTTCCTCATAGGTTATGATACCTCTTTCATCATTCAGGTAATCAATCGCCCCTGCAGTATCTGCATCAGTAAATATGCCCAGATGGACTGAGGTATTAAATAATTCTGCCAATGCAAATACAGATTTGAAAATATCCGGATGGGTATCAAAATTATTTACAGCCAGTAAGATTGTTTCAGGTATTTCCCATTCACTCATAAGTGGCACAGCCATCACCGGTATGTTTATTTTACCAATAATCCCGGCAGTTGTGCTCCCCAATATTTTATCTCTTAAACCGGCCTCACCCAAAGTGCCCATTATAATAAGTTCGGCATGATGCTCATCAGATGCCTGCAAAATGGCATCAATAATCTTACCCTTATACAACTTTGTATGTACAGAAATATTTTCCGTGTCTTCAATACTCTTTTTCAATAAGGAGAGGTTCTCATTTGCCTTGTCACATATTGTCTGATTATGCTCCTTATACATGGCTTGGTTGTCTTTGAAAATAGTGTCAATCAAATCACAGGCATGTATCAAATTGATTTGTGCCTTTGCCTGCCTGGCAATTTGCACAGCGAAATCGAGGGCTTTGTTAGCATTCAAAGAAAAGTCGGTTGGCACTAAAATTTTTTTCATATTTAAGAGATTTACTTAAAGTGTAATTAAATGGCTTTTAATCATTTATTTACTGACAATAATCATACCCTATACTGATTAAAGAGGATTTTCTGAAGCGGGTAAAATAGTCCCCATATAAATTCGTAAAAGTTGTTTTCCAGTTGACATTCCTCAATTATTATCATGATAAAAA
The DNA here is from genome assembly GCA_031422725.1 of Chitinophagaceae bacterium. GTDB lineage: Bacteria > Bacteroidota > Bacteroidia > Chitinophagales > Chitinophagaceae > JJ008. The sequence goes on along the minus strand of JANPMI010000210.1, from coordinate 8,328 downwards.
TCAGGTTTGTTCCCTCCTGAAAATCATCCGCTGCCCGCAGTTCCACTGATACATTTGTCCCGAAACACAAAAACAACCATCATGGAATCACCTGAAGAAAAAAAATTCTTTCCTAAGGGTGCCATTGCATTCTTCATTGCATTGGTCATTCTCACCCTGCTGTTCTGGTATGGCATTTATTTTTTGATGATTGAAAGAACCTAAAAATTCCTGATTATGGCAATGGACAAAGTTGAAAAATGGATTATCATTTCTTCCCTCGCATTAATGGGCTTATTTGTTTTCTCCCTGCTGTATGCAAAAGACAAATACAAAAGTGATGTGCCGGAGTGTTTGCCCTATGACAAAGCTTACGCCGAACCTAAAGTGATTAAACTCGATGAAAAAACTTACCAGGTTTTCTCTGTAGCCTCTATGTGGCAATTTCAGCCATCTGAAATCTTTATTCCTGTTGGTAGCGAAGTTGACTTTTACCTCACTTCCAAAGATGTGGTGCATGGCTTTAATATCTCTGAAAAAAATGTAAACATGATGGCTGTTTATGGTGCCATTAATAAAACAACGGTAAAGTTTGATAAGCCCGGTGTGTATGACATTGTATGCCATGAATACTGCGGCATAGGTCACCAGAATATGCGGGCACAGGTAATTGTAAACTATCCGGAAGCTAAGTAAAACGCAAACCAACGAATCATGCAAGTATCAAAATCATTTAAACGGGTTATATTTTTAGAACTGGCTATCCCTGTTGCCTTATTAATCATTGGCATCTATCATGGTTTGATGCAAACTGTTTACCGGGCAGGTGTATTGCAGCAGGCTTCTTTTGCAAAATTGGATTATTACCAGGGCCTCACTTTACATGGAGTTATCAATGCATTAGTACTCACTACATTTTTCGCCGTTGCATTTGGTCATGCTACCATGACCTTTTATTTAAAAAAAGAACCGAATAAAAAATTGATGTGGCTCAGTTTCTGGCTGATGATTACCGGTGTGGTAATGGCCACCTGGGCCATGCTTGCCGGCAAAGCATCTGTTCTTTATACTTTCTATCCGCCCCTAAAAGCACATCCGCTGTTTTATCTCGGTGCGGCATTATTAATTGTGGGCTCCTGGATTCCTTTATTCGATTGGGCAAGAATGTATAACCGTTGGAAAAAAGAAAACCCGCAAACAAAAACTCCCTTAGCAGTTTTGGGAACGCTGATCAATTTTATTATCTGGTTTGTATGTACACTGGCAGTAGCATACGAAGTGCTGGTATTGTTAATTCCCTGGTCAATGGGATGGACTGATACCATAAATGTAAACCTTGCAAGAACATTGTTCTGGTTCTTTGGTCATGCATTGGTATATTTCTGGCTGTTGCCTGCTTACATTATGTTTTACACTGTTCTGCCGAAAGTAGCTGGTGGTAAATTATATTCTGACCTTGCCGGAAGAATTGCACTGTTTCTTTTTCTTTTATTTTCCATTCCCGTTGGTGTGCACCACCAATACAGCGACCCAACTATTACACAAGGTGTAAAATTCTTTCATGGATTATTAACCTACGGTGTAGCTATTCCAAGTTTCATTACTGCATTTACGTTGGCAGCATCATTAGAATATGCAGGCAGGCTAAGAGGCTCCAAAGGTTTATTTGGCTGGATGGTGAGGTTGCCCTGGTTCAATGAAAACAAATTTTTGTTTGCTTATTTTATTGGTGGATTAATACTTTTCATTTTCGGTGGCGTTACCGGTATCATCAATGCTTCTTATTCTCTAAACAGGGTGATACATAATACCGCATGGATGCCGGGTCACTTTCATATGACAGTGGCCGGACCTGTGTTTCTCGCCATTGTAGGTATGAGTTTGTATCTCTATTCAAAGATGAGTGGCAAGGCAATCTTCTGGCCCAAACTAAATACAATTATTCCATACCTGTGGGTTATCGGTATGCTGATATTTTCCTTTGGTATGAGTTGGGGCGGATTGAGAGGTGAACCAAGAAGAACGAATCTTGGCACTACATACCTCAACCCTGACAGTGAACTATTCCGGAGTGATTGGGTACCTACCACGTTGCTGGCATTGCTCGGAGGCATCATCATGTTTATCGCAGGTATTCTTTTCATTATTATTTTCTTTGGAACAATGCTAAGAAAGAAAAAAGAAGAAGGCATGCTTGAAATACCTGTGAGTGAAGCCTATCATGACGAAAAGAGAGTACCCCTATTTGATAAATTCAAACCCTGGTTAGTAACTATGATTATTATCATCCTGCTGGCTTATGTGCCTGCACTAATGAATGTAAATAAAAACAGTGGGCCCGGTGCACCAAGATTTAGTATTGACAATCCTGTACCTGAAGCATCCACCAAGAAATGAAAATAAAATCATCCATACCTCTTTTTGCTATAATGGTTTTTATCATTCCTGTTTCTGCATGGGCATTCATTAATTGGTATGAGAAAAAGTCAAAGCCATTACCGGTGATGGGAAAAACAAAAGAACATCGCATCGGCGACTTTAAGTTGATGAACCAGGATGGGCAATTAAAAACTACTGCTGACTGGAATAATAAAATTGTAATAGCTGATTTCTTTTTCACTCATTGTCCTGTTGTTTGCCCCAAACTTACAAAGAGTTTAAAAAGAGTGCAGGAAACATATAAAGGTGAGAATGAAATTGTGTTCAATTCATTTACAGTTGATCCCGAAAGAGATTCGGCCGGGCAACTAAAAAAATATGCAAATCAGTTTAACATAGATACATATAATTGGAATTTACTGACTGGCAATAAAAGAGAAATCTACAAACTGGCCCGCAACAGTTTTATGATGGTGGCCACCGATGGTGATGGTGGTCCGGATGATTTTATTCATAGTGAAAACCTGGTGCTTATTGACAAGCAAAAAAGAATAAGAGGTTACTATGCCGGCACTAGTGATAAAGAAGTAAATCAATTGATAAGGGATATTAAAAAATTGCAACATGAAAAGTAAAAGCTTCGTATCGGTATTGCTAATGACATTTTGTATGACATTAAGTGCATATGCCACACCACCAATAGAAGAAGGAAAAAGTTTGTTTATTTCCCGTTGTGCTGCCTGCCACAATGTAAATAAGAACATGACAGGCCCAGCCCTTGCTGGCATAGATGAAAGAAGAACCCTTGACTGGATTATCAGCTTTATCCATTCTTCTCAAACGATGGTGAAAGGTGGTGATTCAGCTGCTTTAGCCATTTTTGAAAAATTTAATAAAGTGCCCATGCCCGACCATCCGGATTTGACAGATGAAAACATTAAAAGCATTGTAGAATATATTAAAACAGAAAGCAAACCGGTAACAGAAGAAAAAGCACCCTTTGCAAAGCCCGGGAAAAAACAGCCTTTCTACCAGCCCATCAGCATCCGTAACTATGGTTTCTTCATCGGTTACTTTACTGTGGTGGCTGCCCTTATTTTATCTCTTTATTTCGCCGTACAATTAAAAACTTTTGAACGAAATAAACGACAGGAAGATTCTTTATCCGCCTGAGGCGGATATTTGTTGGTTTTTGTTTCAATGCCGACCCCCGGTTCCCCGGGGGTTTTTTTATTTTACCAGCTATCTTTGTCCCATGCATATAGACATTCTTACCGTTTTACCTGAATTATTAGAAAGCCCCTTTCAGCATAGCATGATGAAAAGGGCACAGGAAAAAGGTTTGCTTACCATACAAATACATCAATTAAGAAAATGGGCGGTGAATGAATATGGGATGGTGGATGACTACCAGTTTGGTGGCGGTGCCGGTATGCTCATGATGTGTGAGCCATTAGCCAAAGCCATTGAAGAATTATCGCAACAAAGAAAATTTGATGAAGTAATTTTTTTAACTCCTGATGGAGAATTGTTCAACCAGAAAATGGCCAACAGTTTATCATTAAAAGAAAATCTCTTGCTCATCTGCGGTCATTACAAAGGCATTGATGAAAGAATACGGGAGCATTTTGTCACCAAAGAAATTTCTATCGGTGATTATGTACTCAGTGGCGGTGAATTACCGGCTGCTATTTTGGTAGATGCCATCGGACGTCTGCTTCCCGGTGTACTAAATGATGAAACCTCTGCCCTCTTTGATTCCTTTCAGGATAATTTATTAGCTCCGCCTGTTTACACAAGACCCGAAGATTTCCGTGGCTGGAAAGTACCCGATGTGCTTATGAGCGGCAATCATAAACTGATTGAAGAATGGCGGCATGAACAATCGGTGCAAAGAACGAAAGATAGAAGACCAGATTTGTTTTCAGAATAAGATACTCAGGTTGATCGAACAGGTATTTTCCCTATCAATGATTTAGAAATAAATTTTAATTTTCTTAAAAAACAAAAGGCCATTGATGAATGACCTTTTTGTTTACCATAAATGGTTCGTTATTTTATTTTATTCTTACAACTTGGTAAGGGTAAAGGAAAACGGAAGATTATAATACCCATAAAGTGTGTTATCAGCATTATTACGCAAAGCAGCTACATTGGAAATGGGTGAACAGGTTCCCATTGGGGTTATGGTCCACTGAGTAGGACTTACTCTTGTTACTACAGCAAAAGCCGTAGGGCTAGTCTGCGTATCTTCCAGCCCTTTATGAAAACTGACTTTCCAGGCGGTTGAACTATTATAGATACCATTACCCATATAGATACATTCAGTGGCAGGGTTTCCGTTGACACCCAGGTTTTGAAGAGGTATAAAAGGATTGGTACCGAAAGAGGAAGGTCCGGTTGAAAAATGATAATTTTTGGTGTTGCTTGGAGAAGGCCTGTACGTGTTTGCAGGATCAACCGGATTATTAAAATTGTAAACTACCCACCTCGTTGCTACCGCACGAGGATTTGTAGATGAAAAAGTATTAAATACGAATGAGCCTGATTGATCAAGGATGGCCTGGACATTCTGTGTGCCATTTATATAGTCACCATTACCATCATTTGTAATATTATTACCAGTTGCATTTGAGACTGTCACCTTCAAAGAAATTACCGGCAGGCTACTGGGTTTTGAGGCCTTGGGGGAAGCAACCTGTTCAAGCTCCGTCGTTTTTGTTACTTCAGAGGTATTCTTGGTGCATGAAGTTGCTGCGAAAATAAAAGCCAAAGCACTTAAGCTTAATTTGAATGCAGTATTAACTTGTTTTTGATTCATAAAAAAAAATTATGGTGAAGAAAGAATCTCAATGTTTCTAATAAATATTGCTTTTAAAAGGCGATACAGGTTAACTTTAATATCTGTAATTTAGTTTTAAATCTCAATAAACCGGCAAATGATTGTGAAGCATTACCCCTTTTGAAAGATATGGATTCAAACCGCAGAATATTTCTCCGCCGTCTGGCTCTTGGAAGTGGTGTGCTGGCCACTGGGCTTCCCTCTTTTGCCAAAGTAATCGGAACTACTGATGAACAGATGGATCGTTCCTCCGATTATGAAAACAACGGACAACACTTTAATATGTGTGGCTATGCCGCCCCAAAAATTGAAACGGTTCGTATCGGGGTGATTGGTCTTGGGCAGAGAGGTTCAGAAGCAGTAGAACGGCTTGCCTATATTGATGGTGTGGAAATTGTAGCCTTATGCGATAAGTACCCTGACAGAGTTACTAAGTCACAAAAGGCCCTGGAAAAAATGCAGCGATCCAGGGCAAAAGAATACAGCGGCGAAGAAGGATGGAAAGCATTGTGTGAAAGCAATGATCTTGATTTGGTTTACACTCCTACCCCCTGGCACCTGCACACACCAATTTCTTTATTGGCAATGAAAAATGGAAAGCATGCAGCTACAGAAGTTCCAGCCGGAAAAACCATTGACGAACTTTGGGAACTGGTGGAAACATCAGAGAAAACTAAGAAGCATTGTATAATGCTGGAAAACTGCTGCTATGATTTCTTTGAACTGCTGACACTGAATATGACAAGACAGGGACTATTTGGTGAAATAGTTCATGCCGAAGGAGCTTATATACATGACCTGACCAAAGACTGGATGTTTAATAAAAATGCTTATGCAGATATGTGGCGGCTGAAAGAAAATATCGGGCATAACGGAAATCTTTATCCCACACATGGCCTTGGCCCCATTGCACAATGTATGAATATCAACCGGGGAGATAAGTTTGACCACCTGGTTAGTATGAGTACTAATGATTTTACCATGAATAATATGGTGAAAGACCTTGCTGCAAAAGATGATTTCTTTAAAGAGTATGTTGATAAATCTTATCGTGGCAATATGAATACTACGCTAATCCGTTCTGATAAAGGAAAGACAGTCATGGTGCAGCATGATGTTTCTACCCTAAGGCCTTATTCAAGAATACATTTGGTGAGTGGTACAAAAGGTGCGGCACAAAAATGGCCTGGGCCGCAACGTATTGCTTTCGGGCATGGCTGGGTAAAACCTGAAGACCTGAAACAATTGGAAGAAAAGTATGCCCCACCCATTTTAAAACATATTGGCACTATTGCCAAAGAAGTAGGCGGACATGGCGGCATGGATTTTATTATGGACTGGCGGTTGATTGATTGTCTTCGTAACGGCCTGCCACTTGATCAGGATGTGTATGACGCAGCAGCCTGGAGTTGCATTATGCCACTCAGCGAACGTTCAGTGTCCAAAAAATCAAGAACAGTTGATATTCCTGACTTTACCCGTGGGGCATGGCAAACTAATAAGCCGGTTGATTTAACCTTAAACGGTGGAGCTACTACAGGTGTACGAAATATAAAACCTGATTTGAAAATGTAACGAAACCAGTTTTTAATACGGGATAAGTTTAAGTTTTTAGCGACCCCATTCGTTTAAATTACAGATTTAAGCACTTCGTTACATTCATTTTGCAATGCCTGAGGAATAACCGGATTGTTTTTTAATGCCTCCTGCAAAAACATCCTTGCTTTTGCTTTATCTCCTGCCTTTGCATAAATCAATCCTGCATGACAAAGCAGTTCCGGATTTTTGCAGTTTGTCTTTAATGCTGTTTCTATAAAAGGCAAGGCATTGGCATATTCGCCTTTTCCATAGTAAACAATGGCTACGGTTTCGTTCACTTCGATATTAGAAGGGCGGCTATTATATTCTGTAAGGGCATACTCCAGTGCCTTATCGTAATTCCCCACTCCCATATATGCATGTGCCATTTCATGATCTTCATTTTGGCCTGCATCTTTATCTTTTTTTCCATCCGATGACAATTGCTTCATATAGTCCAGAATTTCTTTGGCAACCTTTTCTGCTTTTTCTGACTGACCTGTAAGACTATACACTTCAGCAATTCCTTCTTTAAATGTATGATCGGGTATCAGTGAATCGGCCTGCAGGTAAAAATTCAGTGCAGTAACATAATCTTTTTCAGCAGTTGCTATTCTTGCCAGGCCAGCCACGGCATAAGGATAGTTATGCCGGTTATTGGCTGCAATAGTGTATTGCATTTTTGCATCTGTCAGTTTACCGAGTTTTTCATTTAGCTTACCGAGTTGTACACGACACCATTCTGTATTTTCATCGCCTGCGGCACCCGCATCCACTGCCAGTTTCATCGCTTCCATAGCCCCGGGAATATCACCATGTACTTCCCGTAAATAAGCAATTCTGGAATAGGAACGATTATCGGGCCGGATAGAAATCATTTTATCAGCAGCTTCCAGGGCAGATTGATAATTGCCCAATTCCACATTACCATCTATGATCAATCCATACACATAGGCATTAAGAGGATAAAGTGTTTTCGCCTGTTCTGCTATCGCCAGTCCTTCCGTAAACCGGTGCTGCGATAATAGTACAGTAGCTTTGAATGTCAACGCTTCAAAATTCTTTGGGTCTTTCACCAGCACTGCCTTGATACATTTTAATGCAGCATCATTATAATAATTGAAATTTCCGGTATTACGGCCCTCTTGTATGTACAATGCTGTCAGGGCTATCAGAGATTTTATATCAGCCGGGTCTTTTTTGATTTTATTTAATAAAACACCAGCGTTGTTTTTCACCAATGTCCACTCAGCCGTATAGGCAAGAGAATTTTTTCGGGGAAGTAATTCACTGTAACCCGTTTCTTCTCTATGCGTGGTTTTACTGAACCTGATAACGGCAAATGCCGATACCGCTATAAACAACAGCAACAGGAAAGAATAAAAAAATCTTTTTTTCATAACCGGAAATTTTTGGTTTCAAGATTGGTTAAAAACAACAGGCCCGCAGTAACTGCGAACCTGTTGCCGTACTATTAAGTCTTAATTCTTTACAACTTTTATTACTTGTTTAGTCATGCCATTTTTAAATGCAGAAACTACATAGACACC
>JANPMI010000209.1:0-5417 GCA_031422725.1 Chitinophagaceae bacterium | reverse complement strand
AGTAGCACTTTCTTGGAAATTATGTATCCCAAATGCCGAAACTCCTCCGGAATTAAAATTTGCCCTAATTACTGGTTCTCCATTACCCATAAAACCATCTGCATTTACGTCAAGTAAATACATAAAGGTATTTTGGGCATTACCATTATTAATACGTCTGAAATAGAAATAAACATTGTAGTTATCATAGGTGAAGGAGAAAAACCGAAGATCCCGGGCTGATTGCGGTTGATCCAGATCATCTATACCATCAATCCCATCTCTTGACCAGTTGGCGGCAGATGAAGCCGGAGGATTAAATGGAGTAGTTGCGTTACCAGTTCCCAGACCCAGGATATAGGTTTCCCAGTCCACGATGGCATTGGGTGCTTCCCCGATGTTAAAGGGGGCTATACCAGTACCCGTGGTATATTTAATAAAGGGAGTGTTAACGTTGCAGGTTTGTGCCTGCACAGTAGCAGTAAGTCCTATTACTGCTAATGTCATTAAGGAAAGTAAAATCTTTTTCATGCTTCAAGGTTTTTTTGTTAAATAAATGGCTTTACATGTTTACGAATAGCTGGTTTCCCAACTGTTATATGATGAGTTATATCATCCTGTTTTACAGGTGATCCATAGATAGATATTGAGGCTATTTAAATAGGAAGGATTTCTGTAGTTTTTACAGAAGTATAGAGGATGTTTATAATCCTTCAAGAGAGATTGGATAGAAGTTAGTGCTTTGCTACAGGAACAGACAATGAGCTATTACACATAGCTGCTCTGTAATCAGATTTTCGTTAAATGCTGGATTCGTTTGGTTGACTTTTCGAAAGGGAGGGGATTTAGGAGGATTGATAAGGATCAATCGGGCGACTAAAGTATAACATGATTTAGAGATATGCAAGAGTTTGCAATATTTTTTTGCAAAATTAATTATCCGGCCTGCTCAATTAACCTGCTGAATTGCTGATTTTCAATAAGATTGGGGATTCCCGGCGTTGATAACTTTATCAAACCCCGTTGGCGGAGATAATTATTTTCTATAATATGATGCTTCAATATATTACAATGCTTTGCGTTTTCTTTGCGAAACCTTTGCATTCTTTGCGGTAAAATTAACCGCTAAGAGAAAACCAAGGAAAAACGCTAAGAATCGCAAAGGAAATTCCTACATTCTACTTTGCAAAATAACTCCACCAACGGGTAATCATGTTATATAAAAAAGGGGACAGCTATTGAAGCCATCCCCTTAGGTTTACTTAAAAACCCTGAAGCATTATCGGTTATTCACTACAATCTTTTCAAAAGCCTGTTCACCGGTCTCCGGTATTACGATCCGGAGAAAATACATACCCGGGTCCAGGTTTTCTATCTGCAGGTTATTATTCCCCACGGCTTTCCATTGTCTTATTATACGGCCACTCATATCCGTTAAGGATACCTGGCGGGCCGAAGCCACTTCATCAAACACTATATTCACCCTGCCATCACTGCTCGGGTTAGGATAAACAATCGTTTTCCCTAACTGGCCTTCGCCCCTTACTGCACGGATCTCGCTGAACTTATACCTGCTGTCAATATCTGTCTGCCTTAAGCGGTATTGAGTGATGCCTTTTGAATTATTCAAATCTGCAAAAGAGTAAGAAAGATTGGAACTACTGTTTCCTCCCGCCGCCTGTGATGGAACAAAGAAAACATCCTGCCAGCTGCTGCCGTTACCCACTAACCGCTGAATTTGAAAACCGAGGTTGTTGATTTCTGTAGCTGTTGTCCACCTGATTGTCACATTGCTGTTATTGCGCATAGCGGTGAAAGAAACTAAGGAAACCGGAGGAGTGATTGTGCTGCCACAAGGGATTCCATTGTAGAAAACATTAAACCTGAACTGCCTGTTTCGTCCGTTTAAATTGTTATTATTATTTGGCCCTGAATAATAGCAATAGGTTACGGTGCCATTCGCATTTAATTGGCCTGGTCCAAAGAAAATTCCCGTAATAAGTGTGTCGGGGCCGGGAAGAATTTCAAATACAGTTATAATCTGGGGAATATTATTGGGAGGAACCGGCCCGTCAAAGGTTAAGGTTACGCTACCGGTAGCTGATATAGTAACACCATTTATTACAGTATCCGGGCAATTACCGCCTCCGTTATTGATTTTATAATCAACAGGACAGGGTAATGTTTGGGTTTGGGCAAAAATAAAATTTACTGAAGCTATCAGTAAAATGGAGAGTAAAAACTTTTTCATGCTTCAAGGGTTTTAAATTTAAAAAATAGTTTACACGTTACAGAATATGATGAGTTAATTCATTCACCATTAATAGGATGATTCACAGCCAGGATTTGCGGCATTCAGATAGGAAGGATTTCGATTTTCCGAACAGCGTTTTGAGTAGTTTGCTTTTTAGAGGATTGGACGGAGAATGCAGATAATTTTTCTAAGAGAAATAATTACTGCATCTGTTAGTCAGAGTTTACAAAAGCTGTGCCGTGTGGTGGTGAGTTTCTAAAAATGCTTTTGTTTGATCCATTCCATTACCTTTTGAAATTGCTGGTCCTCAGTTAGTTTGGTGTTATCCAGCTCCAGTGCATCCGCCGCTTTTTGGAGAGGGCTGACGGCACGGTGAGAGTCGATATAATCTCTCATTTCGAGGTTGTTTTTCACCTCTTCTATTCCCACATTGGGGTTTTTTTCATACAGTTCTTTAAATCGCCGCTGCACTCTTACAGCATTATCAGCGGTCATAAATATTTTAAACTCTGCTTTGGGAAAAACAACGGTGCCGATATCCCGGCCATCCATGACGATTCCCTTTTTTGCCCCCATTTTCTGTTGCTGTGCCACGGCAAATTCTCTTACTTCTTTTATAGCCGCCACATCACTCACTTTTTCTGCCACTACCAGGTCACGGATCAGGTATTCTACATTTTCGCCGTTCAGGTGCATTTCGCTGCTATTGCTTTTATTATTAAAAACAAATTCGAGGGTTATATCTTTTAAAGCTTCTTTTATTTCTATTTTTTCTGCGAGGCCAATATTATTACGGAGAAAATATAAAGTGATGGCCCTGTACATGGCGCCGCTGTCCACATACACATATCCGAGTTCCTTCGCCAGTTGTTTGGCCAGGGTGCTTTTGCCACAGCTTGACCAGCCGTCTATTGTTATGATTATTTTTTTTTGCATGACCGGTACAAAAATACTGCATCATATACTATATTTCATAGCGGTAAATATTAAACGGGCTAATTCTTATTTTGAGGTACTCAGGTGATAACTCCCGTTCGGACAATAAAACTGTCGAAGCTTTGTATTCTTTGCGTTTTTTTCTTAGCGTTCTTTGCGGTAAAAAAAGTTTAACCGCAAAGGACACAAAGTTTTTCGCAAAGTCCGCCAAGAGTTTATAATCTATTGACAACTCTTTTTATTCCTTCTTTCAATCTTACAACATTGAAATTCAATAGCAAACCTAATTTGTAATTTCCCAACTTCATATAAGTAAGTGTTTGAGCTAAGTGAACATCGTTCAGTGCTTCAACGCTTTTAATCTCAATTACCAGCTTCTTTTCGATAAGCAAATCAATTCTATAGCCACACTCTAATTTCACTTCTTCAAATATCAACGGCATTGGCTTTTCCTTTTCAACAAACAAACCTGATTTACCAATTTTATAATATAAACATTCTTTGTAAGCACTTTCCAGCAAACCTGGCCCGAGTGCAGTATGAACCTCAATAGCCAGACCGATTATTTTGTTTGATAATTCATTTTCTGTCATATCAGTTATATTGTTTTTGAGAATAAATCTACCAAAATAGCTCCTTAAAATAAGAATTAACCTGCACTACTAAAACTTATATTGCTGATCTTGTTCTGTAATATGCAGAAAAAAGGAGTGCTGTTATCAGTCACTCCTTGTATAAATTTATTGAAAGTAATTTATGCTTTTGATTTCTCTTCTGCCCTTGTTTTAAAGGAAAAAGAAAGTTTAGTTTTTTCCTCATCCGTATCGGCAATCAGCACATCCCCGGCTCTCACATTCAGATTCAAAATTTCTTCCGCCAGCGGATCTTCTAAATATTTCTGTATAGCCCTGTGCAGCGGCCGGGCACCAAATTGCTGGTCGTATCCTTTATCTCCGAGGAATGATTTGGCAGATTCAGTCAGTTCAAGGCTAAAGCCAAGGCTCACCAAACGCTTCATCACTCCTTTCATAAGAATATCAATAATGTCGAAAATGTTCTCTTTCGTAAGGCTGTTGAAGATTACCACATCATCAATACGATTCAAAAACTCCGGTGAGAAAGTTTTTTTCAGTGCTCTTTCTATCACTGCTTTGTTGGCTTCATCTTCGTTTTCAACCCTTGCATTGGTAGCAAATCCTACACCGGCGCCAAAATCTTTCAATTGGCGGGCACCGATATTAGAAGTCATGATGATGGTAGTATTTTTAAAATCAATTTTTCTTCCCAGGCCATCGGTTAACTGCCCGTCATCGAGCACCTGCAATAATATATTATAAATATCGGGGTGGGCTTTTTCTATTTCATCCAGCAGAATAACACTGTATGGCTTGCGGCGGACTTTTTCGGTTAACTGACCACCTTCTTCATAACCTACATAGCCCGGAGGGGCACCAATCAACCGGCTGATAGTAAACTTTTCCATGTATTCACTCATATCAACACGGATGAGAGCATCTTCCGAATCAAACATATAACGGGCCAATGCTCTTGCCAACTCCGTTTTACCAACACCAGTCGGACCAAGAAATATAAATGTGCCAATGGGTTTTTTAGGATCTTTCAATCCTACCCTGTTCCGCTGTATCGCTTTCACCACTTTGCTGATGGCATCATCCTGCCCCACCACCATCGCTTTCATATCATCTGCCATTTTGCGAAGCTTCTCGGTTTCGGCCTGTACCATTTTCTTTACAGGAATGCCCGTCATCATACTAACCACTTCTGCTATATCTTCCTCACCAATCGGGTACCGCTTATGTTTGCTTTCTTCTTCCCACTGGTTTTTAGCTTTTTCCAGATCTTCCTGCAAACGTTTTTCGGTATCACGGAGGGAAGCTGCCTCCTCAAATTTCTGGCTTTTTACAACCTTATTCTTTTCATTTTTCACATCTTCAATCTTTCCTTCCAGTTCCACTATATTCTGAGGTACGTTTATGTTTTTTAAATGCACCCTTGCTCCTACTTCATCCAGCACATCAATCGCTTTATCAGGGAGCAGGCGGTCAGTGACATAGCGATCACTGAGTTTTACACAAGCATCAATCGCCTCCTGGTCATAGTTTACATTATGATACTCTTCATACTTGGATTTAATATTATTTAATATCAAAATCGTATCCTCCACACTTGGCGGCTCCACCATTACTTTCTGGAAACGTCGGTCCAATGCTCCATCTTTTTCAATGTA
>JANPMI010000208.1:0-5805 GCA_031422725.1 Chitinophagaceae bacterium | reverse complement strand
CTTCAATCACCAAAGGGTGAATATCAAAATGCGTACAAACGGCTTCCACATCTGGTTTTCGAAGACCGTCAATATTTATCCAGGTGGTACGGCCACTTGTCTTATACATAAAACAATCGCCGATGGCCGACAATTTCTTTTCTTCCAGTGATTCAGCATTGTAATCGTAAATACTTACCGCCACCTCTTTGGCTGCTTCCCGGTGAGGGATAATGGTGGGGTTGACGGATAATATCTCCTTGGTTCGCTTAGTGGCAAACAGGCTGGGCAGGTACAGGTATTTCAGGTATTTATCAGGACGAATTTTGTTGAGGTTCATAAAAGGAAAGTTAGGAAAAGAATTGCAGTCAAATAAACCCGGGGAATCTTTCGGGGTCATAAAGGCCATAAAATATGTAGCTATGAAAATGAAAACATTCATTATTGCAATAGTATTGGTTACCAGTATATCGCAATTGCAGGCGCAGCATGTAAGAGTAAGACTGAATTTTCCCGCCAGTGTTCACACAAGATCCTATGGACACTCACCATTCAGCGGTGCCATCTGGATAGGTCCCGAATGGCAGTGGCGTGGCGGACGGTATGTATCGGTGCCGGGATATTGGGCAAGACCAAAACATCACAGAGCCGTGTGGATACCCGGTCACTGGCAAAATAGCCGCCGGGGATACAGATGGGTGCCGGGGCATTGGAGATAAATATAAGACTGTCATCCTGAGCCTGTCGAAGGATGATTCAAAAGGTTTCGATAACCCTTCGATAGTTCGACAAGCTCACTACCTCAGGGGGACAGTGTTATGTTAATTTCTGATTGGTATAACAATTTCTTTCACTTGTATGCCGGGGCTAATAGTAAACCCTGCTCCGTTATAAACGGGCAGGGTTTTTTGTTTGGCGAAAGAGATTGGCGGCAATAAATTATTTAACAGCCGGCATTGGTGCATCAGTGGTCCAGATGTCACGGTACATTTTCCATTTACCATCTTCCTGTTTCCAGGCCACTATAAATTTTCCTTTATCGAGTGACTTTCCGCCGGCATCCATTATTTCATATTGCCCGGTTTCTGTTACCACATCGGGGCCGCCGATTACCTCATCGGTGGTAAGTTTTACATTACGGATACCCATGTCATAGCCGCCTCTGAAGAAAGCTGCCAGTTGTTCGCTGCCGCAGAGCCGGGGGCTGTTGGCCGGCATGATGCAGCCATCTTTTGTGTAGCGGCTGATGTACAACGACGAATCATTTTTTATAAAACCATCACTAAACACCGCATTGCTGGCGGCAATTTCAGCTTTGGCGCTATCAAGATTAAAAGAAGAAGGGGAGGTTGTGCCACCTTCTTTTTTGTCGCTGTTACAGGAAGTGAAAGCAATGACAGCGGCAGTACAAATAACAAAAGAAAATAGTTTCATGATTTTAAAGTTTTAGGAAAGATAATGATACTGTGAAAAGAAACAATAGCGATGTTTGGGTATTTTACGGATACGGATACGGCTTGGCGATGTGGCGATACATGAATCCTTGTGTCAGGTTTTCCAGAACGGCTTGTTTTCTAATGTCCATAGGTTTACTTTTTTGTGTAAACCTATTTCAGGACGAGACACAGACGGCCGAAGTTTCAACGTCCAGCCCTGCTTGCACAAAACCATGTTAGCGGCTGCCTTGGATTTTATAAATGAATTGTCGTTTCAGTCAAAAGCCTGATTGAAATTTTTAGTCAGCATAGTTTATTAAAGTTTTAACTCTGCAGTAACCTTTGCTATTAAAATTTTATCAAAGCCGATTTTTTGAAAATAGGCAAAATCATCTTTTATAATTGTTTTTTGAGCTGCTTGGTCGTTTGGTGTTTTGGCAATAAAATCTTGATACAATTTAATTGCTTTCTCATATTCGTGGTTGAATAAATGGCCATGAGCAAGATTGTTTATTGCACCATTATCACCCGGCTCAAGTTCTGTTGCTCTGTTTAAATATAAAATAGCTTCGGCAAATCTTTTGGTTTCTAATAAATGCCAGCCAAAAGCATTCAATTGACCTTCATGCGCTTTTATTGTATCTACTCTTACAACTTTAGTTGCAGATGGCAATTCATTGCCATTCAATTTTCTTGCATAACCTGTTACATTCCCTAAACCATCCGTTATAAATGATTTTTCTGTTGGAAATTGCATGTTTATAAAATCGCTTTGCGATGTGAAATACATCTTGCAGGTTTGACCATCTGCCCAATAAATTATCTCGTTTTTCTCTTTAGTTACCTCCGCAAACTTTCCTTCATACAAGTAAACACCAGGATATTTTCGAATTGTTGTATCGGGAACAGTAACAGTATTTATATTCTTCGGTTTGTCAAAACCTTTCCAGTTGTAAACAGAAGCTACGCTGTTTAATAACTCCAGAATAATATTTCCGTCATCAGAATTTACAAACACAACTACGCCATTTCCACCTTCAACACTGCCATAATATAAACCCCTGTATCCTTCATTTCCTGCATCATGAAAAAAATATTTTTCTCCATTTCTATCACCTATAAAAGCACCCATGGTTGCTGAGTTGTCAATATAAGGAGTGAGTTGCAAACCAGCCATTTGCTGATTTAAAACCTTTGACGATTTTCTTTGATAAGCCAATTGTGTTTCAATAATATATTTGGCTAAGTCGCTTGGATTAGTCCATAAGCCCATTGGGGCTTGTTCGGGATATACATGAAATGTGGCTTCTACTTTTGCTCCTTCTTTTGAGTAGCCCATTGCATATTTATTCAGTTCATTTTTTTGTGGTGGTGCTGCTGAATAAAAACTATTTGTCATTCCGAGTGGTTTTAGCACATTATCAAACATAAATTTCTCATACGGCTGTTTGGTCAAATCTGTAATGATGAGTTGAGAAATGATTGTTCCTCCGCCTGAATATTGAAATTGTAATCCGGGTTCAAATAACGAACGAACTGCTGCTGTGTTGGCAGGTGCTACACCGCCTAAAATTTGTGGCAGAGTAGGGATTTTACTTTTTACATCATATCCCGGGAAGCCACCATAAACGGATAACCCAGCCGTATGACTTAGTAAATTTGCCATTGTAATTTTCTTTCCTTTTGATAAGCTGTCGTAGGGAAATTTCCATGACTTTAAATATTCATTTATGTCTTTGTAAATATCCAATTTATTGTCTTGTGCTAATTTTAAAACCCCAACAGCATTTAACGATTTACTTATAGAACCTGGCTTAAATAAAGTTGCAGTTGTTACGGAGCGTTTTTCTTTTTCATCTGCCCAGCCATAACCCTTTGCCCAAACAATTTTATAGTTATTTACAACCGCAATACTTAACCCTTTTACTTTAAAATAAGCCATACGGGCAAGAATATTGTCCGCTTTTCCATTTAGTATTACACGACTAAATAAGTTGTTTTCGACATGTTTTATTTGCTCTTTAGTTTCTTTTGAATAAGGCGTTTGTGCCAATAAATTGGTTAGGGTATAGCAAAGTGAAATTGATAAAAGTATTTTTCTCATTTTTTAGTTTGTTAAAATTAAAGTTGTGTTTGCTTGTTTCTTGCAGCAATACCAATGTAAGCAGCAGTTTTATTTACGCATTGGGAATCTACTCTTGTAAAGGTCAGGCCAATCTACTACAAAATTTAAGTTGCCTGTATGTCCGTCTGATAGATTATAACTTTTTACTTGGTTATGGTATAATGTTCTCCCTATTGTCGTGTCTGTTTGGTCTAATGGGTAATTAAATTTTTCTTCTTGTTCGACTCTGCCAATTACTACAACTTCTCCTTTGTTAAATAGGGTTGAAGGCGGCAAAGATGGAAATTGATTAATAGATAAATCAAGTTTGATTGTCAAACCGTGTTTTTTAAGAGTGGCTTGCAGATACTTTACAAGGTACTCATTATACAAAGTGTCTAACTTGTCAAAATGAAAAACACTTGAGTTGCCAATAGATATGTTTGGCATTAAGTCAAGGCCAGGAATAGAAAACCTGAACAATACAGCTACTTCCAAATAGATGATTAAAGATTGAAAAACGTCGACTTGATTGCTAAGAATTGGATTGGTAGAAAAATTTGTTTTTTTTAGCTGCACTTCGCTTCCAATGTTTCTGTCGTGAAATAATTCGTTACGAAATGTTTTAAATTCATTTATACGATTATAAATCCCACTTTTTTTAATTTCTACTTCATTATAATTAAGAGATGTAATCACATAAGTTAATCTAGTGCTTAAATCTTGTTTTGCAATTTCTTTAAAATTGTCGTCTTTTATTAGAGAAGCAACTTTACATAAGCTATTAATAAATGATTCTAACGCCAGAAACCAAAATGAAATACAAGGCAAAACCTTTCTCCCGTTGTTTATATAATTTTTCGAGTTTTCTAAATCATTTAAATCGTCTGAAGTGTTATAAAATCCGTGTATTGAATAAGTATTGTATGTCATCTCAAATCTAGGATGGTCTGGTAAACTCATCACCATCAAGTAGGTTTCAAAAAACTGATTTAATCGGAAGTCTTCAAGATTTCTCTCTGTCATTACGTGGGGTCTGTTAAAATTGCTGCTTACTCGTAAATTTACGCCACTCGAGGCACATTTTCATATTGATAATCAAACGAAATCTGTGTCAGCGGCTATTATAGCTTTTCATACAAAGCCCTCAGCTTTTCTCTTGTCATTATTTTTTCCCAATCCTTCCCCAATGCATTTTCCCACAGAGGTTTCATGCCAATAGAAACATTGATCATTTTCTCAAAATCATCTTCGCTTAATCCTTTGCAGATGCCGGTTGGTATTTCAATCTTATTTTTTTCTACCATGTATTTAAATTCCTTCACCCCAGCAGGGTAATAGTCGCCGAGGTGATTCATCACAATACAATTGCCGACACCATGTTTGGTGCCGAGCAAATAACTAAGACCATAACTAACCGCATGTGCCACACCTACCTGGCTGTAGGCAATGCTCATCCCTCCTGCATAAGAAGCCATCATCAGTTTATCATCGCAGTCGCCATTCCACACTTCTTTATTCACAAACACATCACGGCAAAGCTGCAAAGCTTTTTCTCCATAGCTTTTGCTGAATTCATTTAAATAAGTTCCTTCTAAACTTTCAATGCAGTGGATATAACAATCCATGCCGGAATAGAACCGTTGATTGGCGGGAGCATTAGCGGTTAATTCAGGGTCAAGAATAATTTGATCAAAGGGTGTGAAATCAGAATTCATCCCCAACTTTTTTGTGGGGCCGGTTAATACAGTTGTTCTGGACACTTCAGCACCAGTACCGCTTAGTGTAGGGATGCCGGCTTTATATACACCAGCATGTTGCACCAAATCCCAACCCTGGTAATCGGCTGAGGAGCCGGGATTTTTCATCATCAGCGAAACGGCTTTGGCTAAATCCATGGTGGAGCCGCCCCCAATTCCGATAACACCGCTTACCGTTCCAAACTCTTCTTTGAGCTGCTGTGCCAGTTGGTCAACATAGGTTGTTTTGGGTTCGTAGGTAACGTCAACAAAAATTATTTTGTCGTTTCCCCGTACAGGAATACGATTGACTAATGGCTTGCCATCGAAAAAATGATCCACTAAAAAAATCATTGGCGCATTTTGTTTGCGATGCGGCGCAATGATTTCATCTAATTGATTAAAGGAACCACGGCCATAGACCACATAACCAACCAATTTAAAATTGCGAAAAGCCATAGAAATAATTTGGCCACGAAATTACACCAAACGACACGAATGTTGTCTGCGGCAAAGAATACAAGGGTGGCCACAGCCTGCCCCGACT
>JANPMI010000207.1:0-2006 GCA_031422725.1 Chitinophagaceae bacterium | reverse complement strand
GTACTCGGCGTATTTATCAGTATAAAATAATTTAGTGTTCTGGTCCCACCAGAGATCAGGGCTTTTTAATGTATCCCCTTTTATATTGATTACCACAACACTGTCCCGCAGGTAAACTTTATTCAGGCTTTCAAAATACTTTCCATATTTACAGTCAAGCCGGGTTTCTATTACTCCATTATCGTCATAAAAATCCACATGCATGGTATTGGGAAACTCTGTATATAATGTATCGGCTGCTACCCGGTACATCAGGGGGGCTGTTAACCTGGCTTTCATCTTCCCATCCTGGCTGAGGAAACTTTCAATATTGATGGCTTCTTCTTTTAATATTACTTTTTTTGTCAGGCCATCAATTACTTTTTCATCATTTTCACAACCGCTGAAAAAAGCTGCGAGCAATAAGCTATGGGCTACGAGCATGAATAGCTTGAATATGTAAAAAACGCCTGTCTGTTTGTATGAAGATTTTTTTTTCATGCAGACTCTAAAGCCCTCCAGAGTTTATCGAAGGAAGGGGTTGGGGTTTAATCATACTTCCGTTTGATGAACCAGAAATCGCTGAGAGAAAAACCGAGGGATATCCTGAACATATTTTCCCGGAGTAAATTATTATTATTTCCCCGTTTACCGTATTCAAAAGCGACATTAACAATGGTGACCTGGTTAGGTGCCTGCCGGCTGATGGCAACAGGTAAGCCCATACCAAATGAGCCGCCGATCTGTGATAGTTTTTGCCCCACTTTTATATAATCAGGCCCCATAAATAAACCCACCCGGTAAGATACAAAGCTGAAATAATTTCTTTTCGGAACCGGGTTTAACTGACCACCGATCCGTAATTCCCATTTATTCCGTACTGAATCTTTTTGTCCGTAGAGCCGGTATGCACTCCAGTTCTGCTGTTCAAAATCAACTCCCAATAACCATCCGCTTTCTTTATTCGGTACGGATGGTTTCTGTACTATAAACCCGATGGTATAAGAAGAGGGTAGAATAATTTTACCTTTTATATTCCTCAGGTCGGATACACTGTCGAGTCTTACCTCACCGAGGTTATCATCAAAGGCAAATGTTTCCCTTAATACATCCTGTGTTGCATTTAGTTTCTGTCCCCAGGCACCATAAACACCTGCTGTCAGTAAAAGTTTTTTGCTGAGAGGAACCCTGTATTGCACTCCTGCTGTAAGATGGAGGCCGCCAAAATTCGTTTTGGTTTCATAATTAGCCTGGTAATAAAGCACGGTATCGTTGATAAGACTTCTTTTCGTACTGTAATCCTTGGACCCGAATAAATAAGCCGCATTAATACCAACACTCAATTTTTCTTCCCTGTTATCAGCCTTCACTTTTTTAAAAACACTGAAACCTGTACCCAGAGATGCCTGGTAAGCACCGCCATTTCCTTCAAACCGTGTAATGGCACTGTCTATAGGCAAGCCGGTGAGGGGGTCAAACAATCTTTCATTACGGGAAATTTTATAACTGATTCTTGATAAAGGACGGAGCCCAAAACTTAATCCCCAGTTGCTCTTCAACGGCACTCCCACCTGCACATAAGAAAACAAAGCATTATTGGAAACAAATTTTTTAGGATTATCCGGCTCTCTTAATGTCCGGCTTTCAATATTAATACCCAGGTCAAGAATAGCTCTTCCAAATACTAATTTTTTTGATTTGGGTTCCAGCACGGATTGAAAGGAGGAATACGATGCCGGGTTATTGAAATTGATGGAATAAAAATCGGCATATCCTGCGGAAATGCCCCCCATGCCACGGTTACTGATATGGCTTGGCGGAACCAGATCACCGATACCATACCTGGAATACGGTGAATTATCCTGCGAAAAAACAGGAGTAAGAATAGTAAAAAATAGAACCAGGATCGTAAAAGAAAAGCAGCGTAACGTCTTGATTATGTTAGGGGTTATTAACTTCACTAATTGCATAGAGACCTTTAAATATTAAATCAGGGTCTGCAAATATCTTGTTTTTAAGGTGCGAAG
>JANPMI010000206.1:0-4008 GCA_031422725.1 Chitinophagaceae bacterium | reverse complement strand
TATGGGTGTATATGTTTTGCTGGTACTGATGCGGCCACCATGTTGTTGAAAAAGCCGGATGATGGGCTGCAGGTAAAGCGAATCAAGCGAAGGGGCAGCCGCCATATCTTTTTTATTATGCGCCACCACCAAACCCCGGCTGGTCAGGTACACATCTGCTTCTATGGAGTAAGCTTCGTTGTGCAGGGCATTTGTTAGTGGCACCACTTGCTGATAATCGTTGTGGGCATGTATGCGGGGCTGTGCTGCGAGAGGATACCCAGTTGCGATTAACAACATACAAAAAAGAAAATGCTTCATTGGGTAAAGGTCGGATATACTTAACGCAGCTATATACCTCAGTTATACACTATCAACAAAGTTCACTTATATCCGATTGACTTATAATTGAAATAAAGATAGTTTGCAGTTCTGTGGTAGTCTAACAAATTATTCAACGTGTCTTAAAAGCAAATGAACTTTAAGCCATATTCAATACTATTGATGCGTGAAAGTGAAAATCCAAAAACTTTTTAAACACCTTGACACATTCCTAATGAATGACCAGCCATTTACTTGCCCGCATTGTGGTTCAAGGTGTGAGCAAATTGCGAACTTCTATCATACAAATGCTAAAACTTTTATTCAAGAATGCTTGAATAAAAAATGTATGTTCATTTGTAATGAAGAGGAGGATGAATATTTCCTTAAATTGTGGGGAGTAATCTAGATTAATGAAAAGGCACTATTATTCAGACTTAATATCAAAATTTTGTAATTCTTCATCACAAGAGATTCTTGGAGCTATAGTAGAAAGTAATGAGTTCTCTGTTGAGACTACTCAAAAAGATGCTTGGTTAGAACAGATCAAAATTTTGAAACCCATTTTATTAAATTATGAAGGACGTATTTTCTTTGAATATTCCATTCCTCGGATGGGCGGGAGAATTGATGTCGTATTAATAATTAAAAATGTAATTTTTGTTTTAGAGTTTAAGGTTGGCGGAAAAGAGTTCAATCAAAATTCCGTTGATCAAGTTTGGGATTATGCACTTGATCTAAAAAATTTCCACGAAACCAGTCACAAGCATTTAATAGCTCCAATCCTAATAACAACTGAAGCAAAAAAATATTTTTCGATTATTTCCGAAATGCCCCATAACGATAACCTTCTATATCCAATAAAATCAAATTCAGAAAATCTGGAAATCGTTATAAAAAATGTTTTTGAATTTGCTAATGGGGAAGAGATTAACTCAGAAAGTTGGTCCGGTGGTCGTTATTCACCAACGCCAACAATCATTGAAGCGGCAATGTCTTTATATAATGAGCATGGGGTACAAGAAATTTATCGCAAAGATGCTTCCGCTACAAACCTATCAGAAACATCAGAAGCTGTTTTGAAAATAATCAATGATACCAAACAGAATAATCAAAAAGCTATTTGTTTTGTAACAGGTGTTCCCGGTGCCGGTAAAACTTTGGTAGGTCTCAAGATAGCCGCAATGAACTACAAGCAAAATGAAAGAGCATCAACCGTGTATTTATCAGGAAATGGTCCCTTAGTTGCTATACTTAGGGAAGCACTTACTAGGGATAAAGTAAAAAGAGAAAAAGAAAAGGGCAATAAAGTAAGGAAAGGAGAAGTATTCAGTAAAGTCAAAACAATCATTCAGCCAGTACATCACTTTCGGGATGAATATTTAAAAGACACATCATCCCCCTTTGAGCATGTAACAATTTTTGATGAGGCTCAAAGAGCATGGAACCACTCCCAAACGGCAAGTTTCATGAAAAGAAAAAGAAATAGAGCTAATTTTAATCAATCAGAACCTGAGTTTCTTATTTCTTGCCTTGATAGACACAATGATTGGGCTGTTATCGTTTGTCTGGTAGGAGGCGGACAAGAAATAAATACTGGAGAAGCTGGAATTAGCGAATGGATAGAATCATTAAATCGATCTTTTCCAGAATGGAATATTTATGTATCAAATAGATTGACAGATAGTGAGTATGCAGCAGGTAAGTCTCTAAAATTATTGGAAGAACATAAGGCAGTTTATAACATTGAAAATTTGCATTTATCTGTTTCTATGCGTTCATTTCGGGCAGAACATGTTTCTCTTTTAATAAAAAACATTTTGGACATTAATACAGAAGAAGCAAAAAATAATTATAGAGCAGTTAAAGAAAATTATCCCATTGTTATTACTAGAGAGTTATCGAAAGCAAAGCAATGGTTAAAAGCTAAAGCAAGAGGAACTGAGAGATATGGCCTTGTTGTTTCTTCCAAAGCGAGTCGCCTTAAACCTGACGGAATAGATGTAAAAAGTCCCATGAACCCTGTTAATTGGTTTTTAGAAGGTAAAGAGGATGTTCGTTCTTCTTATTACTTGGAAGATGTAGCCACTGAATTTCATGTACAAGGATTAGAACTTGACTGGAGTTGTGTCACATGGGATGCTGATTTTCGATATACAGCAAAAGGGTGGAGTTACCATGAATTAATGCTTAGATCTGAAAAGCCAACTAAATGGAATAATATTGGTAAAGATTACCGCAAACAATATTTAAAAAATGCTTATCGAGTTCTCTTAACAAGAGCACGGCAAGGAATGGTAATTGTTATTCCTACAGGCGATACTAATGACCCAACAAGACCACCTGATTATTATGATGCGACATATAATTACTTAAGGGAAATTGGTATTGAAACTATTTAGAATTATTTTATTTGTCACAAAATATTTATGAATATTAAGTTTTCCTATCTCTACCGTGATGGAGCCAACTACAAAAACTATAACCAAATAATTTTCTCAAACCCAAACTCAATAAATCTTCTGGAAATCGAAAAATTAATCCAAGAGAAACTAATTGATGATAAATGGTTTTATTGCAAAGAATGGAATTTGCCAGATATGCATTTTAAGGAATGCATAAATGATGCTGAAATTGATGTTGACTGGCATGAGTTTGAAGCAATCGAACTAACAGCTGATGATGTGACAGAACAAAATAGCATTGAAGATTTTCTTATGCTTGTCAATAAGACGAAACTTACTTACTGATTAATAATGCTGAGTAGCGAACCGAACCCCGAACGGAGCCCTTCGTTACCTCAGGATAAACTTGTAACAGACGATGCCATGAAATACTGCTATTGCCCTGATCATACTTTTTTCACTCCCTCACCTTATCCGTAAAAAAATCATAAACCGCTACAGCACCGTTTTGCAGGTTAATGACCAGCAGTAAATTGATCCTGCCTGCACCCAGGTCTTTATTATCCGTACCGGTGATCACTAATTGATGGCCACGCAGTTGCCAGTCGTAAAATTCTTTCAGGCCCGTAGGTATCGTCCATGCCTGTTCCCCATTAGTGTTGATACTGGTCAGTTGCACCTTTCCATCATTACCAATAATATCTTTGTGAACGATCAAAAAACCGGCAGGCAGATGAACGGGAAGACCGGTTTCCCTATTCAGCAAAAAACCACCTTGCAAATAAACAGCATTACCTGTTTTCTTTTTTTCGTCCCCGATTATCCAATTATTATTTTTTTGTGTAATGGCAGCAGTAAATAATTTATTCCTGGCGGCATCATCATTCACTGTCCTGTAATCAAACTGCTGGCTGACCTTTGTTATTTCTTCCTGGGTAAACAGGCCATACCACCGGCCATCCATGGTATCGCAATTAACCCGCATGCCACCAAAGCCGCCGCTGGCTCTTCTTGCATTTGTCTTCCTGTTATTTGCTTCTTCTGTACGTTGAGCGGTTCTTGCTTCCCTGGCCAACAAACCAAGGCTGTCAAACAGTTTGCCAAGCCGGTCTGTTTCTGCTTTTAATAAGCTGCTGCTGTCTTTATACTGGTTCAATGATATTTGCTTTTCCCGGTACAGCCTGTTACTCTCTTTCAGCCGTTCATGAACAGCATTTCTTTGTTCTTTGATCTGCATGGTTAGCTGATCCAGTTCTTTTATCCTTGCACCGGCAGTATTATCAGTAATAATATCTTCATCATC
>JANPMI010000205.1:0-8784 GCA_031422725.1 Chitinophagaceae bacterium | reverse complement strand
CTCACGGTTACCGCTACCTCACTGGCATAATATTTTGCCATGGCTGCTTCTTTTGTCATGGGGAGGCCCTTCATCTTCAAATCGCAGGCCTGGTTGATCAATAACTCGCTGGCTGCTATGCCGGTTGCCATATCTGCCAGCTTAAAACTAATGCCCTGGAAGTTGGCAATAGGCTGATCGAACTGGTGCCTCTCTTTGGCATATTGCACCGATGCTTCATAAGCACCTTTGGCAATACCAAGTGAAAGTGAAGCAATGGAAATTCTTCCGCCATCCAATATTTTCATTGCCTGCTTAAAACCATCTCCCAGTTCTCCTAAACGGTTGGTATCAGGAATACGGCAATTATCAAAAACCATTTCGGCGGTTTCGCTGGCCCGCATACCCAATTTATTTTCTTTTTTTCCTGCAGTGAAACCTTTCGTTCCTTTTTCAACTACAAAAGAAGTTGAATTATTTTTTGCTCTTGGATCGCCGGTTCTGCAAACGACTACTGCTACATCACCACTTTTTCCATGCGTAATAAAATTCTTAGTGCCGTTAATTATCCAGTCATTTCCTTCCTTCACGGCAGTGCATTTCATATTGCCTGCATCGCTGCCGGTGTTTGCTTCTGTAAGTCCCCAGGCACCGAGCCATTCTGCTGTAGCCAGTTTGGGTAACCATCTTTTCTTTTGTTCTTCGTTACCAAACGTCATAATGTGACCAGTACAAAGAGAATTGTGTGCAGCAACACTTAAGCCTATCGAACCGCAAACCTTGGAAATTTCCTCTATCACTGTTTTGTATTCAAAATAAGTAAGACCGGCACCGCCATATTCTTCCGGCACCAACACTCCCATCAAACCCAGTTTTCCCATTTCTTTAAAAACCTGAAGAGGAAATTCCTGGCTTTCATCCCATTCCATCACATGTGGTTTGATATGTTGTTGTGCAAAATCCCGGGCAGTTTGACCTACCTGTTGTGTGAGTTCAGCCAATTGAAAATTCATACAGTTATAATCGTTGGTTGTTATGTAATAACTATGCCACTCCAAATACTCGGGGTGGCACAGTCTTGGGCCTTCGAATGAGGGCAAGCAATCATTACTGCAATCATTACTGCAATCATTAAAGGCGGGTGCAAGGTAAGGGAAAAAATAATTCAACTAACAAGTGTTAGCAAGAACACAATATTTTGTAAATTACCGGAATTAACCGGGCAAAAAAATAATCAGGGTCTTCTAAAATCAGTTGAATCTTAATTCCAAACCATCATAAGCGAGGTGAATGCCTTCAGGAAGTTCAGCCTCTATGTCCGCATGACGGCCCAACTGGTGGGAAATATGGGTAAAATAAGCAGCCGGTATTTTTAATTCCTGTGCCAGTGCAATGGCTTCTTCCAGTGTAAAATGAGAAATATGTTTTTCCTTGCGCAGTGCATTTAATACCAATGCTTCGCTTCCTTTTATCTTCTCCTTCTCAGTGTCATCAATCTTATTGGCATCCGTAATGTAAGTGAACTTTCCAAAGCGAAAGGCCATCACCGGCATTTTCAGGTGCCAGACCAGGATGGGGGTAACGGGAATGTCGCCAATTATAAAAGGATCAAGGGTGATAGTGTTCAAATTCAACTCGGGTATGCCCGGATATTTGTTATCAGCGAAAGCATAATGAAAATCCCTGCGTAATGCTTCCTCTGTTAATGAATCGGCATAAATATCCATTGGCTTTTTGGCGAAATAATTGAATGCCTTTATATCATCAAGACCGGCCAGGTGATCTTTATGGGGATGAGTAAACAGCACGGCATCTAAATGTTTTACTTTTTGCCGCAGCATCTGGTATCGAAAATCGGGGCCTGTATCAACCACCAATTTTGTATAGGGAGACTCAACCAGGATACTGGAACGAAGCCTGTTATCCTTTTTATCTGTGGAAGTGCACACTTCACAATTGCAGCCTATCATAGGTACGCCGCTGCTGGTGCCACTGCCGAGAAATGTTATTTTAAGCGGGGGATAACTCACCCCGCAAATGTAAAAGATTAATGGCCGTTTTCTTCTGTTTCCAGCCGGGATATAATTTCCGTATGTAATTTTTTTGATCCGTCGGTCAGTGCCTCCCTGTTAATATCAAGTTGTGGAATCAGGTCTATTAACGTATTGATACGGCCTTCTGTTTGCAGAAACTTATTCAGCACCACCACTTTTTTTTCTTCCAATATGCAGTAGCCGCTTTGAAATGTTCCTCTTTCATAACGGAGCACATATCCTGCTTCTTCAGGAATGGCTTCCAATTTATCGAGAGTTGTTTGGGTGTATTTCATAAGAGCAAATTTAAATGTAGTTGTTTGGTTTTTTATAAATGTTTTCCACAAAAAGGTTTATATATTTGAGATACTCCTTATGATAAAGAAATTATTCATCCCCTTCTATACATTCCTATTATACACTTCTGTTCAGGCACAGAAAAGTATTCCCGGATTTGGAAAAATTGATGCTGCTGACTTACTGTTAAAAGCCTGTCCTTTTGAGCCTGATGCTCCGGCTATGAAACTTTTAGATGTTCTGGATATAGATTTTCATATTTCACCATATGAGGCAAGAATAAAAACAGAGCGAAGAGTAAGAATTAAAGTTTTCAATGAAAAAGGATATCCATATACTACGATCAGAATTCCTTACTTCAGCAAAAAGGGAATTGCAAAGATCAAAGAGTTAAGTGGTGTGATCTATAATTTTGATGCCAATGGAAAAGTTATTATCAAGAGACTGGAAAAAAAAGACTTCTTTAAAGAAAAGGCTGTTGAGAATATCGGCATTGTAAATTTTACATTCCCAAACGTAAAACCCGGAAGTGTTATAGAATACAGTTATACTACAATCGAAAACGACATTATAAGTATTAGTCCCTGGATCATTCAGGGTGAAATTCCTGTTGCATATAGCCTTTATATATTAACTACACCTGTTGAGTCTAAAGCAATTAACCGGATGTTTGCCACAGACACCGTTGAAAGCAACTATTTCCTGTTAAAATATGATCAATTTAGAAGAACATTTTATTCCAAAAAAAATGTTCCCTCTTTTCATCGTGAACAATACATGACTTCTTATAAGGACAACCTTATGAGATGTATTTTTAAACTCTTTCCGCTTGGCGGTGTTTCGTTCGGAAATATGTCAGATGCAATGTGGAGATCTGCCGGCTTACAATTTCTTCAATCAAAATATATTGAAACGCAGATTGGAAAAACAATTCCCGGAACAGAAAAAATAATTGATACTGCTAATAAAATTTCTTCCTTAACAGATAGAATTGGATTTGTTTACGATGCAGTTCAGAAGAAATGGGCAGGAAGAGTTGAACAAACAACAAAACTGGAAGACCTTTCCGAAGCATGGACCAGCGGCTCTGCCAGTTCTGCCGAGATCAATCTTATACTCCTTAATCTTCTTGAGAAAGCAAATATTAAATGTATACCTGTATTAGTAAGCACACGAAATAATGGTTTTGTAGATAAAACTTTTCCAAGTTTAGGCCAATTTGATGGTGTGGATGTAATGGCATTTGATTCAACTAAGTATTATTTTCTTGACGCCAGCATCAAATTTCAATCATTTCAAAATCCGCCACTCAATGTTCTTAATAGGGAAGCACTTGTACTTAGCCCGGATAGTATACAATGGGCAACAATCTCCGACAACAGACCTTTATTGAAACAAAGTTCAGATGTATATGCAGATTTGAACGAAAATGGCACAATTGAAGGAACTGCCACTGTTCAATATTTTGATTATGCAAAATCATACAAGTTAGATACAACGCTGTTAGATGATGAGAGAGAGGAAAAATTCATGGATAAAAAACCTCTGGGTTTAAAAATCTTAGCCTCTAAACAAGAAAATAGTGGAATAGCAGACGATCCTTTGTTTGAAACAATTGATTTTACATACGAACCACAAAATACCGGCGATTTCTATTTTATAGATCCGCAAATTCTTACTGCAAAAAATAAAAATCCATTCCTCTCAGATAAAAGAATTACTGATCTTGACTTTGGCTGCAACCAGATGTTTGTACTCAACATGCAAATACATTTCCCTTCTTCATTCCAGGCTGAAAACCTGCCAAAAAATATGACTATCCGAGCACCAGACTCAAGTTTTTTCTATAAAGTCACTTATACCGCTGATAAAGAAAACGTTTATATGTCTCAACTCTTTGAGATAAAAAGGGCGATGTTTTCAAAAGATGAATATCCCGGTATTCAGGATTTTTTTAAACGTATGTATGGCTTAATGGCCGAAGAAATTATCCTAAAAAAGAAAAAATAACCCTTACTTACTCTGCATTTTTATCACCGGCACTATCATTTCCTCCAGGCTGACCCCACCATGCTGAAAGGTATTTCGGTAATAGTTTACATAGTAATTGTAATTATTGGGATAGCATAAAAAGCTATCCTCTTTTGCAAAAATGAAGGATGAATTAATGGTAGGCACCGGCAACCCAGCTTCTCTCGGGTCACGGAAAGCCAGTACTTCTTTAGGTTCATAATTAAGGTTGCGGCCATGTTTGTAACGGAGATTGGTAGTGGTTTGTTTGTCTCCGACTACTTTGTAAGGTGTCTTCACCCTTACACTGCCATGATCGGTGGCCAAAACAATTTTAATATTTTTATCGGCGATTTTTTTGAGTGCCTGGTGCAATGGCGAATGTTCAAACCAGGAAGTGGTGATACTGCGGTAGCTTATCTCATCGCTGGCCAGTTCTTTCAGCACTTCCATTTCTGTTCGGGCATGGCTCAGCATATCCACAAAATTGTAAACGATAACATTCAGGTCATTATTCAGCAGGTTATGAATATTATTTACCAGATCTAATCCGGCCTGGTTATTCACCACTTTAGTATAGGATACTTTTAAATCTGATTTACCCAACTGTTTCAGTTGTGCCCGTAAAAACTCTTCTTCATGCAGATTCTTTCCTCCTTCTTCTTCATCATTTTTCCATTGTAAAGGGAATTTTTTTTCAATATCCATGGGCATCATTCCTGCAAAAATGGCATTGCGGCAATATTGTGTGGCCGTGGGAAGTATGCTGTAAAAACTATCCTCTTCCAGGATGCGGAAGCTTTCAGAAAAAATTGGCTGAATTGCTTTCCATTGATCAAACCGTAAATTATCAATTAAAATAAAAAATAAGGGTGTGCCTTTTTCCAAATGGGGCAGCACTTTAAATTTCATCAGGGAATGGCTCATTACAGGTCCGGCCAAACTTTTAGGGCCAATCCAACTGGCGTAATTCCTGGAAATAAATTTAAAAAACTCTGTATTTGCTTCACTTTTCTGGCTTTGTAAAATTTCCTGCATTTCCGGGCTGTCACTTTTCTCCATTTCCAGTTCCCAATAGACCAGCTTTCTGTAAATATCCATCCACTCATTGTAATCGGGGTTGCTGTTCAATGCGGTGAATAAATGGCGGAACTGCTGCTGGTAAGCCGTAGTTGTTTTTTCTGCTACTAATCTTCTGTTATCAATAATTTTTTTTAGGCTAAGCCAAACCTGGTTAGGATTTACCGGCTTAATAAGATAATCGCTTATCTGGCTGCCGATGGCTTCGTCCATCAGGTTCTCCGTTTCATTTTTTGTAATTAAAACAACCGGTAATGACTGGTTTATTTCTTTTATTTTGGCCAGCGTTTCCAATCCCGTAATGCCGGGCATGCTTTCATCAATTAATACCACATCAACAAAATTTTCTTTTACATAATCAATAGCATCAAATCCATTGGTAAAAGTCTGCACTTCGTATCCCTTATTTTCCAAAAACATTTTTTGCGACTGGAGGCTTTCTATCTCATCATCCACCCATATAATTTTTGCTACTGCCATACTTGTTGCTTGTTATTGGTTACTGGTTACTATGTTCTCGTTACTGGGCATGTCTCTAAAATTATTAAAAGCTTATATTGGTTTAGTGAAACCAACCAACAACTAGCGACCAGAAACCAGCAACCAGCCAAAAATAGCTTATTAAACTCTGCCTTTGTACTTTTACCGTCTTGCCTTTAACAAAACAACAACAATGCCTACAGTACGCAAAATCATCAACGACCCGGTCTATGGTTTTATTACTATTGATCATCCGTTGATACTGCAGATCATTTCTCATCCCTGGTATCAGCGTCTGCGCAATATCCACCAGATGGCTTTTGCGCATTTAGTATATCCGGGAGCAGTACATTCCAGGCTGCATCATTCACTCGGAGCATACCATTTAATGTGTACTGCTTTACAAGAATTGAAGAGTAAAGGCATTGAGATAACTACAGAAGAAGAAATAGGAGCAAAAGCTGCCATCCTGCTCCATGATATTGGCCACGGCCCATTTTCTCATGCACTTGAAAATGAACTGATAAAAAATGTACATCATGAAGCTATTTCTATTCTGCTGATGCAAAAAATGAATGAGGCGTTTAAAGGGCAGCTGCAAACAGCGATTGATATTTTTACCAATAAACATCCAAAGAATTTTTTGCACCAGTTAGTGGCCGGGCAATTGGATGTGGACCGGCTTGACTACCTGAACAGGGATAGCTTTTTTACAGGTGTAGCCGAAGGTGTTATTGGTTACGACCGGATTATTAAAATGCTGACTGTGAAAGACGGTGAACTGATGGTGGAAGAAAAAGCTATTTATTCCATAGAAAAGTTTTTAGTGTCCCGGCGACTTATGTACTGGCAGGTTTACTTACATAAAACGGTTGTAAGTGCTGAGCAAACCCTGCAAAAGATATTACAAAGAGCCAAAGAGATAAAAGCAATAGCTCCCTCACCATTCTTAAATATTTTTCTGAATCTTGATGATAACAAACAGTCAGCCATCAATGACTGGCTGTTTGAGTTTTGCCAGTTGGATGATTATGATATGATGGGTGCCGTTAAAAGCTGGCAAATGCAAGGGGACAAAATATTATCAACCCTTTGCCGTTCTTTAGTGGAGCGGAATTTACTGAAAGTAAAGTTGCAGGCTGAACCTTTTGATGAAAGTATTGTAAAACAAAAAAGACAAGAAGTGGCGGCTGCATTGGGCATAACAGAAAAGGAAGCGGAATACTTTGTATTTACCGGAGAAGCCAGCAATACCACATACAACACAAAAGATGAACGGATCAATATCCTTTTCAAGGATGGAACGATAAAAGACATTTCACAAGTGGATAATGCGCTGATTCAACATAACCTGAGCGGTCTCGCCTTTGGCGAGATTAAAAAATATTACATTTGTTATTACCGGTGTTAGTTATTGGTCACTGGTTAAAGACATTTCAATAATCAGGAGCTAACCAGCAACTAACAACCAGAAACCAGAAGTATGCAATTTCCCGCTGTACAAATAGCACTTCTTATTAATGGAAAGGTAGAAGGCGACGCCGCTGCCAATGTTACTTCTTTTGGTAAAATTGAAGAAGCAAAGGAGGGGCAGCTTACTTTTTTTGCTAATCCCAAATACGAAGATTTTTTATACAGCACCAACGCTTCTGTAATAATAATAAATGAAGATTATGAACTGAAACAACCGGTGATGGCCACACTTATACGGGTACCGGATGCCTACACCGCTTTTGCCACTTTGCTCAGCAAATACCAGGAAATAGTGAAGCAACAATTAAAGGGGATTCAGGAGCCAAGCTATATTGCAAAAACAGCCGTTTACGGGCAAAACGTTTTTATCGGTGCCTTTGCCTACATAGGCGAAAACGTAACTATAGGCAACAACAGCAAAATTTTTCCTCATGCTTTTATTGGTGACAATGTAACGATAGGCGATAACTGCATCATACATCCAGGTGTAAAAATTTATGATGGCTGCAAAGTGGGAAACCAGGTTACTATTCATGCAGGAACTGTTATAGGCAGCGATGGTTTTGGATTTGCCCCACAGGCCGATGGCAGTTTAAAAAAAGTGCCGCAGATTGGTAATGTTCTTATTGAAGATGATGTGGAGATAGGGGCTAATGCAACTATTGACAGGGCTACCATTGGCTCCACCATAATAAGAAGCGGTGCAAAACTTGATAACCTGATCCAGATTGCACACAATGTAGAAGTAGGTCATAGTACCGTTATAGCAGCACAGGCTGGCGTCAGTGGCAGCACTAAAATTGGTAATGGGGTAATGATAGGTGGCCAGGCAGGTATTGTCGGTCATATACAGATCGCAGATGGTTCAAAAATAAATGCCCAGGCTGGTTTGGGCAAATCGCTGAAAGTTCCCGGCACAGCGGTTACAGGTTCCCCGGCTTATGATTATAACCAGGCCATCCGCAGCCAGGCCATTGCCCGGAATCTTCCCGAAATGGAAAAAAGAATTAAAGAACTGGAAGCATTAGTGAAACAGTTGCTGGCAGAAAAAATAGCTTAATCATCACTCCATGAAAATCTGCGGTTTCACTTTTGTGCGGAATGCGGTAAAATATGATTACCCTGTAGTGCAATCCATCACTTCCATTCTTCCTGTTGTTGATGAATTTATTGTAAGTGTGGGTAACTGCGATGATGGAACACTGCAACTGATTGAATCTATCGGCTCTCCAAAAATTAAAATTGTTCATTCGGTATGGGATGACTCTTTGAAAAAAGGTGGCATAGTACTGGCCGCCGAAACAGATAAAGCCCTGGCGCAGATACCTGCCCAATATGACTGGGCTTTTTACCTGCAGGCAGATGAAGTGGTCCATGAAAAAGATTTAGAAAAAATCGTCAGTGCTGCTAAGCAATATACAGATGATAAAAG
>JANPMI010000204.1:0-4082 GCA_031422725.1 Chitinophagaceae bacterium | reverse complement strand
CCGGACTTTAACAAGTCATACAACCTTTTTGGAAGTTCATTGCTCTATGTGGGGAATAAAGTCCATGGGGTTCTCTTTTTTTCAAAAATCAATTTATTTTAGTGCGGAACAATTCAGTTTTAAACCACCATTTATAAATTTTTAGTTTATGAACAAGCGGCTATTCCCCCTACTGCTGGCACTAACAGCAACTTTATTCAGCTTCGCCCAGGAAAAAAGGGCTTTGCTTATTGCTATTGATAATTACGAGGCTCCGCCAACCTATAAACCATCGGGTACAGGAAGATCATTGTTCCGCAACCTCGATGGCTGCGTTAATGATGCCCGGTCCATACAATCCATCGTTGTTTCAAAATTCCAGTTTGATGCAGCCAAAGTGGATACTTTATATGATGCGGCTGCCAACAGGGCCGGTATCCTGAAAAAAATGAATGAATTGCTGGCCGCAAGCCAGCGTAATGATATTGCCTTTATTTATTATGCCGGTCACGGAAGCCAGGTGCCCAACAGCCTTGCTAAAGAGGTGGACAAAAAAGATGAATCAATGGTACCCAGCGATACCTGGAAGGAAGGAGTGGAAGATATACGGGATAAGGAACTGGCAAACATCTACAATAAGTTTATTGATAAAGGAGTGAAATTAACCGTGATATTGGATTGCTGCCACAGTGGTTCCTTATCAAGAGGCCCCAATAGTCCCGGTAAATTCCGATTTATTGAAGAAGCAAAGTATGATGCAAAAGATGCGTCAGTGCCCCAGGCTCCTGAATTAAGAAAAGAAGGAACCTTCCTCATTATGTCTGCAGCGCAGGATAATGAATTTGCACAGGAGCAGCGGGACGAAAATAATATTCCGCATGGTGCCTTTACCATTGCTTTCACGCAGGCATTGGAACAACAGTCTGTCAATGCATCGGTGCTTAATCTTTTTATCAGCATCAGGGCCATCTTAAAAAGCAATGGCAAAAAACAGGAGCCTGTGCTGGGTGGCAGCAACGAAAGACAACAACAAACATTGTTTGGCCTTGCCAAAGGAACGCTGACGGATAAATCGCTGATTGCTGTATCGGGTATTGATAATAACAAAGTAACATTACAGGGTGGTTTTGCCCTCGGGTTATATAAAGAAAACGAACTGGTGAAATTTAAGGGCACCGATACCCTTGTAAAACTGCGGATTGATACCGTGATGAGTGTTAACAGGTCCATTGCTTCTGTAATAAAAGGATCAATCAACGATTTAAAAGCAGGTGAATTGCTGGAAGTAACCAACTGGGTTTCTTCTTCAGCGCCATTGCTTAAAATATTTGTACCTGCCGTCAATCTTACTTATGCAGATATAGCGAAGCTTGCTGCCATCAATAAAGAACTAAAACAATCTTCTAAAATAAAATGGATCAACAACCTGGAGAAAACTGATCCTTATATGAGTATTTATTACGATGGAAGTAAGTATCATATAAATGTGGATGGAAAAGAAGTGCCTGCACCGGCCACCTTAACGGCTGCGGCTATTTTGCAGCTAACTAAGCAGGACTCCACTTTGTATTTTGAATTACCACCATCTAAAGAACTGGTTGATATAATAAAAGAAAAAATGGGGGTGAATAAAAGCATTGTATTAACCAGCGACCCTTCTGATGCTCAATACGTTTTATATGGTACTATTGATGAGGACGGTAAACCCGCCTATGGCTTGCGCAGGGCACAAACTTCTTCCCGGGACAGTTTAGAATCAATGCCGGTGCAAACAAAAAGTTTTGTACTGGATGTGCCCAGCGGAGATCGCAGTAAATCAGAAATTGCGGTGGCAGATAATTTATATGAATATGCGATGCGTCTTTCCAAGATCCGCGGCTGGCAGCAATTGGCCGGACCCAAAGAAGGCGATAAAACATTTCCTTTTCAATTAGAAGTGGTGGATAAAGCCGTTAATAAAACAATTACCAACAGCGAATATAAAATAGGCGATAAAGTGGCATTTAATCTCGTGGCTGAAAAAGGATACACCGGCGCCAATAAAGTGAAGCGTTTTGTATATGTATTCCTGATTGATAAAGATGGTAATATGGTGTTATGCTATCCGGATGCAGGTGATGGTAATGTTGGCAATCAGTTTCCAAAGTATGAGAATTTCAACCTTGTCAGTAATGTTTACCTGTTTGAAGGAGATGTAGCAGAACCGGTGGGAACGGATAATTATTACCTGCTTGCTTCCGACGAGCCCATTTCCAATTATGCGATGGTCTTTAACCAGGAAGGAGTAAGATCAGCTGCCCGTGGTGTGGGTAGTCCGCTGGGTAACCTGTTGAACATGGGGAATGCAGAAGGAACAAGAGGATTCAACAAATCGGTTACCAACTGGAATATTATCCGGCTCTCTGTAAAATCAAAAAATAAATAAAAATACCATGTACAGGGTATGGTTAGCCAAAAAATTTCGAACTAACTTGTATTTAATTAGCAATTGTACCTTATACTTGCAAATGAAAAAAAGTTCTTACCAAAGCGACACCCAACTATTTAATAAAAATCAAAAACAAACAAAATGAAAAAAACACTTCTTAGCCTCTTTGCTGCAGCCTGCATGTTGGTTGCATTCTCAACGACCTCGTCTGCACAGAAAAAAGTTGCAGTAAAGGTTACGTCAAAAACAGTTGATGCCAGCCGTGGTGTCAGCAATCCTAAAATCAAAGGTGATGTTCCTTCAACAGACAAAGCTGAATCAAAACCAAGGGGTACCTGCAGTGTGTATTTTGACAACTATTCCGGCCTGTATGTAAAGGTTTATGTGGATGGTTATTATCGTGGCACATTGTCTCCTTACGGATCTTTCACCGTAAACGTAGCTGATGGTTACACAGAGATCTACTGTATTTCTACAGGTGGTACCAGGGATTGGGAAGCAACAGGTGACTGTCGTGGCCGTTACACTTATTCGCTGTATTAAGCACAACATTTTTCGAAATAAAAAGCAGGCGGTAAAGCCTGCTTTTTTTGTTTATCTTTTCTAATGGTTTTTTTTTTGAATAGGTTATTTAAATTTCATAGTGTCATTTTAAAATCTTTAATCACATTATGCGTACTTCAATCTTAATTATTATTCTGATAATATGTGGTAACTCTATGTCTGTATTGGCCCAAACAAAAAAAGAGTTAGTAGATAAGGAAATTCAGGCAGAAAAAATGGCAAGACAGGCGGAAAAGCTATGGAATGATGATAAGTTTTTTGAAGCGGAGCAATTATATTATAAAGCACTGAATACATTTCCTGTTTATATGGAGTTGGATGAGTTCGCTTCCAGAAAATTAAAACAAGGGGATATAAAAGGGGCTAATAAAGTATGGGATGAACTCATTAAAGCACTGAATTTTATTGGCCCGGTTTATTATAAGCCAGCCGACTTGCGGACTAAACTTGAAAGGGTATATTCGAACAAAGCCCATAAAAATTTTGAATCAGGCAATATAATTGAAGCTATTGCTACCGCAATAAATTATTTTGAGCTATTTGATGGGAGAAAGGCGGGCTCAGATGCACATACTCTTGTTGGTTACGCATGCCAAACCGCTTTCTTTATGGCAGACAGAGAGAGTCTTGTAAAAATTAAAATCGCTTCGCTTAAATGGGATAATACAATGTATGGTGATGCAAAGTATGCTGGATTTATTTCTGACACCTATATAAAAATTTTAGAAGGAAAGTATAAAGAGGCAGAAGAAAAGGTTTTAGAGGTGGCAAAGAATAAGGGAGGCTTTGTCGGATCAAGAGATTGGGCGGAGTTAATACTGCCAAACGTTTATTTTGGGCAAGGAGATTTTATTAAGGCAAAAGAAAGTGTTGCAAATGCCCGTGAAGGAGCTCCGGGTATTATATCTAAGAAAATAGTTGATCAATCCCTGAGTAATTTTTATGGACATCTTGCTTTACATGATAAGGAATACCAAAAAGCAGTAGACTTCTTTACAACTTATATCAATAAGAAAGGGATGTTTGGAATTAAATTAAAAGAACCTGCAAAATTCAGATATTATGTCCAGCGGGCAGAAGCATACGAAGGATTAAAACAGTTTGATAAAGC
>JANPMI010000203.1:0-40632 GCA_031422725.1 Chitinophagaceae bacterium | reverse complement strand
GGTAGAACCCCCCATTAATATCAGCGTAAGCAGGAAAGTATATTTCCTTCCAATCAAATCACCCAACCTTCCAAACACCAATGCCCCAAACGGACGAACAATAAAACCCGCCGCAAAAATAGCCAGGGTACTGAGCAGGGCGGCTGTAGGATTATCTTTTGGGAAAAACTGGGCAGCAATAGTAGTGGAAAGCATTCCGAAAATATAGAAGTCGTACCACTCAATCATAGTGCCTACCGAAGAGGCAGCAATAACTGAACGGATGGTTTTGGCAGAACTGGGCTGATTCATGCGATTAAGATATGAAAACTCTCCAAGAGTTGAATTATGAAGGTGCTGGGATTTTTCAAACACAACTCCTGGAGAGTTCTTGAAAACCGGAGTTCAAAATCCATTAAAAATCATCGCTTAGAGGAAAAAGAAGAAAGGAGAATACAGAACCACCAATTGCGGAGCAATTCTCTTTCTCTCTTTTTTCTCTGGGCGAAAAACCTTCTGAATTCTGTAAATTTATACTCTATTCAATAATCACTATTTATGTCATATCCCTTTCAGATAAAATCACTGGAGCAATATCATAAAGATTATAAACAAAGTGTAGAAGATCCGGAAGGTTTTTGGTCTGCCATCGCCGAAAACTTTCTCTGGAGAAAAAAATGGGACAAAGTGCTGGAATGGAATTTCAAAGAACCAAAGGTAGAATGGTTCAAAGGTGCAAAGCTCAACATTACAGAAAATTGTATTGATCGTCATCTTAAAACATTGGGCGATAAACCGGCCATCATCTGGGAATCCAATAACCCGGAGGAACGAACAAGAGTAGTTACTTATAACCGCCTGCATAAAAGGGTTTGCCAGTTTGCACAGGTGTTAAAAAACAATGGTGTTAAAAAAGGCGACCGTGTTTGCATTTACATGGGTATGGTGCCGGAGCTGGCTTATGCAGTATTAGGCTGTGCAAGAATTGGTGCCATTCATAGTGTAATCTTCGGCGGCTTTTCTGCACAAAGTATTGCCGACAGGTTAGAGGATGCACAAGCGGAATATATTGTTACCTGCGACGGTGCTTACCGTGGCGGCAAAGACATACCGTTAAAAAGTGTGATTGATGATGCGTTGATAGGAAACAAAACGGTGAAAAGAGTTATTGTTTACACCAGGACAAGAACTCCGGTCTCCATGATAAAAGGAAGAGATGTGTGGTGGGAAGATGAAATGGAACATGCCGAAACACAGGTTGAAGAAAATGGAGTAGTGACTTTTCCCGTGGAAGAAATGGATGCGGAAGACCCGTTATTTATATTATATACATCCGGCAGCACCGGTAAACCAAAAGGGGTAGTGCATAGTTGTGCCGGTTATATGGTTTGGACCACTTATACTTTTGTAAATGTCTTTCAATATAATCCCGGCGATGTTCATTTCTGCACGGCTGATATAGGATGGATAACAGGACACAGTTATATTTTATACGGTCCTTTATCTGCCGGGTCCACCTCGGTAATGTTTGAAGGCATTCCTACCTGGCCGGATGCCGGAAGGTTCTGGGATATTGTTGAAAAACACAAAGTGAATATTCTTTATACGGCACCCACGGCTATAAGAAGTTTAATGGGTTTTGGTTTGGAACCATTGGCAGGAAAAAATCTTTCCTCTTTAAAAATATTAGGTACCGTTGGCGAACCTATCAATGAAGAAGCATGGCATTGGTATGATAACTATGTTGGGAAAAAACATTGCCCCATTGTGGACACCTGGTGGCAAACAGAAACCGGTGCTGCACTTATTTCTAACCTGGCCGGCGTTACCCCTGCCAAACCAAGCTGGGCTACACTGCCTATGCCGGGTGTAGAGCCGGTATTGGTGGACGAAAGCGGAAAGGAAGTAACCCAAAAAGATGAGAACGGTTTGCTGAAAGGCAATCTTTGCATTAAAGCACCGTGGCCGGGTATTCTTCGTACTACCTGGGGCGACCATGAACGATGCCGTACCAATTATTTTGCAACGTATCCCGATTTATATTTCACTGGTGATGGAGCATTGAAGGATGAAAATGGAAATTACCGCATTACCGGACGGGTAGATGATGTATTAAATGTAAGCGGCCATCGGATCGGCACCGCCGAAGTGGAAAATGCCATTAACATGCATGCAGGTGTGGTGGAAAGTGCAGTAGTAGGCTATCCCCATGATATAAAAG
Organism: Chitinophagaceae bacterium; assembly: GCA_031422725.1. Taxonomy (GTDB): domain Bacteria; phylum Bacteroidota; class Bacteroidia; order Chitinophagales; family Chitinophagaceae; genus JJ008. The sequence continues at coordinate 38,432 of JANPMI010000203.1, read as the reverse complement.
GGCAAGGTATTTATGCTTATGTTATTTACAATGGCAAACACGGTGATGAAGAATTGCGAAGAAAAGATATTCTGCAAACGGTGACAAGAATCATTGGTGCGATTGCCAAACCGGATAAAATTCAATTTGTAACCGGACTGCCCAAAACAAGAAGCGGAAAAATTATGCGGCGTATTCTCCGAAAAATAGCTGAAGGGGAAACGGAGAACCTGGGTGATATTTCTACTTTGCTCGATCCGGTAGTGGTGGATGAGATAAAGAACGGAAAGTTATAGCAATGTATTTCGATAATACCTTCTGCCGGGTATATTATATATCAGCAACGGGGGTTACATTGTAGTAAATTTTCATCATGCACCGCTTCATGCTCCTACTGCTAATGCTGTCTTTCACTTATTGTGAAGCACAGAAGCTGACTGCAGATGAATTAAAACTTATACCACCCACTCTATCCAACTGCACTTCCGTCAAGGATCAATATATGTCTTCCACCTGCTGGAGTTTCTCCAGTCTCTCGCTGCTGGAAAGTGAACTGCTGAAAATGGGAAAAGGTAATATTGATTTAAGTGAAATGTTTATTGCCCGTTATTCACTGAAAAGAAAAATACACCGGCACCTGAAACTGAAAGGGGGCAATTTCTTTACCCCCGGCGGCCAGTTTCATGATGTGATATGGGTAATTAAAAACTTCGGCATCGTACCTGAAGAGGCCTATCCGGGGCAAGGGAGAGGAACGTTTAATCACAATCATGCGGAGATGGATACCATCTTCAACCAGTTTGTAAAAAAATGTGTGAGTAAGGGCATTACGGAACTGAATGAAAGACAAAATATTTTTGTTGACAGTGTATTAGATTATTATTTAGGGAAGGTGCCGGCTGAATTTGTTTATAAGAGCAGAACATATACATCACATTCTTTTACGGAACAATATCTTGAACTGAACCCTGACGATTATGTAGAAATTACTTCTTATACCCACCATCCTTTCTATACAAAGTTTGCACTGGAGGATAAATACAACTGGACAAATGATGAATATTATAATGTCACCCTGGCAGATTTTTCCCAGATCACTGATAGTGCTCTTGCCAATGGGTACACCGTTAGCTGGGATGGTGATGCAGAAGATGCTTATTTTAATTATTACGGAGGGTTGGCCTTGTTGCCGGAAGCAATCAACAATTTTCAGTTGTACCGTCAAAAGGCTTTTGAGGACAGCACTACTTTGCTAAATCACATGATGCATATTGTGGGAGTGACAAAAGATAAAAACGGAGATAAATGGTATTATGTAAAAAATTCCTGGGGTGATTATTCTAATCTGCTCGGAGGTTTTTTATTTATGCGGGATGACTACTTCAAAATAAGAACGGTAGCTATCATTGTCAATAAAAATGCAATTCCTCAAACTATACAAAGCAGGCTGGAACTCTAAAATATATTTTCAATACCGGGAACAGTTGAAATAATCACATCAGCCATCTGCTGTAAAAAAAATCTGCTTTATTAATAGCTGGTATGAGCCGTAAAAATTACTTTTGGCCGCCAACCTCACTGAAGGGCCGGGTAATATTATATGGATAAGCAGCCTCTTAAATTAAAACTACGTTCTGCACTTCGCTGGATATTCTGGGTAGTGCTGGTTCAATTTATACTGCTCAACATCAGTGCCGCATTATATGCTCACAAGTTTACCCATTTCTATAACGACACATCACCGGATCAATCACACCCCGGCGAAAATGTTTTCCAGAAAACATGGAGACTGTTTGCGGGTCAGCGTTTGCCTAAGTCTGTGGTTGAAGAATATCCATCCTTCTCTTTTGATACAATAACACTAAAAACAAAAAAAGGACTGTCTATTGATAGCTGGTATAGTAAAACTGATTCAGTATCACGGGGAACGGTCATACTTTTTCATTACGTCACCATGAACAAAGGCCGGGTGCTGATGGAAGCGGCTGAATTCCGTTACCAGGGATACAATGTAATGCTGGTTGATTTCCGGGGACATGGTAATAGTGATGGCAATACCACCACCATTGGTTTCCGGGAATCGGAAGAAGTAAAATTGGCTTATAATTATGTTGTACAGCAGGGAGAAAAAAATGTTTTTTTATGGGGAGCTTCGATGGGGGCGGTAGCTATCGTCAAAGCCGTTGCTGATTATGATATAAAACCGTCGGGCATTATATTGGAGATGCCGTTTGCTTCTTTACAATCTCATATAAGAGCCAAAGCCCGGTCCATTGGCTTTGGAGGGTTTCCTGAAAAGCCGTTTGGATTTTTAGTTACCTGCTGGATAGGAATAGAAAGAGGATTTAACGGGTTTAATTTCAAAACAAGCAGTTACGCAAAAAAAATTACCTGCCCCGTATTATTTCAATCGGGAGCTTTGGATCATTCTGTATTAAAATGGGAAACTGAAAAAGTGTATGGCGCCATCGCATCGCCCAATAAAAAATCAGTGATGTATGAACAGGCCGATCATGAGTCTTTTTTACAAAAAGATCCGCTGAAATGGCGGATTGAAGTAGAAAGATTTCTTACGGCCAACCGCCGTTAATATTATTTTTTAATGGTGACTTTAGTACCGGCTCCGGCAAATCCATATATTTCTTTCACATCTTCATTTTTCATAGAGATGCAGCCCAGCGTCCAGTTCTTATAGCGGTCTATTACAAAATCTTCATGCGGCCAGGTGCCGTGGATACCGATGCCGCCACCAATACTGGCATTGGATGGAATTTCTCCTCTTTGTTTTCGCTGATTAAATTTTTCCCGGTCTGCTGCCGTAGGATAATCAATACCCATGAACCGGCACCATTTTTCATGCACCCTTTTACTGGCGATACGAAAACTTCCTTCCGGGGTATTTTTATCACCTTCCATTTTTTTATCGCTTAAACTGTTGTTGCCAAACACTACAGGGTAAGTAGCATACCAGCCTTTGTCATCATACACACTGAGTTCATATTCTGATTTGTCAATAACTATTGACACGGCACCAACCGGACCTTTGACACCCCAATCAAAGCGTTTATTGACACCGGATCTGAAACTATTATTAACATCAGATGCCACCAGGCCGCTTCCCAGGAAAATAGAAGTAAATAGAACAATGCTTTTCATCAGGTATTTGTGTTTTCATAACCGCCAGATGTAACCTGCGTAAGGTGGGTGCAGCATTTATTTCATGGCTCAAATCAGTAACCGTCCAGTTGTTCAAACGCAATGCCACAAACTTTTATTTTAGTGTGTGGATAAGCTTGTCCCGACTTATGCGGGATTTTAACGGGACGTTTAGAATAGATAGTTGCTTTCCTCTGAGTAATCTTGCGTTGCATCAATAAAAAAGCTGCTGGTTTTACCAGCAGCTTTTTCAAAAGTCTGATTGTATGTTTACCAGTTACTAAACCTGAATCCGAAATTATAAGGCTTAATATCCAATCCTCTTTCATACATACTGTTGAGAGCAAAGGAGCCATAGAAGCGAACAGGACCCAGCGACAATTCTGCTACATAAGCAAGTTTCCATCTCTCCAGTTCAAAATCATCTTTTGCTTTCTGTTTCTTCTCATCAGAGGTAATGGTTTTGTTGCGGGCACTGTAGAGATAGCCGGCGCTGATGCCGGCACTGATGCCAAACCCTTTTTGTCTTTTGGGAGTAAAGTTGAAGTTGATCATCATCGGCACTGTCAGGTAGTCGGCAGCCAGTTTATTTTTTTCATAGGTGCGGCCCACTGTTCCATCAAGGATTACTCTCGGAGGATTGGGAATAGCAATAGTGTTTTCCTGGTAACGGATGGGCTGTTTATAGCGGTAATTGTTTAACTCAAGCCCAAGACCATATTTAAGATTCACTACATGTTTTAGGACATTCAGTTTTTGCATAAAGAACCAGATGTTCACATTGCGGGACTTGCCGTCTTTCAGATCAAACCAGGTGGCATTGCTGCCGGGAGCATAAGCCTGTGCAGCAGCACCGCTATAATTGGTGTTATCGCTGTAACTGGAAAAACCAAAATCAAATATCCACCAGTTGGTTGTCAGGTTAGCAGGCTTGTCACCTCTGCGGTTTCGCATTTTGTAGGTGGTATCTTTTTTTATCTCCCTGTCTTTACTCCCGGCTTTACGGATGATAACCATGCCGCCGATGCGGATCGTATCGTCTTTAGGAGCCGGATTTTGAGTGCCGGTGGTGTCTGTCTGGGCAAAACCGGTAATGATGCTGCATAGGAATACGCATAGGGTAAACGTCCTTTTCATAATCTTCAAAGTTTTTTAAAAGTAATTATTAGTTATTTCATTTTGAAAGACAATCCGGCTACGAGCAATTTATTGTCTCCGTCAGTGGCGTCTATATTAGTTCTTTTCTCAAAAGTCCGTGTTACTTTCCGGAAGAAGCCACGGAGTTTATTTTTATTGCCGCTGGTTTGGTTCAGGTCTGCATTATCCCCGGGATAAGAGGCCTGTACTATATTTGACGGAGAGGATGCTGTATTTGTTACAGCAACCTCTGTTGATGAATTTTTCGAATTGATTATTTCTTTTGGTGTATTGACGCCGGCCACTGCATTATTGGCTGCATCATCTTTAATAATGTTGGGGTTGTTAAGCGGTTGTGGCAGGTTATTCGTTGGTTTGTCATTATTGGCTGCAATAACCGGTTCATTCTTTATTGGCTGGGGCAATACATTTTTCGGTAGCTGCTCTTTTATCACCTTACTTTTTTGAGTAACTGCTACGTTATTGTTATTTGCCTGTTTTGCACCAGGCGTAAAGTTGGGCTTTACATTATCGGCCACTATAGTACTATTAACAGGAATATCTTTTTCATCTGTGTTGGCGACAGCTTTATTGTCATCGGGCTGTACTGCCAGATTATTGTTTTTGTCCGTAGTTTTTTGTTCACTACCCGGTACAGTTACTATATCATTGCCTTTATCAGCAGAAGGTTTGTTGTTTAATAAAATCAGGGTGGTTGAACCAGTTGCCAGTATCAATACAGCAGCGGCTGCTCTCCACCAACGGGCAGTAAGAGGTTTTACTTTTTCTTCTTTTCTATATAATGATTGTTTATGGGTAAAAACAATTTGCTCCGGCTGTAATTTTGTACGTTGTAATAAAGCAAACTCTTCTTTAGCGGAGGGGTTAACCACCAAAAATTGTTCAACTGTGTTCTTTTGTTCAGCAGTCAGTTCGTTATCCATGTAAAGCACCAGCCACTCTTCATAATTGGAAAAAGTAACCGGGGTATCGCCATTTACTTTCATCAATTCTTCTTTACTATCAAATACGATATCCGTATCCGGAACCATTTTGTACTGTAACAATATATCCAGTTCTTCTTTCAGGTCGGGGTGCTGCTGCACAAATGCCTCCACCAGGCGGCGGTCATCGCTGCGGAGTTCATTATCCATGTACAGGAGAAAATACTCTTCGTAATTATGGCGGTTGATGTTCATTACTTAAATTACGTTTTCCATTTTCACTAAATACTCTTTCAGTTGCACCCTGGCCCGGTGCAGATATACTTTCACCTGGCTGGCATTCAGGTTCATAATCTGCCCTATTTCTTCATAACTGTAGCCTTCATAATCTTTCAGCAGTACTAATGAACGCTGGGTTTCACTTAAACGGTTTAACGCTTCGTTCAGGACTTTCTTTAAATTATTCATGGGCCGGTTTTCCACTCTTGCGTCAGCATCAAATTCCTCCCGTAGTTGTATCCTTTTCACTTTTCTTATATGGTCAATCATCTGGTGATAGGCTACCGTGAAAAGATAGGATTTGCTTTTTTGTGCATCCACCTCCTCCCGGTGCCGCCACATTTTTTCAAACGCCGTCTGCACCACATCCCTTGCATCTTCTTCATGGCGAAGATTTTTCACGATAAACCGGTACACATTGTCTGCATACGTTGTTACACATTCATTGTATTCTCTTTCAGTCATAAACAGCCGGAGTAGCAGGAATAAAAGTAGTTAATAAGGCCTGCTCGTCCTTTAAAACGGGCATAAGGATGGAAAGTTACAGCGGGTAAAATATTTTTTTTCGGGGTTAGCTCTTGAAAATCAACGGGAAAAAACAGGAAATGAAATAAATTGATGGGAAAGGTTTTCGAGAGTGGTTCCTGCCGGGGCTTCACTTTTGATGTCGCCTGAACATTCTTTTGTAGTTTTCTTACAACAGGTTGCCTTTTGCTCTTTGGGAGTTGAGGCATTCAAAATCAACAGGCTGGCTATCAGTACAGCTGTAATCAAGCCAAGGCTAATCCAGTTTTTAGTCTGCATGGTTGTGGTTTTGGGATGGGACGAAAGTAATAAGGGAAATGTTACAGTTTTCTTATTATTTATTAGACGGTATTTATTGCCTGGTTCGTGGTAAGCTAACAGGCGGGTAATCATCTCCCTCACTATATTTGCCCATCAAATATTTGCTTTATGAATGAAAAGTTAGTTCAACGAATTGCAAAAGAGGTTGCAGAAATTGAAGCGGCCGGACTGTATAAAAAGGAAAGAATTATTGCCAGTCCGCAGGGAGCAGAGATAATGGTGGGTGGAAAAACAGTGCTGAATTTTTGTGCCAATAACTATCTCGGCCTGTCGGGCCATCCCAAAGTGATAGAAGCAGCGCATAAGGCCATCGAAGAAAGAGGCTATGGAATGAGCAGTGTAAGATTCATCTGCGGCACACAGGATATTCATAAAGAACTGGAAGAAAAAATTTCAAAATTCCTCGGCACAGAGGATACTATTTTATACGCCGCTGCATTTGATGCCAATGGCGGTGTGTTTGAGCCGTTGTTTAATGAAGAAGATGCCATCATCTCCGATGCACTGAACCATGCAAGTATTATTGATGGGGTACGTTTGTGCAAGGCACAGCGTTTCAGGTATGAGCATAATAATATGGAAGATCTGGAAGTAAAACTAAAAGAGTCGGCGAATTTGCGCAGCCGTATTATTGTAACAGACGGTTCATTCAGCATGGATGGAACAATAGCACAGTTAGATAAGATATGCGACCTCGCCGATAAATATGATGCGATAGTAATGATTGATGAATGTCACTCGTCAGGTTTTTTAGGAAAAACAGGAAGGGGCACCCATGAGTACCGGGGTGTGATGGGAAAGATTGACATCATCACCGGTACATTAGGTAAAGCATTGGGTGGTGCTTCGGGTGGGTTTACCTCCGGCAGAAAAGAAATAATAGAAATGCTGCGGCAAAAATCAAGACCGTATTTGTTCAGTAATACATTAGCTCCTTCTATTGTCGGTGCCTCAATAGCTGTGCTGGATATGCTGACTTCAACAACAGAACTGCGGGATAAATTAGAGTTCAATACAAAGTATTTTCGCACCAAAATGACAGAAGCCGGTTTCAATATCAAACCAGGCGATCATCCAATCGTTCCCATTATGCTGTATGATGCCGTGCTGGCGCAAAATTTTGCTTCCAAATTGTTAGATGAAGGAATTTATGTTATAGGATTCTTCTTTCCTGTGGTGGCAAAAGGACAGGCAAGAATAAGGGTGCAGTTAAGTGCAGCACATGAGCAAGCACATTTGGATAAGGCGATTGCGGCGTTTACGAAAGTGGGGAAGGAGTTGGAGGTGTTGAAGTGATACTCCCGTAAATACTTATTGAAGGGTATTGGACAGGTCGGGATTTAGGTGTATTTTTTTGGAAAGAATTGGAGATGGCTTTTCCAGGAATTGTTTTCATTTTCTTATTGATAGCATCAAATATTGCAGTAGGGCAGGAGCCGAAGTTAATATTGCCAGTTGGACATACGGGTAATATTTCATCAGCATCGTTTAGCCCGGACGGAAAAAGAATAATAACAGCATCGGATGATTATTCAGCAAAATTATGGGATGCAACTTCAGGGGCCCTTCTTGCCCATTTGCGGGGTCATACAAAAAGCATTAATTCAGCATCATTTAGTCCCGACGGGAAAAAAATTATCACCGCCTCTAAATATGAAGCAGTTAAAATATGGGATGCTGCTACAGGAAACCTGTTGGCTACCCTGGCGTTAAAAGATTACCTGGTTTCTTCAGCTGAATTCAGTCCCGATGGGAAAAAAATTATCACCGCAGGGATAGAAATAAATACCAGGCCTGTTAAAATATGGGATGCAAATACAGGAAATCTGTTGGCTGATCCAAAACTTCAAGACTATTCACTTGTTTCTGCACAATTCAGCCCTGATGAAAAAAAAATTCTTACTGTAGCAAATGATTCTACGTCAAAAATTCTGGATGCTGTTACCGGAGTTATTTTGGTTAATTTAATAAAAGCTAATTCGGCTCGGTTTAGCTCCGATGGAAACAAAATCGCTACAGTTTCTGAAAATTCAATTGTTAAAATATGGGATGCTAGTACAGGTACACTCCTGTTTCAAACAAAAGGAAGCGGCGATCAATTCAATATTGTACATGTTCAATTCAGCCCTGACGGAAATAAGATTGTTATTGCTTCACAAGATTCAACTTTAAAATTATGGAATCTCACCACCCGGAAACAAGTAGCCAATTTAAAAGGACATAGCTATGGAATAAATTCGGCCTTTTTCTCTCCTGACGGGCAAAAAATTATAACTGCTTCAAAAGACTGGACAGCCAAAATATGGGATGCAAGTTCCGGAGCCCTGTTAGCTGATTTAGCCAATCATACCGCAGACGTTAATTCTGTTCAGTTCAGCCCCGATGGGAAAAAAGTCATAACAGCTTCTGCTGATAATACAACAAAAGTCTGGGATGCTACTACCGGGAAACTTCTTGCCGATTTAAAGGGTCATACTTTTTGGATAAATTCTGCACAGTTTACCCCCGATGGTAAAAAGATTCTGGTCACTTCAGAAAATTCAGTAAAACAGTGGAATATTCTATCTGGAATACCAGACCTGGATATTAATGAACAGCATTCAGAGATCAAATCAGGTGAACTTAGCTCCGATGGTAAAAAGATGATGATTGCCTATACGAATTCCTTTAATGTATTTGATGTCGTTACCAGCAAAAAACTGATTTCTGTAAACCGCAATAATTTTTCAATCAACACCGCCCGGTTCAGTCCGGATGGGAAAAAAATACTGACCACTTTTGATTCAACCATTGCGACAATATGGAATGCCGAAACGGGAAAGCCACTGGCAAATTTAAAAGTAACCAAGGAGTTGCTCAATGAAGGAAAATTCAGTCCTGATGGAAAACAGGTTATATTCTATTCTTATTATGGAGATGATTTCGTCAGGAATTATGATGCAACTACCGGTAGGCTATTAAATAAAATCGCCGGAGAGTTAGCCACATTCAGTCCTGACGGGAAAAAAATTCTAACTACAGGGTTTCAGTCTGTTGATGTTTGGGACGCAGTTACCGGCAAATATATTGGAAATCTTCCCCTCAAATGCGGAATTTGTAGTGGGAAAATCATACAGTTTAGTCCAAAAGGAAACAGGATTGGAATAGCAGGCAATATGGATTCGACTGTTTTAATTTATGACTCTAACACCGGTGATTTGATTGCTGTTTTAACAGGTCATAGAGCGGATATCAATTCAGTTTATTTCAGTCCCGATGAAAACAAAATAGTAACAGCCTCAGCGGATGGCTCTGCCAGGGTATGGGATGTTTTATCCGGTAAACCCATTTTTGTATTAACAGGTAATGTAAGCAGCGTAGAATCTGTACAATTCAGCCCAGAAGGGGAAAAAATATTAACGGTTTCAGGTGATAATACTTTGTCACTTTGGAATGCTCATGACGGGAAACTGGTTTTTACCAATTTTGCAGTGGACAGTTCAGACTATTTTATACAGTCTTCGGGGGGATACTATTTAACAACACGATCCGCCGCCAAACTCCTCCACTACGTCACTAAAGATTTAAAAGTGATAACATTTGAGCAGTTAGATGTCAAATACAACCGTCCCGATAAAGTACTTGAAGCCATCGGCAATACCGATACAGCACTAATAAAAAGCTATCGCAAAGCCTGGGAAAAAAGAATAAAGAAATTGGGAATTGATACGACAGCCTTTCGGGATGGTTACAGTGTGCCGGAAGCAGACTTTGTAAACCGGGATAATATTGAATACGAACAAAAAAAAGGAAACTTGCAACTTCATATAAAAGGAATTGACAGTGCCTATAAACTCGACCGTTTCAATATCTGGGTGAATGAATCTCCGCTCTATGGGCAAAGAGGTATAAACATTAAACGAAGAAAAAGTAACAGTTTTGATACTACGGTTATTATTAAATTATCCCAGGGAGAGAATCGCATAGAGACAAGTATCACCAATGTAAACGGCACAGAAAGCTACAGGATGCCACTGTATGTAAACTATACTCCGGCTGTGAAGCAAAAAGAAATGACCCGTTTCATTGGGATTGGCATTGACCAGTTTACTGATAGCAAATACAATCTTCAATACAGTGTGAAAGACATCCGGGATTTGGCAGATAGCCTCAAAAGAAAGTATAAAGACAATATCATCATTGATACTTTATTCAATGCGAACGTAACTGTGAGCAATGTAAAAGCATTAAAGCAAAAATTACAGCAGACGACAGAAAATGATAAAGTGATTATTGCTTATTCCGGGCACGGTATGCTGAGTAAGGACTATGATTACTTTCTCTCCACCTATTCTGTAAACTTTGATAAACCCGAACAAAACGGATTACCTTATGATGAATTGGAAAATTTATTAGACAGCATACCTGCCCGCAAAAAACTGATGCTAATAGATGCCTGCCATAGCGGCGAAGTGGATAAAGAAGACCTTGTTACCCTTAATGCATCTTCAGATTCATTGATAAAAGGATTGAAACCGGTAGCCTACAAAAAAGAAGGCCATCTTGGATTAAAGAACAGCTTTGAACTGATGCAAAGCCTGTTTGTGAATGTGGGAAAGAGTACCGGGGCTACTATCATCTCTGCTGCAGCGGGGACACAGTTTGCTCTCGAAAGAAACGACCTGAAGAATGGAGTGTTTACTTTCAGCATCCTGGAGGCAATGAATAAATACCCTGCCATCAAAATAAGTGAGCTGAAAAAGATTGTCGGTGAAAGAGTGGAACAGCTTACAAAGGGTTTGCAGAAACCGACATCGAGGAATGAGACTATTGCAGTTGACTGGAGGGTATGGTAATTAACAAAATAAGAATCAATTCAATTTCACCAGTAAGCAGCATATGCGGGTTTATAGCTTATCTAAAGGATGCAGCATAAGAGTTGACAGAACGGGTAAAGCGAAAGCCTTAACCACCCATTTGCGTTTTCAATAGAGAGTAACCTCTAATTTCAAATGTCCGGCTTTTAGGTAGTTTACATATCAATGAAGAGTGGCCGTTGAGCAAGCCTACTAAATAAACGACTAATTTCCGCCATGTTAAGCCCAGGATTAAATTTTAATAATTGGTCAAACAATGTTTCTGCATCATCTATTATGTGAGACATAATCCTTAAAACCCTGTAAGTTCCAACCGGGGCATGCCACCATGAATACTTATCATAATCACCCCGATTTAATATTTTCCCGGTTGAATCGTATATTTTATTCACATAGTCCCTGTTTCCTAATGAAATCTTTTGGGGTAAACCGGAATCATTGTATACAATGTTGATCTTCCTTGATGATTGAATAATAGTTATAAGTCGTTGTTGGGAGTCAAATTTAAACCCGAGTTTTATTCCACCTGATGATTCACCCATATCCAGTTGGCAGGAGGCGTCATAAGTATAGGTGTACCAGGTAGAATCTCCGGTTGATTTACTTATTCTTGTTGTCCTGATCTGTTTGTTACAACGGGTGTCATATTCTATTTTGAAGATATATTCTTTTGTCTCAATTTGGCTGGTCTTTCCATCCTTATTATATTGATATTTATTTTTGAAAGAATTTTCGACATTGGAATTATCCACGGGAGGGAGGGTGTCAGATAATACTATATTAACACAGCCTGTTTTATGAACATCAGTTGACCATAGATTGTTAACGCCTGCTACAAGCAGACAGGTAATGGTGATTGAAAATATTTGTAGTTGTTTTTTCATCTCGTTTATTTATTTCAATAAAGTGATTACTATGTTTGCGCCCTTCAAAATTCCTGGATCAAGTCTTTGCTCCAGCTCCCGGCAATAATTTTTATTTTCACTTAGACAGCAGCTGCCGTGGCGAGGGCGGACTTGAACCAGTGTTTATTATTGGTAACTTAAAACTAATAATAATTAGGGTAATAATAAAAAATAAGCATCATATCATAAAAGGATTAAGATATGGAAAACTCTCTGTTAAATATGAAAATTACCCGCCGGGGCCACAATAATTTCTACAGCAGCAGGAAACAATTAGCGTTAAAGAGAAATGATCTGAAGAACGGTGTGTTTACTTATTCTATCTTCGAAGCAATGAATAAATTTCCCAGCATGAAAGTAAGTGAACTGAAAAAGATAGTTGGTGAAAGAGTAGAGCAACTAACTAAAGAATTGCAGAAGCCAACATCCAGGAATGAGGCGATAGCGGTGGACTGGAATGTATGGTGAGAAAAACGGGGTATTCCTGCAAATAAGGGATTATTTATTTTATATTCAACCCCTTCGCCGCCCCTTTCAACGCATCAATCCCCACATTATCTCCTTCTAATGAAATAAGAAAACGGCCACCGCTGAAATAAGTAAGGGTACATTCATTACGGCGCTTCTTACAATGTTCAAACGCCTTGCCACCATTAAAGTCTATCGTTTTGGTGTACTCATCTTCACTATCCTCCTGGAAATTATACATGCCAAGATATTGCATACTGTAGATACCAGCACCGCCCGGTCCGGCGCAGTCAATTACACTTAGCTTAACATCTGTACTGTCGTCTATTTTATATTTAGCAGTAACGATGGAAGCACCCATAGCAGAAGATACATCCAGGTCAGTATGATTTACTCCCATTAATTGTTCCGGCACCAATGCTTTTAACTGATCGGCACTCAGGGGTGTTAATTGACCGAGTTCGTCTTTCATTTTCTGCATATCCTGTGCTGCCTCCTGTATGTTAGCCGGATCAATAGTCACCTGTTCTTTGCCGTCGTTGCTGGTAACAGTGACGCTTTCTTTGGACTTGTTATTATTACAGGCTGCAAAAAGTAAAGTTGACGCCAGCACAATGCAAGAAATTCTTTTCATTTTAATGGATTTTTTAATGACGTAAAAGTACTGCAATTGGGGTTTTTACGATAAAAAGAGCTTTAAGATGTTATTATTTTTTAAATGAAGGGAAAAAAGCAGTTGTAAGTTATGAAAAACAATATTCAGGTATTACTTTCGTTTTCTACTACGATGGTATAAACTCTACCCACCAACAATCCTCTGGAATTTCCTTAATTAATTTGTTGACCCAACTTATACAAAAAGTATGAAGAGATTATTGCTTTGTTTAGCTGTTATAGCTACGGTTATGTTTGTATTCAGTTCCTGTGCTGCTACCAAAAGAGATTGCAATGGCACAAAACATTACAAACAAAAAGGTGGTTTTTATTTGTAAGAAATTCCAGCGTAAAAAAAAATTTGGTCCCGTCCCGTTTCAAACGGGACTTTTTATTTTTAGGAAAAGATTAGTATGAAAATATTTTTTTTGTGGATAGCCTGCATAGTTTCCTTTACTGCAAGTTCCCAATCCGCAACATTCCCTCAAAGCTGGATTGGCAACTGGAAGGGTGAACTTCTTTGGTACAAAACCGGGAAAGCAGACCCTCAGAAAGTAAATATGGAATTGCGGATTCATCCGGCAGATAGTATCAATTCCTGGTCATGGCAGATTATTTATGGATCCGAAACGGAAGATAACAGGCCTTATAAACTTATTTGTAAAGACACATCAAAAGTTCATTGGGTAATAGATGAAAATAATGGCATTGTGCTGGATCAGTATTGGATGGCGGATAAATTCTGCGGGGCATTCACTGTAATGAATAATACAATCATCAATAACTACTGGATGGAAAACGACAAATTAATGGTCGAATTTTACAGTATCAACGCCAAACCGATAGCTACCACCGGGAAAGGAACAACAGAAAGCCCTTCCGTGGACAGTTACCGGGTAGGAGGCTATCAAAAAGCTGTTTTGACAAGAATAAACTGAGGGCTTTACCTTTGCGCAAATTATAACCAGTGATCAAATTTCTTTTGTACAGCTTCTCCATTGCAATTTTTCTTTCTGCCTGCTCTCCCAATAATGTGAAGAAGGATAAAAGCCTGGAAAAATATTTTGATGAAAACAAGGTAGAGGGTTGTTTTGCCCTGATGGATAATGGAACGGGAAAGTTTACGATCCATAATCTCAGCCGATACCGTGACAGCAGCTATTTACCTGCTTCCACTTTTAAGATTGTCAATTCATTAATTGGTTTACAAACCGGCAAGATAAGCAGCGACAGCATGGTTATAAAATGGGACGGAATAAAGCGTTGGGTAGATGAATGGAACCAGGATCTCAGCATGTATAAAGCATTCAGGGTATCATCTGTTGCTTATTACCAGGAAGTAGCAAGAAGAATCGGGAAGGATACCATGCAGCTATGGTTAGATAGTTTAAAGTACGGCAGTAAGAAAATTACTTCTGCTATTGATAGCTTTTGGCTGGATAATTCATTGAAGATTACTCCGGATGAAGAGTTGGGTTTGGTTAAGAGGTTATATTTTGATCAGTTGCCATTTTTTAAAAGTTACCAGGAAACTGTAAAAAGAGCCATGCTGTTTGAAAATAATGCCAATTACCGCTTAGCTTACAAAACAGGCTGGGGTTTTACTGAAAAGGGCCATGCCCTTGGCTGGATAGTGGGGTGGATAGAAGAAAATAAGCATCCATACTTTTTTGTACTGAATATTGAATCACCCGATCGTAATTTCGATATGCAGCCGGTAAGGATGAAAATGCTGAAAGATATTTTAAAACAAATGGGTTTTTTCCAGGGAAAAATGTGATTAGCACAATATTTGCCCTTTCTCCAACTCAATCAATTTTGTGACCTGGCAATTTCAACATAAGGAACTTACCTGGCTTTTTTCAGGGCTTATCGTTTTCGCCATTTTTTTCATTGGCCTGTTACTATGGAAGAGAAAGGTGAAAAGAAGAATGGGGGATGAGAAATTAATAAAGGCTTTAACCAATAATTATTCTTCCGGACTATTTACGGCTAAGTTTATTTTTTTGTGTGCGGCATTTGTTCTTGGTGTTATAGCGGTCTTGAATCCACGCAAACCCGGAGGTGCTGATAATATAAACCGAAAAGGCATTGATGTAGCCATCGCTTTAGATGTAAGTAAGAGTATGCTGGCTGCCGACCTGGCTCCCAACCGGTTGGAAAGGGCAAAACAATTCATAGGGAAGCTTATGAATGAAATGCCGGATGACAGGATTGCTTTGGTATTGTTTGCCGGCAAAGCTTACCTGCAAATGCCCCTGACAACCGATCATGGTGCTGCTCAGTTATTTGTTTCTTCGGCGACAGCTGATGCAGTGCCGCAACAGGGAACAGTGATCAGTGATGCCCTCAGCATGAGTGCTAATGTATTTGATGCTGCTGACAGAAAATTTAAAACAGTTATCCTTATTTCTGACGGAGAAGATCATGATGAAGATGCTGTAAAAACGGCAAAGGAGCTGGCAGAACAGGGAGTAATGATTAACACTGTTGGTATTGGCTCGCCGGAAGGTTCAGCCATTATTGACCCGGCTACGGGGGAAACTAAAAAAGATGTTACTGGTAATACGGTGATTTCAAAATTGAATGAAGACGGGTTGAAAGAAGTAGCAGCAGTAACGAATGGAGTTTATATCCGGTTGCAGGGAAGCGATGAAGCAGTAACAGCTGTGAAGCAGCAATTATCACAGATAGACCGCAAAGCTTTTGCAGATGTATCACAGATGAATTTTAAAACATATTACGGTTGGTTTGTGTCAGCCATGCTTTTATTGTTACTGATTGAAAACTTTATTCCTGAAAAAAGAAAAATAGCAATATGAAGATGAGCCTGGTTATATTTCTGTTTTTAATTGGCGGAAGTTCATCCGCTCAGCGTATTGATGCGGGCAAGGCCATCCAGGCAGGAAATGATTTTTATAAACAACAACAGTTTAATAAGGCAGCCATAGAATACAATAAAGCAATAGACGCTGATCCTGCGAATAATACGGCTAAGTTTAATAAGGCCAATGCTGTTTATAAACAAGATCAGAAAGTAGATGCTGCCAAACTTTATGCGGAGGTAGCTAAAAGCACAGCAGAAAAAGAATTACGGTCTAAAGCATATTATAACAAAGGAGTAATATTAAGCCAGCAACAAAACCTGGAAGAAAGTATCGAAGCTTACAAAAACTCTTTGCGGAATAATCAGGATGATAAAGAAGCAAGAGAAAACCTGCAGAAAGCCCTGTTGGAATTGAAAAAGAAAGTTCCCCCGAAAAAGAAAGATGACGATCAGCAAAAGAAAAAGAAAGAACAGGAGCAGCAGAAAAAACAGCAGCAATCAAAAATGAATCAGAAAGAAGCTGATCAACGCCTCAAACTGTTGCAACAAAAGGAGAAAGAAGTGCAGCAGCGGTTGCAAAAGGAAAAAGCTAAAACCGGTGGCTCGCAGGCTAAAGATTGGTAAACATACCTGCCTCTTCTTTGTTAATTTTGCAGTATGCAATTATACTGCGAATCACTCACTCAATATAAACGCCTTGCAACAAGGGAAGTAAAGACCGGCGATCTGCTGCTGGGAAATTTTCATCCTGTCCGGGTGCAAACGATGACTACCACCGATACGATGGATACCCTTGCTACTGTAGAACAAAGTATCCGTTGCATTGAAGCTGGCTCTGAGCTGATCCGCATCACCGCCCCGTCCAAAAATGAAGCAGAGAATTTGCTGAATATTAAAAATGAACTGAGGAAAAGAGGATACAATACCCCGCTGGTTGCTGATATACATTTTACTCCCAATGCCGCAGAGATAGCGGCAAGAATTGTTGAAAAAGTAAGAGTGAACCCAGGTAATTATGTTGACAAGAAAAAATTTGAACAGATCGAATATACCAATGCTGAGTATGGAGAAGAAATTGACCGGATCAGGGAAAGGTTTACTCCCTTAGTAAAAATTTGTAAAGAATATGGTACAGCAATGCGGATCGGCACCAATCATGGATCACTGAGTGACCGCATTATGAGCCGCTATGGCGATACCGCCATGGGAATGGTAGAAAGTGCTATGGAGTTTTTGCGGATAGCAAGAGGAGAAACCTATCACAATATTGTGCTGAGTATGAAGAGCAGCAATCCGCAGGTGATGGTACAAGCTTACCGCTTATTGATAAAAACCATGTTTGACGAGTTCAGAGAAATTTACCCGTTACATCTTGGCGTAACAGAAGCCGGCGATGGTGAAGATGGAAGAATAAAATCTGCTGTTGGTATCGGTACGTTATTAGAAGATGGCATTGGTGATACGATCCGTGTATCATTAACCGAAGACCCTGAGTTTGAAATACCAGTGTGTAAGGATTTAGTGAAAAGATATGAAACCAGAAGCCAGAAGTCTGAGGCCGGACAACTGACAACTGACAACCGACAACCGTATTCCCCATTTGAATACAAGCGGAGAGAGACATTTGCTGTAGATAATATTGGTGGTAAGCAGGCGCCAATTGTTATTGCTGATTTTAGTAAGTATGAGAAAATTATTCCTGACGATTTACGAAATATTGGCTATACCTATGATGCGGCTACGGATAAATGGAATATTAGTGATGCAGCGGCAGATTATATTTTCTGTAACCAGCTTTTAGATTTTGATTTGCCGGGAACATTAAAAGTAATTCTCTATCATCAGCCCTGGTTGTCAGCAAGCGATAAAGGAAAATATGTTCCCCTTTTTGATGCCCCCCAGTACCTGGATGATAGCATGGAAAAATCATCTAACCTTAACTTTATAATGATTGATTACTCTTGGGATGAATATTCTTCAGAGCGGGGTAAAAAATTACTGGACAAATTAAAGGACGATAAGACTGCGGTTATATGTTTAAGCTCTCCCAACAAAAATGCAATGCAGAATATTCGCAGCATGTTTGCAGACCTGATGAATAAAAATATACAAAACCCTGCCATCATTATTTGCGATAGCACTAATGCAACAACCGATGAAAGTTTGATTCACTATGCCGTAGAAGCAGGTGCCTTATTGCTTGACGGGTTTTGTGATGGCGTCTGTTTTGGGTATCATTATGGTGATAAAAAGATTGCACCACAAACCCAGTTGTTAAATTCAATTGCTTTTGGAATTTTACAAGCCACCCGAACAAGGATTTCAAAAACAGAATATATCAGTTGCCCAAGCTGCGGCAGAACACTATTTGATCTGCAGGAGACTACAGCAAAAATCCGGGCTGTTACCAATCACCTGAAAGGTGTAAAGATTGCCATCATGGGTTGTATTGTAAACGGCCCCGGCGAAATGGCCGATGCTGATTTTGGCTATGTAGGCAGCGGCCCTGGAAAAATTACTTTATATAGGGGAAAAGAAGTGGTGAAGAGAAATGTAAACAGTGAGGTGGCGGTAGAGGAATTAATTAATTTGATTAAGGACAATCATGCCTGGGTAGAAGTAAGCTAAGTAGTTGATTATCAAAATTGAACTTATTCTTAATTATTCCAAATTAATACAAAATTTGGAATAAAAGCTAAAATATAGTATTTTGGTGAAAATTAGGAATGGATGAAAAAACCAGAAAAGCCCCGCCAATCTTATTATCAGGTTATTGAACTCGGTGATTTTCTTCTTGAAATGGCCAAGAAAAATCATTTAATGGAGATTTTGCATATAGATGATAATGATTATCCTTATTTCGATAAATGGAAATATATAGCAAGAAATAAAAATCTCTCTGAAAAAAAAATATGGAATTTTATTAAAGATAATCGGAGGAATCGTAAGCTTTTCTCTTTATCAAATACTGCCGGCTTTAAGTTTTATTATAATACTCCGTCTGTTATTCAAAAGCATCTTCATGAGCTTGATATGTACCTCGGTGGAAATTTGCAAGCATTATCTACATTTCCTGAACAGGATAAAAATACCTACCTAATCAGTTCTATTATGGAGGAAGCCATAGCCTCCAGCCAAATAGAAGGGGCGGTTACAACGAGAAAGGTTGCAAAAGAAATGCTTGAGAAAAATCAGACGCCGATTAATAAATCCCAGCAGATGATTGTAAACAACTATAATACCATGAAATGGATAGTTGAAAACAAGAGTATTGAACTCTCTAAAGAAGTTTTATTAAAAATACATAAACTTGTCACTACCGATACACTAGATAACCCGGTATTTGAAGGTAAGTATAGAAACAAAAATGTACATATTGTTGATGAGCAGGGAGAAATCTTCTATACACCGCCTAATTCGGAGAGTATTGATAAGTTGATGAATGAATTTATCAAATTCGCAAACGATAAAAAAGAACCCGAAGGGTTTCTTCATCCTATTTTAAAAGGGATAATGTTGCATTTCTTAATCGGATATATTCACCCTTTCGTAGATGGAAATGGGAGAACGGCAAGGGCTCTTTTTTACTGGTATCTGATTAAGAAGGGTTATTGGTTGGTAGAGTATATGTCTATTTCACGAATTATTTTAAAAGCTAAATCTCAATATGCCCGGGCTTATCTGCATACAGAGTATGATGATAATGATCTGACATATTTCTTTATTTATAACTTGAAATGTATTAGCGGGGCATTAGAGGATTTGAAGTTATATATCGACCGGAAGATAAAAGAGAAAAATGTATCTGTTCAATTATTGCGAAAGCATAATTTTAACGAACGGCAAATTTATATTTTGCAGGAATTGTTAAAAGATAGCAGCGAATATTTTACTGCTAAACAGATTGAAACTAAATTTGGAATTAGTAATCAGACTGCCAGAACGGATTTATTGAAATTAGCAGAACAGAAATTGCTGGTACAGCGAAATATCGGTAGATTAATGACTTTTTTTGGTGATGAGAATTTGGACAAGAAAATCAATAAATGAAACAAAAACACTGGATACTTCTTTTTATAATCATCCTTACAGGCGATATTATTGGGATACAATCAGATAATATTTTATTACAAACAATTTTCAAGCCGCTGATAATACCTGTACTTATTGGCTATTTTCTTTCACAAACAAGTGGAATAGCGATTCATTTTAAAAAATGGATAGTCCTTGCCCTTTTATTTTCATGGGGTGGTGATGTGCTCCTGATGTTCCAGGATAAGAAAGAAATTTTCTTTTTACTGGGGCTGTCCTCCTTTTTACTGGCTCATGTTTTCTATATAGTATTTTTCCACCAGGTACGGGTGAGGGAAAAAATAAAAAGTAACCCCTGGTTACTGGTGGTAGTGGTTATTTATTACGCCGCACTAATCAACTGGCTATCGCCTTATCTCGGGGATATGAAAATTCCGGTTCGTATTTATGGCATTGTCATCAGTTTTATGTTTATGCTGGCAATGCACATGCTGTTTATCAAAAATAAAGAAGCAGGTAAATGGATGATGATTGGAGCTTTGTTGTTTGTAGTTTCTGATTCAGTATTGGCCATTAATAAATTTTATCATTCATTTGAAGTGGCCGGTGTTTTAATTATGCTAGCGTATGGATTGGCACAGCTTTTTATTGTGAAAGGAGCTTCCCATTATATAAATTCAAGGGATAAGGAATAGTTTTGCTTTAGTACACAGCCACGAAAGGGATGAATATAGGTAGCTCCGGGTGAAACCCGGAGAATGAAAGGGTAGAATATGGTTAGAACCCCGTAGGGGTTCAATATTGATTTAAATTTCGGGAAAAGAAATTTTTGAAAATTATTGGAGTGGTAGTCCCGAAAAAATGCGGGACCGAATAGAATTACCGAACGATGAAGTGAGTGACACAACGAAGATGCTGAGGGAACCGAAGTTGGTAACAAAAGATTGCTTCGCCTTCGCCTCGCAAGATGATAGCAGTAGTGCGGATGACTAAATAAAATTATTTATGCAACAAACAGATTTTTTAGTAATTGGTTCGGGTATAGCAGGGTTAACTTATGCTTTGAAGGTAGCCAATCAATTTCCGGATAAGAAAGTATTGGTGATAACAAAAGCTGCGGCTGATGAAACCAATACAAAATATGCTCAGGGCGGCATTGCGGTGGTGAACGACCTGGAGAATGACAGTTTTAATAAGCATATTCATGATACATTAATTGCAGGTGATGGTTTGTGTAATAAAAATGTGGTGGAGATTGTAGTGAAAGAAGGGCCTGAACGGGTGCAGGAGATAATTGACTGGGGTGCTAAATTCGATAAAGAGGAAGACGGAGATTATAAAAGAGGCAAGGAAGGGGGCCATTCAGAATTTCGCATCCTGCATCATAAGGATGTAACAGGTAAGGAAATGGAAAGAGCTTTGATAGATGCGGTGGCCCGGCAAAAAAATATTGATTTCGTCAAGCATTGTTTTGTTGTTGATATTATTACGCAGCACCATCTTGGATATTTGGTTAACAAAGCAACACCGGATGTGGAATGTTACGGAGTCTATGTACTCAATCTTGAAACCAACAAAATTGAAAAGATACTTTCAAAAATTACCCTGCTGGCTACCGGCGGAAACGGACAGGTGTACAGAACAACTACTAATCCTTCCATTGCAACTGGTGATGGGGTGGCGATGGTGTACCGGGCCAAAGGCAGAATTGAAAACATGGAATTTATACAGTTTCATCCCACTGCGTTATATGAACCCGGAGCAGGAGGTCAGGCATTTTTAATTACGGAAGCTGTCAGGGGAGACGGAGGTATTCTTCGTAATAAAAACGGGGAAGCCTTTATGCCCAACTATGATGAAAGAAAAGACCTTGCACCCAGAGATATTGTGGCAAGAGCCATAGATAGTGAAATGAAACGGACAGGTACGGAGCATGTATGGTTAGATTGCCGTCATTTCACCAAAGAAAAATTTACAGAACACTTTCCGAATATTTATGAAAAATGTTTATCCATAGGTATTGATATCACCAAACAAATGATACCCGTGGCACCTGCAGCTCATTACAGTTGTGGCGGAATAAAAACAGATGAATGGGGAAGAAGCTCTGTAAGAAATCTGTATGCTTGTGGTGAATGTGCATCCACAGGTTTGCATGGAGCCAACCGGTTAGCCAGTAATTCATTATTGGAAGCAATGGTGTTTGCACATCGTTGTTATGTGGATGCTGCAGAAAAGATAATTTCAATTTCATTTAATGATAATATTCCGGACTGGAATGCCAGGGGAACAACTGAACCGAAAGAAATGATTCTGATCACACAGAGTTTAAAAGAATTGCAGCTGGTGATGAGTGATTATGTGGGAATTGTCCGGAACAATGTCCGTCTGCAAAGAGCTATGCGGCGACTTGACCTGTTGTGGGAAGAAACGGAACAGTTATATGAAAGCAGCTCTGTATCACCTCAACTGCTGGAACTGCGTAATATGATAACAGTTGGATACCTGATTGTAAAAGGTGCTGGTTTCCGTAAAGAAAGCCGTGGTCTTCATTATAATACAGATTACCCGGCTAAGAGCAATCTTGTTCAAAACATTGTTCTGTAGTTTTTATCTTTGCCCACCATGTATTATATCGTTTACGGATTTCTCTGGCTTATTTCCCTGCTCCCCTTACGTATCCTCTACGTTTTTTCTGATTGTATTTATGCACTTGTCTTCTATATGTTTAAATACAGGAAAGATGTGGTAATGAGCAATCTCTTAATTGCTTTTCCTGAAAAGACTGAAAAAGAACGAACAAAAATCGCTAAAAAATTTTATCACAATCTTATTGATACGTTTATAGAAACGATTAAGATGATAAGTGCATCAAAAAATTTTATCCTAAAACGTTGTTCTGCTAACTGGGATGTTGTTAACAGCATAAAAGAGACGGGTAAAAGTGTGCAGGTGCATATTGGTCATAACTTTAACTGGGAATGGGGGAATGCCGTTGCCAGTCAGCATTTTTCTTTTCCATTGGTGGTAGTCTATATGCCGATTGCTAATAAATTATTAGATAAATTATTTTACAGGCTCCGTTCCCGGAATGGAAGTTTGCTGGTACGGGCCACTCACATGCAGCAGGATTTTCTGCCATTTAGAAATATGCAATATGTTTTGGGCCTTGCCGCTGACCAGAATCCCGGAAGCCCTGCTAGCGCCTGGTGGTTTAATTTTTTTGGAAGACCAACACCTTTTGTAAAAGGTCCCGCCAGGGGAGCTATGATCAATAACACGGCTGTAACATTTGCTTTTATTCATAAGCCCCGCAGGGGATATTATGAAGGAGTATTTTCTGCAATGGAACTGGATCCAAAAAAAATGACGGAAGAAGAACTTACTTTGAAATTTGTCCGCTACCTGGAGTCGGTAATCCGTCAGTATCCCGATATGTGGCTGTGGAGCCATCGCCGCTGGAAACATGAGTGGAAACCTGAATATGGCGAAGTGATTGCTTAAAATTAAAAGTGCCTGTCTCAAAAATCAATTTGATTGTCATATTGAGCTTGTCGAAATATTGACAATCAAATTGATTGCCTTCGATAAACTCAGGCTGACAATCTTTTGATACAGGCTCTTTTTATTTTTTTTCCTGACAACTTATTTCTTTTTACTTTTTTTCAGATCCAGATAGTCTAAGAAATAAATAACCTTGAATGATACATTATTATTGTGATGCTGGTCTAATGTATTGCCCAGGTTTTTTAAATAGTCTTCATTAGTTTTTCTGCTGAAGTTGTCAACCGGGTTAGAATTTTTCCAGACAAGGTTCATAAAACTGCCCGGTGCAAACTCCCAGGTAAATACAGCATCAACATTAAAAGCATTATAGTTCTGGTTTGCATTTTCAGTAAAGAGGGTGGTATGCTCCAGCTTGCCATTGTCTAATAGTTTAAAAAAGTTTTGATTGGCATCCCTGTAATCTACCCTGCTCCAGTAGTGCCGGATGTCGGTCTTCAGCCCCATTTTTTTATTAAAATTATACTTGATGCTGAAAGAATTTTCTACCGTACTGATATTACGTTTACCGAAAATTACATCATTGCCGAGGAAGCCGGCAAAACCAACATTTTCTTTTTGTGGCTCGAGGTAGAGGCGGTAAGCAACTGAAAACTTATCAGTGAAGCGGTACCGCTGATTCAGGTTAAACTGGTACTTCTTACCCGAGAAATAGCTCCTTGCAACGTATAAAAGCTCAGTATATACCTGATATTTTTTGGCACTGTTAGTTTCTACCCACGCATCCACAAAAAAGCTGGACCAACCTTTAAAAAACCGGCCTTCTTTATGTGGCTCATAGAAGTCATTACCGCTGGGTTCATAGCCAATGAGAAATCCTGACCACCACAGGTTTTTCAGTTGCCCGTTCATATTAATATTGAAATTGGCATTTTGATATACCGATGGTTTCAACCGACGGGAATATCCCGCATTAAAATTTAAGCGTAACTGGTTGTACCAATCATTGGGTTTTCTCCAGCTGTAACCCATCCAAAGATTGCTTTGAAAGAAATTATTAAAAGTGAAATATCCAAGATCATTTATCTGGTATTTTGAATCAGTAACTGTTTGGGACAGATTAAAATTGAAGCGACCGCTTTTTTTACCAAAATAAAGATTCCCGGTATAGCCCCTCTTGGTTTTACCATCTGCCAGGTATCCGAAAAGATTACTTGTTCCTGCTTTACCCCCCACATTCCAGGTATTTGTTTTATCAGTAAAATCAAAAAGACCGGCTGTTACATTGGCATCATAATCTTTTCCACTGCGCCATACATTGGTATTAATCAAACTAATGCTGCTGTTATGTTTTAGTGTTTGATCCAGTACTATGATATTATAATTCGTTAAAGGATTGGTTTCAATTTTACGTTGCTTATTATTGTCATCCTCTATAATAGCATAAGTTGGTTTGGTAATAGCATTGAATACGCCGATACCGAGACCATTTTGCAGACGACCCGAAATTTTTGTAGCATTGGCGAGCCGGGTTTCAGCCGGATTTGCAATGAGTTTTTCGTTTGGTCCCAGCTGATCATACGGTTCAAAATAATGTAAAGGTCTGCCACCAACTCTTCGTGAATAAAATAAACTGCCTTTATTAAATAATTCAGTGCCTTCCGTAAAAAAGGAACGGTTTTCATTATACTTAACTTCAAAGGGAGTTAAGTTTAATACAGTATTATCGCTTTTTACCTGTCCAAAATCGGGAATCAATGTCATGTCTAATGTAATGGCCTGGCTGATGCCGTACTTTACATCCATCCCACCGTTTATGGAAGAAGTCCAATTTTCTTTTCCCGGAGTATTGGAAGGATAATGATTAGCATACGTCGAAAAGTAAGGAGAGAATTGTAACCGGAGCGGGGGCTTAATATTTTCCAGGCCGGTCCAAAGTCCTCCCTGCGTTAGAAAACCGTTTACATTAGGATCGAGAGGGTTCCAAAATACCTGCTGGCCTGTCTTTTGACGCCGCCGCATAATGTTAAGCCCCCATTCCTGTATATTCTTTTTACTGAACCGGATAGCAGAAAAAGGAATAAACATCTCGAAGGACCATCCATCAGCATGAATTTTAGCTGCACCTTTCCATACGGCATTCCAGCTAAAATCTTCGCTGTTCCCATTTTGGTTGGGTGATACTTTTGCATCCATCTGTTCACCCAATGGGGTAACAAAATATTCAAACCCATTGATCTTGTCATTATAGGTGTCAAACACAAAACCAATCCAATCATTGTTGCCAAAGCCATCTCTTCCTCTTAACTCAGTGGAGATACTGTCTTTTGTTTTTTCATGACAATAGCCACCAAGATAAATGCCTTCATCATTGTAGAGCATATATACTTCTGTTCTGTTCGCTTCATCTTCTTTTCGGAAAGGCGTTGGTCTGAACTCCGTAAAGCCTAATGCCGCAGGAGCTTCTTTCCAGGCAACATCATCAATGGCACCATCTACTTTAACAGGTAATGAGGTGCGTTTCGCAGACAAACTTTTTGGAGCAGGGGCTTGTGAGTAGCTGCATACAGATAGCAGCAACATAGCCCACAGGGCTAAATTGGTTTTGATTTTCATGGCTATACTTTATTATGGTTATGACGCTAAAAATGTATGGCTATTACATTTCTCAGTTGGTGTGCGGCACAACTACTAATTCATTCGTAGATTGAAGATAAGAGGAGACGCTGCAGTACAGCTGTTGAATTATCTGACCGGTGACAATTTCCTGACGAGTGGTTAAAAAGGCGGGGCGTTAACTTTTTGTTGGGAAAAACAATTGTTGATTTATTAGTTCAACCGGGTCATTTACTAAAAAACTGCCTGAGTTTGCTCGGGGTTTGATACCGTTCATTCAGGTATAAAAATTAAAACCCGGTTAATGCCGCATCAATTAAAAAATCTTTTACTGCTGTTTCGCTTACTTCAAAACCAGGCATAAATTCTACCTGTTCTTCAAAGCTGATGTCATCAAAGTAACAGAGCTGTTTAATAAACAGAGCCGGGTTAAACACATCTGTAAATAAATCCTTTGTCTTTGTACAAACTTCTGCTATAGTAAAATGGTTTTTAAGAATAAAATATAAGTCCACATAGTCTTTCCACTTTCCCCTGCCACCTAATGCAAAGGCTTTCATGGCAGCAAGGGTAAGCAAATCAGGTATTCTGAAATAACTTTGATGATATTGGGTTGCTTCAATAGTAAAGGGGAACTGAAAGAATGTAAGTTTTACATTATTAATTATAAAGTGAATCTGATCAGCTTTCTGAACAATTACATTTGATAAAAAACCTGAGGTTACTACTTGCTTTTTTATAGTTACCGTATTCACTTTTTCCCCGGTAAATAAATCAAAATCTATAGAAACTCTGTGGCCAAGATGCAGGGCAATAGCGGTGCCGCCAACTAGGTAATAATTTTTTGAATATTTTTTTATGAATGGCAGCAAGTCATGTTGCTCCTTATTCAGAATTTCAAGATGCATATTTCTTAAAATATAAGCTGAAATAATTCCTGGAAACCTTTTCATAATTATTAGCCGCTCTCTCCGATTTATTTATCTGCTCAAAAAAAACAGCAGCCGCATTTTTAATACCAACAATGTTAAACAGGGCTTTTATATCCTCTTTATTGGCGTAGTTAATAAAAAATTCCAGCACCACGGGCAACGGCAAATTCTCCTTTTCGCTGTCTTTTGAGTACCAGAAAAGATGTGCATTTTTGCGTATGAGAGCCTTTAATTCCGGGCTGTTTTCCATCCTTTAAAGGTAATAATTTATCAGCCTTTTTTTGTTTTTAATGGCTTTGTAATATTCACTAATTTGCCCTTCTTATCATTACCTGTTTTAACCTAATTTATTTTTATGTCATCCCCAACTCCCGCCATATTCTGGCCACACAGTGAGCACTGGTCAGTGAAAATTCCTTTAGCGTCTCCCCATTATCGTATGCCAAGCATGGGGGAGAAAGGATATGTTGTTCTTAAAACAATGAACCTCGATGCTATTCCCGCAAGTGAATGGGAGAATCTTACTTATATGGATTGGAAAAGTGGCGGCGATACCAATTTCGCACCATTAGCTTCCTGCGATGGTACGATTGAGTGCAAGGGTTTCTGGGAAAATGGAAAGACGGATAAGCATGCCATCTTTACTCCCAATGCAGAACTGGCACCTGAACTGATGAAATATATAAAATCCATTCCCGCCAATTTTGGACGGGTGAGAGTGATAAGATTGGAACCACAAACCCACGACCAGGCCATCCGTTCCGTTCACCGGGATGATAATAACCGGCTAAACCCGGAAGACGAAGGCTGGGTGGTAAGAATGTGGATTGAATTAACTGATAATCCTGACAGCTACATGCTCCTGTATGACAGTGATGAAAATAATTTACCCATCAAAGAATCGGAAGCAAGAGTGCCGATGCAAAAAGGCTCACACTTTATTGTGGATTCGCAAAGGCTATGGCATGTAGGCGTACACAATGGTACTAAGTCAAGATATGCAGCTATAATAAGTGTGGAGAGTTCTCCAAAACTGGAAGAGTGGGTGCAGTCAAAAATATGATCGCTGATTTCGGTGATTAAAATGATTGAACTGATTAGCTGCTAGCGCAGCTTTTTTTTAGCTACGAGTTAATACAAAAAAATAAATATAAAGAAATCACCTGCGGCAAACTACCTGTCTTATTCGTGAAATTTTGTGTGCTTTCGTGGCTAACAGTATTTATCTGTGTTAATCTGTGTAATCTGTGGCTAACTTAATTCAGCACACTTGTCTCTTTCACTATCTCCGCTTTTTCCTGTTATTTAATTTTTCCCCAGCCCCCCAATATGTTTCTGAGATTGTGAAAGCCCTGTCTTTTTAATAAAGAAGCGGCGATAACACTGCGGTAACCACCGGCACAATGCACATACAGGTTTTGATCTTCTTCGAGGTTGGCCATTGTTGCGGGATCCATCATATCGTTCAGCGGAAGATTCAGTGCATCTTTCAGATGGCCATCAGCAAATTCAGTCGGGCGGCGTACATCGACAATTACTAATTTATCATCATGAGGAATGTCCATCATCAGTTCATCCGCTTCCACGTCAATAATTATATCAACAGGCTCACCGGCATTTTTCCAGGCTTCAAAACCACCCTGTAAAAATCCCTTTACGGTAGAAAAACCAACCCTTGCCAATCTTACAATGGTTTCTTTTTCTTTTCCTGGGTCCGTTACTAATGCTATGGGAGCATCAAAGGGTAACAGGCTTCCTGCCCATTCAGCAAAACGTCCTTCCAGCCCGATGCTGATGGAGCCGGGAACAAACCCCTGTGTAAAGACAGTTGCATTCCTGGTATCAAGGATGATGACATCATTCTCCATTAATTTTTTGAACCGGTCCACCGGTAAATTAGTCAACCCTTCTTCCAACACATTTTCCAAACTATCATAACCTTCTTTATTTATCCGGGCATTGATGGGAAAATAAGAAGGTGGCGCAGTGATTCCATCGGTTACTTCTTTTATAAAATCTTCTTTACTGGCGGCCTTCAGTGCATAATTGGATTTTTTCTCTTCACCGATGGTGCTGTGTGTATTCGGGCCGAGATTTTTTCCGCAGGAACTGCCGGGGCCATGTGCCGGGTAAACAATTACCTCATCTGCCAGCGGAATAATTTTCGATTGCAGGCTTTCATACATCATACCTGCCAGATCATTCATCGTTATCTCTTCACCTTTTTGTGCCAGGTCGGGCCGGCCTACATCACCCACAAACAAAGTGTCGCCGGTGAATACACAATAATTTTTTCCTGCCGCATCTTTTAATAAATAACAGCTTGATTCTAATGTATGGCCGGGTGTGTGTAATACTTCAATGGTCAGATCACCAACCTTGAATGATTCTCCATCTTTGGCTACATGCACCGGAAACTTTGTGTTGGTATTGGGTCCGTAAACTATCGGTGCGCCGGTAGCTTTTGCCAGGTCTAAATGACCACTTACAAAGTCAGCATGAAAATGTGTTTCAAAAATATATTTGATACGGGATTTTCTTTCATTGGCCAGGTCAAGGTAAGCATCAATATCACGAAGCGGATCAATAATGGCCGATTCGCCATTGCTTTCAATATAATAAGCGGCTTCGCTGAGGCATCCTGTATATAACTGTTTAATGAACATAGTTGAAGGAGTTTAAACCTGCCTGTTGGTAAGCAGGGTACAAAAATAAATGTTTATAAACCTGTTGCGAGTTAATTTTTCTTAGGGCCAATTCTTATTTTGAGGTGCAAACAGGACTGCTACAAAGACACGAAGGCACAAAGGGTTCACTAAGAAATCACTATCACACAATAAACCGTTTGATGTCCTCTTTTATTTTTTCTTCCGCAGCAGATAGTGGCTTAAAATCTTCTCTGTGCATCTTCGTGGCTTAGTGTCTTTGTGGCAAAAAAAACTTGAAATACCTTAGGGGGCAATTAATCTAACAGGTCGCCTACAAATTTGTTCAATTCTTCCATCCGGTTGGGATTCACGGAGTAATAAATGAATTTGCCATCCCGTTCTGTTTTTACAAAACCAGCTTTGCGCAGCACAGCGAGATGTTGTGAAGCCACGGATTGCTCCAGCCTGAGCTTTATATATAATTCTGTTACTGTTAATTTTCCCTGCTCATCAATAGTTTTCAGGATTTGTTGTCTTAGTTTATGGTTAACGGCCCGCAGAATCAAGGCTGCTTTTTTTACATTGAGCAAATCCACTTTCAGGGAAGATCCGTTTTCAGACAAACTATTCAGCACTAAGGAGTAGTTATTCATAGATAAATGGTTGAGAAAAGTACCGCAACAATATAGCCGTACTGTTCGGGGTTCTAAAAATCATAACGCTGATAAGACGGATTTTACGTTCCAACCTTTCGGGGGCCAGCATTAAATTCTTTAATGTATAAAGGCTCTGTATAGGCAAGGTCTGCAAACTCTTTTAGTTGATAATAATGCTGCGATAATTGGGCCAGATGTGCAGCATTACTAATGGTGTCACTGTATAATGCGTTAGGGCTGCTTATCATAGCCTGAACCTTCTTGTAGCCGCTTCCACAAAAAAGAATTTTGTGAGCAGCTAAAAGGGAAGCAAAGCTGTTTGCCTCAATTACCATCGCCACAGGGGAATATTTTTCCCGTAATTCTTTATCGTACATAGCTGTAAATACCTCCATTCTGCGGGCATCAACCAGGGGACAAATAAGATCAGTAGCTTCCTCTTTTACCGAAAGGGCTATTATTTCCAGTGTGCTAATTGCCAGCAAAGGAATATGTAAAGCATAACAAAGACCTTTGGCAGCTGCAAGACCAACCCGAAGGCCTGTGTAAGAACCGGGACCAATACTGACTGCCACTGCTTCCAACTGATGGATGAGATAACCGGATTTTTTTATTATTTCACTGACAGCGGTATGAAGCCATGCCGCATGATCTTTCTGATTATCATTACTGGCTGATTGCACCAGCTTTCCGTCTTTGGCTATGCAAACAGAAGCTGTTTCAAGTGCTGTATCAATATTTAAAATAAGGCTCATGCAGGCAGGGCTTCTTTTTTTAATAAAGCAGATGGCGCATACCGGGAATTTGTTATGGTTAGCCGGTTTAATAAATCATAGATATTTTTCAACCCTATCTTTTCTCCCCACTCAAAAGGGCCATAGGGATAATTGGTACCCAATTTCATGGCTGTATCAATATTTTCTTTGCTGCTTACTTTTTCACTGAGTGTGAAATATGCTTCATTAATAATCATGCTGATGACCCGTGGTGTAATAAAACCGGGAATATCGGGCACCCATTCTATTTTTTTATTGAAAACAGAAAGAAATTGTTCTCCTTTTTCTTTTAGGTCTTCGTTAGTGCCCGAGGCCTCTGCCAACGATCTTTTTAAGAAAGTGGGCCAGCCATTGATGCGTATAAAATTTCCGGGTAATTCATCCAGTGTATGGGTTACTGCATTTACAATAATCATGGCGGGATGCAGTTGCTGCAATGCCTTTATTCTCTCCGGTCCTGCGCTGAAGAGCAAATCAATATAGCAATCTGCACCGGGAACGGCCTTAATTTCGGGCAACCATTCTACGGATGCATTATTGGCGAGACCCTGTGCCAGCATTTCTTCTTTCAGCAGGGCATTGGCTATCACGGCAATCTTCATAATCCTTTTTTGCAAAGAAAACGTATAAAGCTAAATTCTCCCTTGTTGATTTTTTAAAAATCTTCTGCTTCATTTGGGAATGAATAATTCTTATGTAAGGCACTGTAAGAAACCCGAAGGGTTGATATTACTATAACAAACAGGTAAATTGGGATTGAAATCCCTGAGGGCAATGACATTAAGTCAAGAAAAGACTATTGTTTAATGCCACTCCTTCGGAGTTTTAATACGTTGTAATCTGAATTTTCTATAATAATTCCATCCGCCAAGGCGGATTAAAAATCCTGAAGGCCCGTCTGGCCGGACGGACAGGGATGCTATTATTATAGATGTAAAACAACAATCATTTCCAAGAAACCCGAAGGGTTGATATTATTATAGCAAAAAGGTAAATTGGGGTATAAAACCCCGAAGGGGTGACATATTAAACAGCCTAAAACTATTATTATGCCCGGAACATTTTCACAAATCTATATTCAGATTGTTTTTGCTGTAAAAGGCAGGGAGAACCTGATTAGCAACAATTGGAAAACTGAATTACATAAATATATTGCCGGAACCATTAAGGGCAAAGGACAAAAATCAATCATTGTAAATGGGATGTCCGACCATATTCATGCTTTTGTTGGATTAAGACCTGTTATGGCTTTGTCAGATTTGGTAAGGGATATAAAAAATAATGCCTCCAATTTTGTTAATGACCATAAGTTCGTAAAGGGAAAATTTGCCTGGCAGGAGGGCTATGGTGCATTTTCTTATTCCCATTCCCATATAGGAAAAGTGTATGATTATATTCTCAACCAGGAAAAATATCACAAAAAGAAAACCTTCAAACAGGAATACCTTGATTTTCTAAAGAGATTTGAGGTTGAATATGATGAAAAATATCTGTTTGAATGGTACGATTAGCTGGGCTTTTTATTTCTATCACCCCTTCGGGCAATCTCATTAAATTAAGAAATGACTGCTGTTTAATGTCACTCCTTCGGAGTTTTAATACGTTGTAATCTGAATTTTCTATAATAATTCCATCCGCCAAGGCGGATTAAAAATCCTGAGGGCCCATCTGGCCAGACGGACAGGGATGCTATTATTATAGATGCAAAACAACAATCATTTTCAAAAATCCCGAAGGGATGACATTACTATCGCAAACAGGTAAATTGGGATTGAAATCCCGGAGGGCAATGTTATTAAGTTAAAAAATGACTGCTGTCTAATGCCACTCCTTCGGAGTTTTAATACGTTGTAATCTGAATTTTCTATAATAATTGCACATCTTCGAGGTTGAAAATCCCGAAGGGATGTTATTATTATAGATGTAGAACAACCGCCAGTTCCCAAAATCCCGAAGGGATGACATAATAAAATCTTAACTTAATGACATTGCCCTTCGGGGTTTAGATGACCTTATCAGCATATTTCTATAATCATGTCACCCCGTTGGGTTGTGTGATGAAATTTGCAGGACAGTCTGAAACATATTCACTATTCATAGCATACCCAGTATTTAAAAATAAGAATTAGCCTACATTCGCTTTTCTGAATTTTGTTTAAAACGATAATATGAGTAAAACCATCATCACCACCGGCAATGCCCCTGCACCCATCGGACCTTATAATCAGGCTGTATTAAGCGGCAATCCCGATAAACCGGGACAAGGTCTGTTATTTATTTCCGGACAGATTTGTATTGACCCTGCCACGGGTAATTTAAAGAATAGAGATATACAGGAAGAAACGCACCAGGTAATGCATAACCTGAAAGCTATTTTGACGGAGGCAGGTATGGACTTTAACGATGTGGTGAAGACCAGCATTTTTATTACTGATATGCACCAGTTCGGCGAGATCAATGCCGTGTATGGTAAATATTTTGAGAAGGAATTTCCGGCACGGGAAACAGTACAGGTGTCGGCCCTTCCAAAATTTGTGAATGTGGAGATAAGCATGATTGCAGTGAAATGATTTCTCAGGTATGAATGGTTGCGGCAGTTTCCCTGCGGTGATATTCAGGATTTGAAAGGGCGGATGAGTATATCCGGCT
This sequence comes from Chitinophagaceae bacterium, assembly GCA_031422725.1. GTDB lineage: Bacteria > Bacteroidota > Bacteroidia > Chitinophagales > Chitinophagaceae > JJ008. Next base: position 4,568 of record JANPMI010000203.1, on the reverse strand, counting down.
TACCCCGCCAACTCATTCCACGGAGTTATTGTTGTACCACTGCTTCTTTTTTGTTGTTCCTTTCCACCGTAAACAAGCAGTTTATTTGCAGTTTTTTTATAAAGTGAAGAAAAATAATCAAGGCCCTTAAAAAAATCTGATGAAATAGTTTCACCGGCTTTAAGTTCTATAACAGTCAGTTTGCCTGCCTGATCAGCCACTACATCCACTTCGTTTCCTGTTTTATCCCGCCAATGGTATAGATTATCCTGTAAACCTTTGTTCAGCCGTTCTTTCAACAGTTCAATTATTAACAGGTTTTCAAACAGCGGTCCTTTAGCTGTATGAGTGAATATTTGTTTTGCAGTATTGATACCCAGTAACGAACAGGCAACCCCGGTGTCATAAAAATAAAGTTTGGGACTTTTTATTATCCGTTTGTTGAAATTATTGTGATAGGGCTTCAACAAATAAATGATAAAGCTGCTTTGCAGGATAGCCAGCCAGGAGGTTACGGTCTTTTGGTCAATACCGCAATCATTAGCCAGCGATGTCATATTCAGCAGTTGACCAGTTCTGCCTGCGCAAAGACGAAGCAGTTTTGTGAATTGTGAGAGGTTGCTGATATTTTTTAACTGTCTCACATCTCTTTCCACATAGGTACTGATGTAGCCGGAATACCAATCAACCGGGTTAATTCTTTTTGCAATCACTTCGGGATAGCCCCCGTTCAGTATATGCCAGCTATATGCCGTTTTTATTTTTTTGCTTTCTTTTAGTTCCTGCAGCGATAAAGGAAGCAGTTGCAGATAGGCAATCCTGCCGGATAATGTCTGGGTAATGTTTTCCTGCAGAAGAAAATTATTGGAACCTGTCAGTATAAATAATCCTTTTTTCTTTGTTTCATCCAGCACCTGCTGTAAATAAGAGAAAAGCTCCGGTACCCGTTGTATTTCATCCAGTATAGCCCCTTTTTGATACTGCGATAAAAATCCTCTGGGGTCAGTTTTGGCAAACTCCAGGATGTCCGGGTTTTCCAGCGATACATAAGGCTTCTGTGGAAACACCTGGCGGCACAAGGTAGTTTTGCCACTTTGCCTTGGGCCAACTACGGCCACACTGCGAAAAGTGGCTGCCAGTTTCCTTAATCTTACCTCTGCTGTTCTTTTTATCATGCCATAAAAATATAATAATTCTGGACAAATCCGGAATTTGATTCCGGATTTGTCCAAACTATCCTGTACGCTGCAAGGGACAGCGTATAAAAAAGAGTAAAGAAATTAGTTGGAATGATGATCCCGGAAACACCAGAAAAATAAAATTTTTCTGGTGTTTCCGGCAATAGCTGACAAAAAACGATAGCTGATTTGGCTACAGTTAGCTGATACTTTCTGCCCGGGTGAGTAAATGGGTTATCCGGGAAAGCAGCTCCTTCATTTCAAATGGTTTGGAAATAAAATCATTGGCCCCGGCATCTATACACACTTTGCGGGCATCGGGCAATGCAGAAATCATCAGCACCGGCACATCGGCAGAAAGAGGATTGCCTCTTATGCTTCTGCAAACATCGGTACCGTTTGTACCTGCTATCAGCATATCTAAGATTACAAGGTCTGTTGCCTGGTTGCTTAGTTGTTGTTCTGTTTTACCGGCATTGCTGAGCAGTGTTACCGCATAGCCTTTATACTCCAGCATCATTTTCAGCATGGTGCCAATATCCGGGTCATCATCCACCACTAAGATGTTTGCCATTTTTTTCATATTATATGTTTTTTTCAGTTGCCAGCGGCAGGGTAAAAGTAAAAGTGGAACCTTTTCCTTCTTCGCTTTCAACCGTTATAATGCCACTATGCCGTTCAATAATTTCTTTTGCAATAAATAACCCGATACCAAAGCCGGGATAGGTTTGTTCATTTTCTTCCCTTACCCGGTAAAAACGTTCAAATATTTTTTTGTGCTCCTTACTATCAATGCCAATTCCCTCATCTTTTACACTCACGGCCACCTGGTTTTTTCCGGCGCCCCCGTGCTGTATCCGTACTTCAATCCGGGTGTTATCCGGTGAATACTTAATGGCATTGGCAACAAAATTAATAACTACCTGCTCTATTCTGTCCCTGTCACCTTTAACAGTACAATTAATATCATGCTGTATCGTAATAGTATGCTTTGCGTTGGTATGACGAATATCCTCCACCGTTTCTGTAACGAGGTCGTTGAGGCTGAACAATGTATTTTGCAATTCTAACTGACCGGTTTCAATTCTTGACACATCAAGCATTTCGGTAATGAGCCTGGTTAACCTCGACACCTGGTAGTTAATGCGGGACAAAGAATTTTTTATCTCCGAAGGATTATATCTTTCCTGTTCTTCTTCCAGTATCATTAATAATAATTGCACATATCCTTTAATAGAAGTAACCGGGGTTTTTAATTCATGGCTCACCATTTTTATAAAATCGGCTCTCCGCTGCTCCGTTTGCTGCAGCTCTTCCTGTTTCCTCTTTGCATCATTAATATCGGTGCAGGTGCCTATCCACCTGGTGATGTTTGCTTCGCTGTCTTTTACCGGCAATGCCCTGCATAGAAACCACCGGTAGATACCGGAATTTTTGTGGTCTTGTAAACGAAATTCTGTCTGGTAAGTGTTTCCGGTTTTAATAGAATCATTAAACATTTTCTGCCATTGCTCCATATCGTCGGCATGAAGAATAGCTATCCAGTTTTGGTTGCTGTGCCCTTCTTCAAAACCGGTGTACTCAAACCATTGCCTGTTGTAATAATCAATCACTCCACCTGGTGTGGCCGTCCACACAATCTGCGGCATCAGATCAGCCAGCTGCCGGAAATTTTTTTCACTTAATTTAATTACCTCCTGCAACTGAAGCTGTTCGCCGGCCTGCTGCAGCCTTTTGTGAGTAATGCTTAATTCTACTGCCCGTTTTTCATTCTCTTCGTTTTGAAACAGCAGTTCATTGTTGGCAATAATTAATGCTGCCGCCTGTAATTTTAATTTTTCAGCAGTAATTATTTTTTCTTTTCTTTCTTCCGTATCCTTTAGTGCCCGGTTGATCTTTTGGGATAAGGTAAATAATTTATTCTTTGGTGTGTAATCGGTAACACCATCCTTAATAAGCTCTACAGCATTTTCTTCTCCAATAATACCTGAAACAATAATAAATGGAATATCCGGCAATTTATTTTGTTTAATGCGGAAAGCGGTAACTGCATCAAAGCCGGGAAGGGAATAATCAGATAATATTATATCAGGCGTAAAGTTTTCAAGAGAATGTTCAAATGCTTCACGGGTATTAACAACTTCAGCAATAAAACTCAACCCGGATTTCGTTAGTTCCCGGTGAAGTAAATCAGCATCATTCTGGTTATCTTCCAAAACAAGTATTTTAAGATCGGCTGTCATTTTTTCAGGGTTTACATTAATGAGCTGGCTGGCTTAATATCATCCAGTACATTCCAATTTCTTTGATAGCAAGAAAAAAATTATTGCTGTCCACAGGTTTTACGATATAGCTGTTGGCGCCCAGGGCATAGCATTCTGCTACGTCCGGGTCTTCCTTAGAGGAAGTAAGTATTACCACGGGAATGGATTTAAGGTCCGGATCGGATTTTACTTTTTTCAGCACCTGCATTCCCGATACTTTTGGCATCTTTAAGTCCAATAATATCAGTTTAGGATTTATCTTGGTATTGCGGGAAGCATATATCCCTTTGCCATACATAAAATCAAGTGCTTCTGCTCCGTCATTAACATGATGAAGTTTGTTGGTGAAACCGCTTTTTACAAGGGCACGGATGGTAAGCGTAGCATCATCTATACTATCCTCAACAAATAAAATTTCAACGTCATCGTAATTCATATTTTTTGGATTTAAGGTTTAATACTAAGTAAATTGGCCTCTGCCGCAGGCAAGGTGAAATAAAAGCAAGCCCCTTCGTTTAGTTTTGATTCTGCCCAAACTGTTCCGCTATGCCGGTGTATTATTTTCTGTACAATAGCCAGGCCAATGCCGGTTCCCTCAAATTCTTCCGGCGAATGTAAACGTTGAAAAACCCCAAAAAGCTTATCATAGTATTGCATATCAAATCCGGCTCCGTCATCTTTTATATAATAAACCACCTGGTCATCTTTTTCATACCCCCCGATGCTGATATTGGTTGTTGGTTTATACTTCGAATATTTAATGGCATTGGAAACCAGGTTAACCCATACTTGCTTAATCAGCGACTGATCTCCCCTGGCAGGTGGAAGCACTTCCACCGTAAACTCAGGTATGTTTTCGCCATTATCCACTATTAATTCTTCTATCAGCGATTTAACAAGAGCCGTCATATTAATTTCTGAAACCGTTACCTGTTTTCTTCCTAATTTGGAAAAGGCAAGCAAGTCATCAATGAGCTCACCCATTTTTTTGGAATTGTGCAGGATGGCCTGAAGGACTTTTGTTCCATCAGCATCCAATTTTCCGGCATAATCTTCCAACAATATTCCTGTATATCCGTTGATGGCCCTGATAGGTGCCCGTAAATCATGCGATACGGAATAGGAAAATGATTCTAATTCTTTGTTG